>CAVFWQ010000060.1:0-13538 GCA_963626285.1 bacterium | reverse complement strand
CACCGGCACTGGTCAAGTCATCCTTGAAATTTTGCGGGAAATGCTCAATATCATGGTAATACTGACTTTCGCCATATACGAAGTGTCCGAATGCACCTTCTAGATATTTTTCTCTGCAATACATCGAGCAGGGAAAATAAATGCAGGTTTCTCCCATCATATAGGTCAGACCTGTTTCCTTGGCTGTTTTTACGATTTCTTGGCACTCTTCCACCTTGCTGGCCATCGGCACAGCGGAATAAACATGTTTTCCGCTTTTAAGTGCACGAAGTACAATGTCCCCATGAAGATGCCGCTGCGTGAAGTTAGCAATGCAGTTGATATCTTTGCGTTCCAAAGCGTGTTCATAGGTATCGATGATTTCGACATCGAACAGCTTGGAATACTCCTGCGACCGTTCGGCAATCAAATCGCAGACATATACCTTTTCCACATACGGATGTTTCTTGAAAAGAGACACAAAATTTCTTGCGAAGTCTCCGCATCCGACGACGCAGACGGTGAGCGTTTGTTCCATGAAAGTATCCTCCTCTATGGTTTTATTTTTTTAAAAGCACCGATATTTCCAGTCGGTTTCTGTTCAAGCCCGAAACTCCAATACGAACCCTTTTTCCCACGTTTCTTTCGGCTGAAGCAGTAATGCCCCGTCACGCTCCTCAAGATGCAGTGCGCCGTGATTGCCCGCATGGACGCCGGTGCAGGGCTCCAGGCAAATCAATTTTGCCTGAGGTGTCGGCAGTGTCCAGATGGCCAGATAGGGGAAATCCTTGCGATGGATACGCACGCTGCGACCGTTTTTTACGTTTTCAAGCTGTATCCAATCAGAGCGGATGCCGGTCAGACTGCGCGTGTAATTGGCGAATAAATCATGCGAAAGCGGCCGCAGATTTCCCCGAACAAAGGGCTGCGTCCAGCCGAAGGGGTTAAATGATGCAAGGTTTTCTTCTTTTTCAAAGCGAAGTCGATAGTCCTCCGGCGCATCGCCTTCCGTCAGCGGCCAGTTATAGGCGGTGTGGCAGCCGATGGAGAACGGCATTGCGCAGCTTCCGAAATTTTCAACCAGATAATCCACGCGCAATGTGTTTGCATCGGCCGTGTAAGCCACTGTCAGGCAAAAATCGAACGGATACATGGCCAGCAGGCGCTCATTGGCGGTCAGCTGAAATACGGCGCGGTTTTCCTCATGCACAACGCATCGGAAATTTTCATCCATTGCCACGCCGTTCAGCGGCATTTGATAAGCGCGGTCGCCCACATAGTAGGTGTCGCTTAAAAATCGGCCGACAATCGGAAACAAGGTCGGTGAGGTGCGCGGATAGATGTCCTTTTGCCCTTGCCAAAGGTATTCCAAGTCGTCCATTTCCACGCCCTTCAGCTCTGCACCCAGCGCATTGACGTGTACGACCAGTTTGTCGGAGCGAACGATGATATCTTTCACGCCATTTCTCCTCTGATTTTATATCAAGCGTCGTCTCCGCATAACCCGATTGAAAAGCCGTAAAGGGCATCCATGCCGCTTGTGGCACCGTAATCCGCGGCGTGAAGCAGCGAAGGCATGATGTCGGCGCCGTCAGCCAGCGCCCGTGCCGCATCGAGCAGCGCCTCAGAAAAATAGCCCGCATCGGCAAGGCGCAGATACCGCGCCGAAATCTCCGTCGTTTCCCACAGCGCATCATCGGAAAGCGCAGGGCAGGGGAGACCGAAGGAATGCCGAGCGCATAGAAAACCGACGACGGCATCGTCAAAGGAAGGGGTCAATCCGACGCCGAGCCCAAGCATGGACGAGATCGCACCGCTTTTCAGGGCATTCGTCGCTTTTTGGAAGACATCGGGCGGAAGACGGTCAAAGCCGGTCGGACGCCGGAGCAACTGAAGCGCCGCCGAAAACTTTTCCGCATCGGGCTTCACTTGAAAAGATACGGCTTTTCCTGTCCAGTCCGAAAGGTGAAAGCCGACTGCGCCCATGTGAACGGTCTTCCCGCGGGAATCAAACGCCAATTCGGTTTCCGGCCGCAGCATTCCGAGGATGCGCTGAGGAACACACAGGCTGTCCGGCATACGAAAAGCACTCGGTGGGAGAAGCGAAAGCAATCGCTTTTCACCGTTTCCAAGGGACAGAACCACATTGGCCGCATGGTCAAACACAGAATGCACACGAGCGGCGCAGGAAAGCCCGTGAAGAGCGGGGGTCAGGTACGCGGTCAATTCTTTGCAAGGCATTGCACACACCCTCTGGCCACCATCAGTTCTTCATTGGTCTCAAACACATAGATCCTGATACCGCTGTCCGGCGCGCTGATGAGCCCCTGAATGCGCCGCTCGGCATTTTTTCGAGCATCGAGCTTCGCATGGACAAAGCCGAGACGACTGACCACGTTTTCACGGAACTCAGAGCCTTTCAGACCGATTCCGCCGGTGAACACCAGCGCGTCCAAGCCGCCCATGAAGGCCGTCTGCATGCCGATGTAGCCGATCACGGAATCGGCAAAGGCATCCAGCGCCAGCTGCGCCCGTTCATTGCCGCCGGCAGCGGCCAGTTCCACCTCGCGCATATCGTTGCTGACACCGGAAAGCCCCTGAAAGCCGCTTTCCTTGGAAAGAAGCTTCATGACATTGTCGAGGCCGCCAAGCTGCGTTGCCAGAACAGGCAGGCAGAACGCATCAAAATCGCCGACACGGTTGTTGTTGAACACGCCGGACTGGGGGGTCGCGCCCATCGACGAAGCGACGGAATGACCGTCTAAGATGGCGCAGACAGAGGAAGAGCCACCAAGGTGCGCCGATACGATGCGGCGGCAGTCGGGCGCTTCCATGCCCATTTTCCAGGCGATATAGCTGTGGGAATTGCCGTGAAAGCCCCAGCGCCGGACGCCGTATTTTTCCGCCCATTCCAGCGGAACGCCGTAATAGCGGCGCTCTTTCGGCATCATAGCATGGAAGCCGGTTTCAAAGCAAGCGATTTGCGTAAGCAACGGATACTTTTTTGCAACCGCCCGCATCATGGCGATGTAAACGGGGTTGTGTGCCGGCGTCAGCGGCGCCATGCGTTCCATTTCGGCAAGCAGCTCCTGCGTTACAAGCTGAGCGCCGGAAAAGCGTCCGCCGTGAACGGCTTTATAGCCGACGGCATCCAGCAATTTCAAATCGACCGAAAGACCCAGTGCCGAAAGCCTTTCCAGACAAAGGCTCATGGCATCCATATGCGTCTTGCAGGCGCAGGCTGCCTTTTCTTCACGGCCGTTTGACGAAATCTCATATTTTCCAGCCGTGCCGATGCTTTCAACTCCGCCGGAGGCAAGCAGAATTTCTTCCGTGCCCATTTCATAGAGCTTGAACTTAAAGCTCGTTGAGCCGAGATTCAAAACGATGATTTTTTTCATGAGCTTCCTCGACGCTTACTTTTTCGGGCTGTACTTGGCTGCGAAAGCCTTCATTGCCTTTTCGAAGCAGGCCATCGGAACACGCGCCATGCCCGCACCGATTAAGCCACCCTCATAATTGAACATGCCGCCGTGGATGGCAGGGGAAATGCCTGTTTTGAGGACAAGGCGCATATCAATGCCGGAGGGCAGACAGTCAAAGTCAAGGTTCGGAATCGGGTAATTGGGATTTTTGGTAATGGTGATTTTTTCCATCTCGCGGGTTTGCGCAATGGCGTCCGCCAATGTCATGCCGCGCAGAGAGCAAACGATGGGGCTGGCCGCGGCTGCCAGACCGCCCATGCCGGCGGTCTCCACGACGCAGCTGTCGCCTATCCACGGGAGCTGGTCCTTTTCCGTAAAGCGGGTGGAGGTGTAGCGGCCCTTCATCATGGGCGCGGGCGCGGTAAACCACTGCCCCGGCAGGCCGGCGATTTTAATGCCGAATTCCACGCCGTTGCCGGCCATTGCCGTGACCATCGTGGAATACTCGATACCGTCCGCCGCAATGGCGGAGGAACGGGAAGAGCCCTGACCGTAGCAATGGAAAAAGCGTGGCGTTTCGACGATGTATTTGACGGTGCGCATGATTTCTTCCTTGGGACGGTTCAGCTCAAAGAGCTGCGGCAGGACGATTTTATCGAACAGAAGGTCGGCTGCCGTCTGACGGGTGTGGTTTTCATCACCCATCTGCATTGCCTCGGCCAAAATGGGCTTAATGGCAATGCCGCCGTTTGCAGAGAGCATTTCACGAACGGGCGGAAACAGCTCCTCGCGCATATAGCGCAGGTTTTCCGCAATTTCGGGGCTGTACAAACCCCAGCCGCAGAAGCCGCCTTGGAACGGACCTTCGGCCGGAAAAGTGGCTGCGGTGGTGTGATTGCGGCGGTCCTCGATGACATTCATGGCGACGGACTTGGTGATAATCCCCGTGCCTGCGCCGACCGTGTTGTGGTTCAGCGCCGAGTCGATTTTAATTTCGCCGGACCTGATGATTTCAACGGCCTGTTTTTCGTCCTTTGCCCAGCCTTCAAACAACATTGCGCTGACCATGCCGCGCTTGTGCAGCATGACCATATCGTCATAGTCAACGGGCGGGCCGGAGTGAAGAATCATATGATCCTCAAGCCCTTCGACACATTCGCCGGCGGGCTTGATATCCACCCAGAACGGGTCGTTATCCGTCAGGCAGGCCGCGGCTTTTTGGTTGGCCTCGGCAATCAGCTGTTTTACATCCATCGCGCTTTCCTCCGTTTATTACAGGAATTCGTCGAGCATTTCTTCAATCTCTTCGGATTGCTTGACCGGCGGCATCCATTCGATTTGTGTGGTTTTTACATTCTGTGCGACCATCGCATCATAGAAGATTTTAATGCCGAGGTTGGCGACCGCCGGCTTTTCCTTATAAATGCCCTCCATTATTTCCGAGCCTCCAGTTCCTGACAGAGCTTTGCGCACAGACGCGCAGCTTCGTAATTGCTGTCGGCAACGACAGCGCCGGCTTCCTTGAGCATCTTTTTGATGCCGTCCTTGCCCTGCGGGTCGTGTTCGCCGCCGCAAACCGCGCAGACGTACAGCACATCCGGTCGGGACTGAATGAGCGGCACATAGCAGGAGGCGGGGTCGGGCGCAACGCCCGGACCTAAGATGATGTCCATCGCAATGATGCCGACGGCAGGGTCGGCCAGCTCCTGACGAAAACGCTGCACACGCTGCGTCGGGTCAAAAACGGTATGGGGCGCTTCGGCCGTAAAGTCAAGGTCGCCCATATCCAGCAGGGAATGCTCCTCGCTCTGCTTGTGCGTTTTCAGGCGCATGGCGTACTTGGTGTTGTCTCGGTTGGTGTGCAGCTTCACTTCCGGCGCAACGGCGCGGAAGGTCATCAGCGTTTCTTCGGCAAAGGTGCCGCCTGTATACAGGCCGCGGAAATATTTTTTTTCCGGGGACAGGCGCGCAGCCAGCTTCTTAGAAAGCCCGCTGACTTCCTCCTCCGTCCAGCCGAGCTTCGGCTCCGCACCCGTTATCAGCCGGACGCACGCCTTGGCAGCATCTGTCAGGTTATATGTGCCGACGACCTTGTGCCCCCTGTACAGCGATTCATCTGCCCCAAGGAAAACGGCGACGACGGGCTTGTGCAGCTTGTCCGCTTCGCACAGAACATCTTCCATGACTTCGCGGTCGGCCAGCATGGAAACCAGACAGATAAGCTTCGTGTCCCCATCCGCGTCCAGCCGTTTCATATCGGCCTTCATGGATACGCCGCCGACGGCCTTTTTGAGGTCGCGCCCGCCTGTGCCAAGCACGCAGGTCACGCCGCTGCCCATCTGCTCAATGAGGCAGGCGACCTCCTGAGAGCCGGAGCCGGAAGCGCCGATGACACCGACTGGACCAAAGCGGACAATGCTTCCGGCTGCCATTGCAACGCCGCCCAGCAGCCCGACGCCGGCATCCGGACCCATCATCAGGCAGCCGTGCTCACGCGCATACTCTTTGATTTCGCGCTCTTCCTCCAAGGAAACATCCGCCGTAAACATGAACACATCCATGCCCTTGTCAATGGCCTTCCGCGCTTCCCTGATGGCGTATTCGCCGGGCAGGGAAATCTGAAGCACGTTGAATTCGCCGTTTTCCAGCTCATTCACATCCCGATAGACGCGCTGATGCTTGCCGCCCGTGGAAGACAGCGCTTTCATCGCAGCGGCACAGGCATTCTCCAGCTGTTCCTCTGTTTCCGCCTCAACTGCAATCATCAGATCGTTTTTCGTCGTATCTTCCGGCACGAAATAGCCTTCGCCCGTGAGCATATCGATGTTCTGCTTTGTTCCCATGCCGGATTCGGCGCCGGAAACGCCGGGAAGGTCCGTCAGATTGATGGCCACGCCCATCAGCGTGACGGAGTCAACATATCGGCTCTTGGTGACAAATACTTTTTTCAATGGCACACAGCCTCCTTGCAGACGGCACAGCTGCCATCCGAATTTTTCCGAATCAATGTATAGTAGCGTGAAGAAGCGGGCTCCGTGCTGTCCGTTCGCGTATGGCAGCCGAGCGATTCACGGCGGCACAAAGCGCTTTTAGTGAGCAGCATCGCGGCGGTCAGGTCATTTTCAAGGCGCATGGCCTCAAAGCCGCTGTATTCGGATGCCTGCTTCAGCAGCGCTTCCAGCGTTTGCTCTGCCTCGCGAAGCCCCGTTTCGCATCGCAGCACACCGACATTTTTGCCGAGCGTTTCCTGCATCTGCACACGAAGGCAGGCGGGAGGCGGATCGCTCGGAATATCATCGGGCACGGGAGCATTCGGCGCATCGGCTGTTTTAACATAGGCCGCCGCAGCATAACCGGCTCTCCGGCCGAAGACCAGCGTTTCCAAGCCGGCGCTCCCGCCGATGCGGTTCGCGCCGTGGACGCCGCCCGCCGCCTCGCCGCAGACGAAAAGAGCGGGCAGGGTAGAAGCACAGGAGGTGTCAATCACCGCGCCGCCCAAGCTCGTGTGCGCGGCGGGCGCAAGCTCGATCATTTGCTCCGCCAAATCAATGCCGACATCCAGATACCGTTTCACATACATCGGGTACGCTTCATTCAGGCGCTCGCGTCCGACACCCGTGGCATCAAAGAAAATGCCGCCGTGTTCCGTGCCGCGCCCTGCATTGATTTCCCTGGCGATTTCCCGCGCCATGACGTCCTTTGGAACACGCTCGTCCATAAAACGCTCGCCAAGAGCGTTGCGCATGACGGCGCCGTCAAAGAACATGGTGGTAATCATGCTTGTGCCGCGCAGCGACGCCGGCCAGACAGCGCCGGAAGGCTCGAATTGGATGAATTCCATGTCCCGAAGCTGCGCGCCCGCATAGTACGTCATGGCGGCAGCGTCTCCGCCCGCATCTTTTTTATTGGTGGTTTGCGGAAATACGGAGCAGAAGCCGCCGCTTGCAAGTACGACCGCTTTCGCAAAAAAGGCAATGAATGCCCGCTCTTTTTTGCTGTAGGCGACAGCACCCTGCACGCGCCCGTCCCGTACAATCAGCCGAAGCGCACGGCAGGACGGGAATACATCGGCTTTGCCTTGCAATTCGGAAAGGAGCTTTTGGATGATGGCAGGGCCGGTTTCATTGCCGATGGAAATAACACGCGGACGGCTTGCACCCAGGGGACGCAGAAGCTGATATCCGCCTTCCGTCGAGCCATTAAAGGAAAGCCCCATCTCGTTCACTTCCCGAACGACAAGGGGCGCATCGGCACACAGCGCATGAGCCAGCGCGGGGTCGTTGACCACGCCGCTGTCCATCGTGTCCTTGAAGAAAATATCCGCCGAATCATCGGGATGAACCGGAGCGCCGATGCCGTGTACCCACGGGGACGCACCGCGTCCGTCAAAAAGGATGGCGGGGCGGATATCGGAGCGCACCAGCGCACGGGCTGCCGTTAAGCCGGACAGCCCTGCGCCGATGACAAGACATTCGGAATAAAATTGCTTCATTAAACCTCCCAGATGCCGCCCTTGGCCATCGAGCCGACATTCTTGGAGAACAGACGCAGATAGCGCTGATAGTCCTTGCCGGGGAACTCCCACTTGAAGGCTTCGATACGCGCTTTGAGCTCATCTTCGGGGATGCACAAATCAATGCGGCGGTTGGGAATGTCAATGGCGATCTCATCACCCTCATGCACAACGGCCAGCGGGCTGCCGAGAGCCGCTTCGGGGCTGACATAACCGACGCTCAAGCCGGATGTACCGCCGGAGAAACGGCCGTCCGTGATGATGGCGCAGGAATTGTACAGCGCGGGCTGCCCTTTCAGCTCTTCCTGGAAGGTGAAAGCCGTAGTGCCGAAGCGCCCCTTTAAGCCGAGGAAGCGCAGGACGCAGGCATCGCCCTCGTGAATCTTGCCGGAGCGCAGGGCGTCCAACGCATCGTGCAGGGAATTAAAGACCTTCGCCTTGCCTTTGAAGGTCATCAGGTTCTGCGGAACAGCGGCGATCTTAATGATGGAGCCTTCCGGCGCAAGCGAACCGTACAGCACGCCCAGACCCGGCTCGGTCATCACGGGGTTATCCAGCGTGCGGATGCAGTCGTCATTGTAAATAACGGCATTTTCCACATTTTCACGGACGGTGTGGCCGTTCACGGTCATGCAGTCGCCGTTCAGACGCGGCAGCAGATTCTTCATCAGCGCGGGCATACCGCCGGCCAAATCAAAGTCCTTAACGGAATATTCGCCGCCGGGCATCAGGTGAGACAGCAGCGGCACGGAGTTGGACATTTCATCGAAATACTTCCACCACGGCAGGTCATAGCCCGCTTCATGACCGATGGCGGGCAGATGCAGGATAAGGTTGGAAGAGCCGGCGACGGCCATGTCAACGGCGATGGCATTTTTAATGGATTCGGGCGTGATGATCTGGCGGGCGGTGATGCCTTCCTTCACCAGCTCCATGATGCGCTTGCCGGCGCGGAACGCCAGATTGCGGATCTCGCTGGATACGGCGGACATGGAGGAGTTGCCGGGCAGCGTCATGCCCATTGCTTCGGCCATCATGCACATGGAGTTGGCGGTGGTCATGGAGGTGCAGCCGCCGCAGATGCCCCAGCTGTGCTGAATCAGACCGTTGTACAGATCCATATCGATTTTGCCCTCGGCAGCCGCGCCGACCTTATCCTGCGCACGGATATGCACGACTTCCCTGCCGCGGAACGTACCCAGAGGCATATAGCCGCCGGTCACAACGATGGCCGGAATGTCCAGACGGGCGGCGCCCATCAGGTGGCCGGGCACGATGGAGTCGCAGGTGGACAGAAGCACCATGCCGTCAAAGAAATTGCCGTCCACGGTCAGCTCGACCTGGTCAGCAATGGAGTTGCGGGAAGGGACCTCGATATATTTGGGGTCTTTCAGCACCATGCCGTCGCAGATGGCGGTGGTCATCACTTCCAGCGGCAGGCCGCCCGCTTCACGGATGCCCTGCTTGACGCGCTCGGCAAGCTGATTCAGATGAACGTGGCCGGGATTATATTCATTCCAAGAGTCAACGACAGCGATCAGCGGGCGATGAAGCTCTTCTTCCGTATAGCCCATGCCCAGCATCAATCCGCGGCGGCATTCATTTGCCTCGCCAAATTCCCAGCAGCTTCTCATATCTTCATATTTGCGTGCCATAGTCTGTATCCTCCTTTATTTTGAGGCCATAGACCTCTTCATCAGTATTTTTATCGAATATGAAAAATCAGAATTCGTCTTCAAGCATGTTGTCGATTGCGCCGTCAATGGTCTGGCCGCCGTCAATAAAGATGGTCTGGCCGACAATGAAGCGGCTCTTTTCCTTATCGGCAAGGAACAGCATCATGGGGACGATATCGTCGGGCTGACCGCCGTGACCAATCGGGATCTTGCGGTTAAAGCCGGTAATGTCCTTTTCGGAATAGCGGCTCATAATTTTTGTGTAAATAAGGCCGGGCGCGATGCAGTTGACATTGATGCCGTATTTGATAAGTTCAACGCCGATGGACTTGGTGAACATATTCAAGCCCGCTTTTCCGGCGGAATACGGCAGCGCCTTGCGGCGCACCCATGTAACAAGGCTGTGAACGGAGGACACGTTGATGATAGCGCCGTGAATGCCTTTTTCGACCATGTCCTTGGCAGCCGCATGAGAGCAGTACGCAGCAGAGCTTAAGTTCAGGGCGATCTGGCTGTCCCAGTAGTCCATCGGCATATCGATGAAGCCGCCCTTGGGCATTTTGAGCGCGCCGCCCGCATTGTTAATCAGCACGTCGATTTTTCCGAAATGCTCGATAAACGCATGGAGCATGTTTTCACAGTCTTCCCGCTTGCTGACATCAGCCTTGTAAATCTGCGCATCCGCGCCGATTTCCCTGCACTGACGGGCGACGTCCTCCGCATCAGCCGGAGAATTGCAGTAATTGATGCCGACGTCATAGCCTTCTTTGGCAAAAGCAATGACCGCAGCCGCGCCGATGCCGTGAGAGGAGCCGGTGATAAGAACGGATTTCTTGTCAGACATATTGTTCAGTCCTTCCTTTATAATAAATTATTAACAGCATTTCATTTCATCAGCTGCGTGACGGTATAAAGGGGCAGGCACAGCTTCTGAGGCTCTTCGCCGCCGATTTCATGAATGAGCGCCCGCGCAATGGCGGCAGGGTCACTGTTGCCGGCAAGCTGCATGCCGCGGACAAAGCCGCGATAAAATTCAATCAGCTCCCTGCACCGGCGGAGATAAGCCGTGACGTCCTTTTGCCCCTTGGCAAATCCGCCAAGCGGCAGATATTCATGCCCGGCGATGATGTATTCCGGCTTTTCCGCAATCAGCCGCTCCACGGACGATAAATAGTCGCCGACGAACATGCACAGCGCGCTGCCTTGGGAGCGCGTACCGTTGAGCTGCAAAGAATCCCCTGTGATGAGGGCACTGCACCGCTCATCCATGAAGCAGACGGCGTCGTCATCGTGACCGGGAGTATAAATCAGCCGCAGATAGCCATACAGCTTGTCGCCGTCATTCAGCAGAATATCGGGCTCGCACCCTGCAATGCTGCCGGACGGCGGGCTGCTGAAGCCGGGAAAACGGCCGCGAATCCGCTTCATGTAGATGAGCGGGTTGCGTACCTTGTCCGCCATCGGCGCGTAAGCCGCCACACGGATGTCCGGCGCAAGGGCACGAATGCGCGGAAGACCGCCGATATGGTCGCCATGCGTGTGCGTCAGCAGCACGGCATCCATGTCGTTGAGCGTCAGCCCCAGCTCTTTCAGCGCGGGAACAATGGTCGAGTCAACCGTTTCCGCACAGCCGCCGGTATCAATGAGCACATTTTTTTCACCGCGAACCAGCGTGACCCCTGTCCAGTCGCCGGGAAAAGGCACCTGCAAGCGGTAAATCTGCGGGGCAAGAAGTTCAAATGATTCCATAGAAGACCTCCTGTATCATATGGAACATGATTGTCATCATTATATACTGCGCCCGAAAATTCTTCAATTTGAAAACTTCGGCGGGAATTGCAAAAACTTCATATTGTCTTTTTCTGAAAGGTGTGATAAAATATTTAATTAAGTTTCATTCTACACTTTCTATGCGTTAAAATAAGTGCTTTTTGCATTGCAGGAAAAAAGACGCAGCCTGTCGAATATAAATCCAATTGAGTGTAAGACTGAGCCGTCATGAAAGGAGGACATCATGACCTCAAAGCCGGTTGTTCCGCGCGGCCGTCCTGCCATTCCCGTGCTGATGGACAAGGAATGCCACGACACCCCCATCTGCGCTTCCGTGGTCGGCAGCATCCGCAGGGTTGCGGTGCGCAAGGGCTATTCCGCACGAATGTACAGCAGCTGTGAAGAATTAAAGGAGGACACTTTGGCCGGAGATACGGTCATCGTCATCGGGTTTGAATCCTCCAGAATGCAGACCGTCCTGCAAAATTTGGAAACGCTGAAAAAGCGCATCGTTGTCACAGGCATTGATGCGGACTATGTCGATTTTCACTATTCCTGCGCGACTTTTTCCCGTCGCATTGCCACGGAGCAAATGCTTGATTTTTTCCTGCAAAAAGGCGCCCGCTCCGTGGCGATGGTCGGCGTTGGCTATAATTCCATGAATGACGCTGTCCGCAGTGAAGCCATGCGGCATTATGCCGATTTGAGCGGCGGGCTGCTCCGCAGCAAGAGCTTTTCGTATAAGACCTATATTTCAGAAAGCTTTGATGCGTTTTTAAACGAGGCGGACGGCTTTGACGCCGTTCTCTGCCCGAATGATTATGTGGCCGTCGCTTTTTTGCATTTCTGCGAAGAGCATCATTTAGAAGTGCCGGATAAACTGCTGCTTGCTTCCTTTAACGGCAATCGAATCGGCCAATACTGCCGTCCCGCCATCACCTCTCTTATGATTAATTTTGAGGCTATTGGTGCGAGCGCCGTCACCATCTGGCTGTACTTGCAGGAAAACCGAAACGAAAATTTACAGTTTAGAATTACGGCTCCCGGCCGTATTTTAGAACGCGAAAGCACGCGCCGTGACGGAGCGCCGGACGCTGCGCTTCCCGTCAGACACCCCATCGGCGGACACTTTGAGGGCGGCCCGTTTTATGACGAGCCGACCCTTCAGGCGCTGATGCGCATTGACCGCTGCATTCAGCGCTGTGATGAACTGGATTTTCGCATCATTCGGGAGCTGCTGACAGGCGACAGCTATGAAAGCATCGCAGGGAGACTTTTTCTTTCCGAAAGCTCCATGCAGTATCGTATGCGCAAGTTGTTTCAGGTGGCGCAGGTGGCAAATCGCCGCGCCTTTGCCGAGCTGTTTGATAAAAATTTCCCGCATCACTACTGCTTTGAAACGCCTTTGAACAAAGACGAGCAGGATGAGTGAACGGAAGGACAGGGCACTCTTTTATTGAGCGTCCTTGAGAATCTGCGCATGAAAGAGCGCAATCAGCGCGTACTCGGCATCGGAAAGCCGTTCGTCCCGCATTTGCTTCGACCGTGCCGCACGGTACGGCTCAAACAATTCCAGATCCAGTTTTTCCACGCAATCATCGGGCGTATCTAAATTGCCCGTGCGGTAAACCATGTGTTTGAAATAAGCGAAGGTGCAAAGATACAGATCCGCTTTCGGATGCTCGCGCTTTATGGCTTGCGTATCCTCATAAATGAACGCAAAGAGAGCGTCCGATTGCTCCTTCGGCAGGCGAAGACGGCGGGTATAGGCGTCGAAAAACACCTTCAAATCCATATAATGGGTAAAATCGTGCAGACGGATATAGGGAATGTCGCAGCGTTGCACAGCCTCACGATTCATCCTGTCGATGCGCTGCGCCAGCTCATCAAAACGCTCAAACAGCTTCATGGAAGGCCTGACTTCCTTTCCGAAAATCGTTGATATTATATAAGCCTCTTGCGGGAATGCGGGAGGCCGATTGCAGGCAACGATTTATTATATCGTCAGCCGCTCGAACGGACAATACAAAAATTTTGTAATTTTGCTTAAGATTTTTTCAGTTGTATGGACAGGGCGGGTGTGCTATAATACATTTAAATATGGTAGAAGGGAGTGTTTGCGTTTTTTATGAACATCATGGAACATGTCCATCAAGGACGTGTCATCGCCATCGT
>CAVFWQ010000059.1:0-13719 GCA_963626285.1 bacterium | reverse complement strand
GCGCCGGCGGATATTCTCCGTCGGCGCCGATTTTTTTCATAGCTTTTGTGTACCCAACTGCGATGGACGGTTTGCGCATCATCACATTGAATGCTTGACGCGGTCATGCTCCTCGGCGCGTTTCGCGTCGTTGAAGCGGTCGAGCGTACCGACGAGGTAGCCGGTGATGCGGCGGATGCGCTCAAAGGGGTGTCCTTCCTCCTCACGGCCGCACTGGGGGCAGGTATCGCCGATGATTCCGTTAAAGCCGCAGATGGGGTCACGGTCAACGGGATGGTTGATGGAACCGTAGCCCACGCCGCAGTCATGCATATGGCGCACGATTTTTTCAAACGCTTCCAAATTCTGCGTCGGGTCGCCGTCCATTTCGACATAGGTGATGTGCCCGGCGTTGGTCAACGCATGATACGGCGCTTCGATGCTGATTTTGTCGAATGCGCTGATGGGGAAATAGACCGGAACGTGGAAGGAATTGGTGTAATATTCGCGGTCTGTCACGCCGGGAATCGAACCGAAGCGCTCTCTGTCCAGACGGACGAAGCGTCCGGAAAGCCCCTCCGCCGGCGTTGCCAGCAGGGTGTAGTTCATGCCGGTTTCTGCGGTCTTTTTATCCAGATATTTGCGCATGTAGCCAATGATTTCAAGCCCCAGATTCTGGCTGGACTCGGACTCTCCGTGGTGCTTGCCGACCAGCGCCTTGAGCGCTTCCGCAAGGCCGATAAAGCCGACGGACAGCGTGCCGTGCTTCAGCACCTCGCCGACCTCGTCATTCCAGCCGAGCTTTTCGGAATCGAGCCACACGCCCTGTCCCATCAGGAAGGGGAAATTGTAGACCTTCTTCCGCGCCACGATTTGATAGCGCTCGTAGAGCTGGTCGCAGCACATATCCATTTTCTTTTCCAAATCCTGGAAAAACTCATCAATGTTGCCCTTGGCCTTGATGGCAAGGCGCGGCAGATTGATGGAGGTGAAGGACAGATTGCCTCTGCGCGGCGCAATCTCGCGGCTGCGGTCGTAAACATTGCCCATCACGCGGGTGCGGCAGCCCATGTAGCCGACCTCTGTTTCGGGATGGCCGGGCTTATAGTATTGCAGATTGAAGGGCGCATCAAGGAAGGAGAAATTCGGGAACAGGCGCTTGGCACTGGTGCGGATTGCAAGGCGGTAAATGTCGTAGTTGGGGTCGCCCTCGTTGTAATTGACGCCTTCCTTTACGCGCAGTATCTGGATGGGGAAAATCGGCGTTTCGCCGCGCCCCAGCCCCGCCTCCGTTGCATACAAAAGCTGCTGCATGACCAGACGACCTTCGGGCGAGGTGTCCGTGCCGTAGTTGATGGACGAGAACGGCACCTGTGCGCCCGCACGGGAATTCATGGTGTTCAGGTTGTGGATGAGCGCTTCCATTGCCTGATAGGTCGCCTTGGTGGTTTCCTTGAGGGCGTATTTATAGGAAAAATCTATCATCTCATTCGCAAGCACGTCGTCCGCATAAGGCGCAAGCTCTGCCTTCAATGCGCTGACGAATGCCTCGTCGCGGGTCATTTCGGGCTTCTTTTGAATTTTTTCAAACACCTTATCCAGCAGCTCCCGTGCCACGCAGTCGCTGTCCTCGACATTCGCCTTCAGCTCCAGCGAGCGGGACAGGTTGTCGCGGAAGCGCTTAAAATACGTCTTCTTCACGCCGGGCGCCATGCCGTAGTCAAAGTTCACGATGCTCTGGCCGCCGTGCTGGTCGTTCTGGTTTGCCTGAATCGCAATGCAGCACAGGGCGGAATAGCTGGCAATATCATTCGGCTCGCGCAGAACGCCGTGACCGGTGGAGAAGCCGTTCTTAAACAGCTCCAGCAAATCGATTTGGCAGCAGGTGGTGGTCAGGGTATAGAAATCCAAATCATGGATATGGATATCGCCCTCGCGGTGCGCCCGCGCATGCTCCGGCTTCAGGACATACATATCATAAAACTGCTTTGCGCCCTCGGAGCCGAATTTGAGCATCGCGCCCATCGCGCTGTCGCCGTTGATGTTGGCGTTCTCTCGCTTGATATCGGACTCGGACGCAGGCTTAAAGGTGATGTCCTCAAACACCTTCATCAGCCTTGTGTTCATCTCGCGCACACGGCTGCGCTCGGCACGATAAAGGATATAGGCCTTGGCTGTGCGCACAAAGCCCTTCTCAATCAGCACCTTTTCGACCGTGTCCTGCACCTCTTCGACGGAGGGCGTTGTGCCGATGGACTCATTGTTCTCGATTTCGTTGACGACCTGCGCGGCAATTTCTTCCGCCGTCTCCCTTCCCTTGGCGCTGCCGCTGGCCGTAAACGCCTTAAAAATCGCGTCGGTGATCTTCTCTGCATCGAACGGCACAACACGGCCGTCCCGCTTTTTAATGGACTGAATCATCTATTAAATCCCCCCGCAGTCAGCTTTGTTTGGCTTTTGACCCGACTCCATTATAGCGGGGCGCATCTTCCTTGTCAAGACCAAAACACAAAATATTGATGAAATTTTAAAAGCATCCACAATATGTTGTGGATGCAAAGTTACACAAAAACGATCTAAGCCGATAAAATGCAGGTGTTCCCTGCTTCTTAGCCATCATGATATGCGGGGCTGCCCGTGTAACCGTCCCTTTATGGCAAAACAATGACCGGTTCTTTTTCCTTCGGCCTGTAAATGCAGAACTTATTGCCGATGCACTGCACAGGCTCGGCGCCCGTCCCCTCGCAAATCAGGCTGCACGCCTCCCGCGCCTCCAGCGGCGCTCCGCGCTGAACACCGCACTTAATCAGCTCCCGCGCCTCCAGCGCATCGCCGACGCTCTTTAATGTGTTTTCCGTCACGCCCTCCTTGCCGACCAGCAAAATAGCCGGCAGTGTATTGCACATGGAACGCAGATATGCGCGCTGCTTGCTGTTCATATTTCTTTCGCTCCTCTTATTCCACAAAGTCAAACTCCATATCGTCCATGCGGACCGTGCTGCCCTCGGCAGCGCCCGCCTGACGCAGGGCGTCGATGATGCCGGCACGCCGCATGGTGCGGTGGAACCAGTTCATGGATTCCTCGTCCTCAAAGTTGACGCTCTCGATAAGCTGCGTCACCGCAGGTCCCGTTACGACAAACACGCCTGCATCCTTTTCAACGGTGAAGCCGGACGTGGGCAGCTGCTCATCCGTCAGTTCCTCTTCATTAAACGGCGCAGCCTCCGGCAAATCGGCCAAGGTGGAGGCCACGCAGTTCATCAGCGCTTCAAAGCCCTGATGCGTGGCCGCACTGACGGCGAACACGGGAATATCCTTCCCGATATGCCGCTTGAGCCGCTCCAAATTTTCTTCCGCGCCCGGAATGTCCATTTTGTTGGCGGCAACTATCTGCGGCCGATATTGAAGGTCGCCGTAGGCATCCAGCTCGCGATTGATTTGGTCATAATCATCGACGGGGTCGCGTCCCTCGCTGCCGGAAATATCCACAACATGCAGCAGGAGGCGCGTGCGCTCGACGTGGCGAAGGAAGTCAAAGCCAAGCCCCGCTCCCTCACTGGCTCCCTCCACAAGCCCCGGAATATCCGCCATGACAAAGTCCTGCCCGTGATGGCGCACCATGCCGAGGTTGGGCGTCAGGGTCGTAAAATGGTAATTAGCGATTCTCGGCCGCGCCGCCGTGACGACGGACAGGATGGTGCTTTTGCCGACATTCGGATAGCCGACCAAGCCGACATCCGCAATGGATTTAAGCTCCAGCATGAACTCCCGCTTTTCGGTCTTCATGCCGGGCTTGGCAAAGTTAGGCGCCTGACGGGTGGGCGTTGCAAAGTGCATATTCCCCCAGCCGCCGCGTCCGCCCTTAAGCAGCACCTTTTGCCGCCCCGCTTCGTACATATCGGCGACCACCGCGCCGGTCTCCTTATCGCGCACCACCGTGCCGACAGGCACCTTCACGATAAGGTCCGCGCCGGACTTGCCCAGGCAGCGGTTGCCGCTGCCGTCCGCACCGTTTTCCGCCTCATACTTGGAGCGAAAACGAAAATCCAGCAGCGTGTGCATGTTCGGGTCAGCCAGCAGGATGACGTCTCCGCCCTTGCCGCCGTCCCCGCCGTCCGGCCCGCCGTTTTGAATAAACTTTTCCCTGTGAAACGCGACGCAGCCGTTCCCGCCGTTTCCGGCCTTGAGGCTGAGCGGCGCGTGGTCAACAAATTGCGCCATTTTTTCTTCCTCCCGTCCCTTCGTGCAGCGCACAAAAAGACAGTTTAGTATATCACAGGATGCCTTGGTTGTCAAAAACGGATTGATGTATCAATCGGTTGTTAGTTTGCAAATTTCGCGTATTTCAAAAGCATATTCGCAAGCTGCATATATCATATTTTTCCGTTCACCCTCGGCATGGCAGCCAGGCACAGTCAAAGCCATACACCAGCCTTGCCGACCATGACATAGCCCATAAATTCTTTCTCTTTAGCCGTTGTCAAATTCCGATGTTGCATCCATCCCTTCTATCTCGTCCAAATATTGTTTCACCTTCATCCAGCAGTCATCCTTCTCCGGCTTGTAGCCGCATTCGATAGCTGCAGCAAAATTCTCCTTTGCGGAATCCGCACAGCGCTTCTTCGCCTTGACACTGTGCATATACTTAATTTTGTAAACGCTTATCATTGCATTTTCCAAACAACGGCAGCGCTGCCGCTTTCGTTCCCACAGCGCAAGCAGCTTCCACATAACCAATATTGCAATGACACCGCATACCACGCCGGAAAAGTTCGTTTTAACAATGACAAATAGGAAAAATAGGAAGAAACACACACCGAGTAATATCAAAGTACGCATAAAATTCCATCCTTTCCGCCCGTTTCATGCAGCTGCAGCAGTTCTGTTACGGCTCATATCATTTCATGTGTCTTTGCGTACTCCCTTTTCTCTTCTTCGGTTACATCGATTCCGTACTGCATCTTCAGGCGCATCCTCGGCAGCTTATAACCAAACCGAACCTTGATGGCATCCTGCCAGCTGTCCTCCGGCGCCCTCACGAATTTCGGTTTGATGGTCTTGCCGATGCGTTGGATATGGTTGCCTTTAACAGGCGTTCCGCAGTATTCGCACAGCGCTTCCTGCGCCTTCGCTTCACTCTCATAAAGAACGCGCTCTTGGCAGCACGGACAGAAGTATACGTTGGGGGCATATTTTTTCTGCCACAGATACGGTGAATTGTTTTTCGTTCTCGCAACCATTCTTATTCCTCCTCGCCTTCCCTATATTCAAATGTCTTACGACAGACATCGCCGTTATAAAACAGGAAGGTCTTCGTCAGCGTTTCCGTCTTGTCGATTTGTACGCGGGATACGGAGCGACGGACAGCATCGCATCATCCGCTTCAATCCATACCCCCTTGTTCCTGTCCGCAATTCCGCAATAGATTCTGTCATGATTATAGCATACTTTGTACATCTGTGTCATGTTCTTTTTCCCTTCTGTTGCAGTCTTTCGTGTTGTGCTAACGCTATCATATTATTTTTCTGCCGAACTTTCTTTCCGGCTCATATCATTTCAGCACATATATAGCTGCTATGATGCCGTTTTTGTCTTTTTGTTGCCGCAGGCCTTCCTCCGTGCTATAATGAACAGGAGGGGGCGAGAGATTGGAAAAGCATTATGTTTTACTGGCGACAGGCGGAACAATCGCATCCGTTCCGATGGAGCACGGGCTTTGTCCTGCCATGCACGCCGCGCAGATGCTCGATGCCGTGCCGCGTCTGTCGGATAATGCCGATTTTGAAGCGCACGATGTTTTTTCGCTGGACTCAAGCAACATTCAGCCGGAGGAATGGCGTTTACTGGCGCAAAAAACGGCGCAGGCCTTGGAAAATGCGGACGGCGTACTGATTACGCACGGCACGGATACTTTGGCTTACACAGCCGCCGCGCTGTCGTTTATGCTGCGTCATCTCAAAAAGCCAGTCATTCTGACAGGCTCTCAGCTTCCGTTGAACGTGCCCCTGTCCGATGCGCCGCTGAATTTATGCGAGTCTGCCGCGGCGCTCAATAAACTGCCCGGCGGCGTGTACATTTTATTTCACCATAAAATTATTTTAGGTGCTCGCGCCGTAAAGATGCGCACCACATCGTTTGACGCCTTCGACAGCGTCAACGCCCCGCTTGCGGGTGAAATCGCGGCGGACGGCCTGCACATCAATCATGCGCTGCTTGACACCTTCAAAACCGATGCGCCGTTTGCTTTGGAGGAGCGGCTTGAGCCGAACATTTTCCTGCTCAAACTCATGCCCGGCACATCGCCGGATGTGTTTGACTATGTCATGAGCAAGGGCTATCGCGGTATTGTGCTGGAGGCCTTCGGCATGGGCGGGCTTCATTATATCCGCCGAAACCTTGTTCATAAGTTGGCGCAGCTCAGGGAGCGGGACATTGTGACGTTGGTGGTCACGCAATGCCTGTATGAACGCGCCGATTTTACGATTTACGAGGTCGGTCACGATATTTTGTCCTCCCATGTTTTCAGCGGCGGAGACATGACCACGGAGGCCGCCGTCGCCAAGCTGATGTGGGTGCTGGGCGATGCACCGAAACGTTTGCCGCTGCTGCATCAAAACCTGTGCGGGGAAATCAGCTGCTGATTTTCGATAAAACCGCAATGCAAAGCTGCAGGGAGAATGCTCCGCTGCGGCTCCAGACTGTCGAAAAAGTCCGCAGGCATTCTTAGGGATGATGATGGAGCCGCAGTCCCTTCATTTGTATCATATCGACCGGCTTTGGCGGTCTGACGGGGCGTTTTTTCGGAGCATCAGCGCAGAAAAATCATTTCCGCAGCCTTGCCATGCAGGATGAATTGCTTCATCCTGCATGGAGCGTGTCAAAAACACAGCTTTTGACACGCAAAAGCCGCAGGGAGAATGCTCCGCTGCGGCTCTTTCGTGTTCTATGGATTATTGATGGCTTCCGACGTAGACGATTTCTCCAGCGGGGGTGAGCAGGGCATAGTAGTTTTGCTCGGTATCGACCGCCCAAAGGCGCGTTTTCCATGACGCGTGAGCGGCGGTCGCATGATTGATGTCAATCTCGCCAAAGAAGGCGCACGAACCGGTCAGCTCGCTTTCCCGCACATCGCAGGCATCGGAGATGGCCTTGAGTCCGACTTTAAGCGCCTCCTCTTCGGAAATGGCTCCATCATCCGGCGCAAGCCCTGTCATATACATTGTTGCGAGCCTTGGCGTGGAGTAATTCAGCATCGTGCCGTCCGTCAGTAAATCCACATGGCAGGTGCCGCCATAGGGCTGCCCTTCTCGGTTCATTTCAAAGACGATGCTCCAAACGCGCAGTGTCTCCTCCATCAGCGTTGCCTCGACCTTGGCGGTGTCCAAATGCTCTATGCCCTTTTCGTTAAGGAGCTTTTTCGCCGCTTCGACGGCCTGCTCCTGCGTCAGCTCCCCGTCATTCGGAAGCACATAATCGGCGTCTTCGTCCGTCAGCAGCTGATTGGCCTGAAGCAGCTCGTTATACCAGACCTTGTCCTCCTGCGGCCATGTATCCATGCTTCCGTGCAGCTTTTCCAAGATAGACAGGAGCGTGACGGTATCGGCCGTTCCGTTCACATAGCCCGTCATGATTTTATCGCACAGCGCATCCTTTTCCTGTGCATCCATGTCAGTGCCGCTCAGGAGCCTCTCCGCATCAGCATTGTCCTTTAATTCGCCCAAGTCGTACAGCCTCCGAACCAACTCTGTCTTCGCATCTGTGCTCCACGTGTCGTAATAGCCGTTCTTGCTCTCCAGCGGAGCGACCTTCTCTCCGGCCTCCCGCCAGAGCAGGGTGGCCGCGAGCGCGGCCGCGGAAATAAGGACCAAGGCCAGCGCGACGGCTAATGTCATTGACAGCTTCTTTTTCATGGGTTCTTCTCCTTTCACCTTTTGCATGATCTTCGGCTGAAGCGAAGATGCCTCAGCGATTCCGCGTGTGCAATCATCAAGTGCCGTGCGAATGCCGTTCATGATGTCCAAATCAGTTTTCATCGCTTTCATCTTCCTCCAGCTCATGCTTCAGCTTCTGCTTTGCCCTGCTGATCCTGCTTGAAACAGCCGCCTCTGTGATGCCGAGCATTTCGGCTGTCTCCTTCATGGAATAGCCCTCATAAAAATACAGCAGAACGGCCTCCAAATATTTCGGCCTCAGCCTCATGACGGCCATCGTCAGCGCGATATGTTCATCGCTGGGCGGCTGCTCGGCGGCAGGCAGTGTGTCAAGGGAAACGCGCTTGTCAATGAAGCGGTACCAGCTGCTGCGTCTGTGATCCCGACAGCAGTTCATGACGATTTTTATCAGCCATGTCTTTTCGCTGCACTGCCCGCGGAAGGTATCCATGCCTCGGTACGCCTTTAGAAAGGCTTCCTGCACGATGTCCTCGGCCAGGCTCCAATCCCTCAAATAGAGGCAGCAGATGCGAAGCATATCCTTCTCATATAACCGAATCATTTGCTCAAGCCGCTCCGTTCGGGTCCGATTCGGCGCCTGAATCATTCCCAATCCCGCTCACCTCCTTCACTCATATAGACGAATCGACAGGCAAAAACTTAACAGGCGGCAAAAACTTTTTATGAAGAAAGCCCCGCTTTTTTGAAAGAGCGGAGCCATGTCTAAAGATAGGATAATGCAGCTTAAATATTTTCCGTTTGACTGCGGTACAGCTCGGCATAGAAGCCGTTCTTCTGCAAAAGCTCAGCGTGCGAGCCCTGCTCGATGATGTGGCCGTCCTTCATCACAAGGATGATATCGGCACTGCGGATGGTGGACAGGCGATGCGCGACAATAAAGCTCGTGCGCCCCTGCATCATTTTAAGAAACGCAGCCTGAATTTTCATCTCCGTGCGCGTGTCGATGGAGCTGGTCGCCTCGTCCAAAATCAGCATGGGCGGGAGCAGGAGCATCACTCGCGCAATGCAAAGAAGCTGCTTCTGTCCCTGCGACAGCGCGCCGCCGTCCTCTCCGATGACCGTGTCATAGCCGTCCGGCAGACGGCGAATGAACGAATCAGCATGGGCGGCTTTGGCCGCCGCCACCATGTCCTCCTCCGTTGTGTCGGGACGGCCGAAGCAGATGTTTTCCCGAATCGTTCCGGCGCGCAGCCATGTATCCTGCAGAACCATGCCGTAATTTTCGCGCAGGGAGGCGCGTGTCACTGCGCGGATGTCTTCCCCGTCCACGGTCACTGCGCCGCCGTTCACATCGTAAAAGCGCATGAGCAGGTTAATCAGCGTCGTCTTGCCGCAGCCTGTCGGCCCGACGATGGCGATGCGGCGTCCGGGCTCGGCCTCGACATTCAAATGCTCGATGAGCGGACGCTCCGGCACATAGGAGAACGACACATCGTTCAGCTTGACGGCGCCGCGCACATTTTGAAGCCGCTTCTCTGCGTCCTGCGTTTCGACCGGCTCCTCAATCAGCTCAAACACCCGCCCTGCGCAGACCAAGGCGTTTTGCAGCTCCGTGACCACGCCGGAAATCTCATTGAACGGCTTGGTGTACTGGTTGGCATAGGACAGAAAGCAGGTGAGCTGACCGACGCTCATGCCGCCCGCAATGGTGCTGAGTGCGCCGACAATGCCGACACCCGCATAGACCAGGGCGTTCACGAAGCGCGTAGCGGGGTTGGTGATGGAGGAGAAAAAGATGGCTTTTAGCGCGGCATCCCGCAGCTTTTCGTTCGTGTCGTCGAAACGTCTGAGCATGGTCTCTTCGTCCGAAAAACCGGAAATGACCTTCATGCCCGTAATCATCTCGTCGATTTGCGCCGTCTGGTCGCCCCTGATTTTGGCCTGACGCACGAACATTTTATGTGTCTGCCTGGCGATGAACGCCGCGACAAACAGGGAAACGGGCGTAATCAGCACCACCACCAGCGCGATGGTGACATTGACGGAGAACATAAAAACCAGCGTGCCCAGAATGGTCATGACGCCCGTGAACAGCTGCGTAAAACCCAGCAGAAGACCGTCGGAGAACTGGTCGATATCCGTCATCACGCGGCTGATGGTCTCGCCGAAGGCGTGGCTGTCCACATACTGAAGCGGCAGCCGCATCAGCCGTTCAAAGGCACGGACGCGCAGGGAGCGAACGGTCAGGCAGGTGATTTTATTGTTGATGAGGCTCATGGCGAACTGCGCCCCCGCCGCGCCCAAGGCGGACAGGACGAGAAGCAGCAGCGTTTGAATCAGCGCCGAAAAGTCCACCTGTCCCTTCCCGATGATGCTGTCCACAGCGTTGCCCGTCAAAATCGGCACGCACAGCGTCAGGACCACATAGGCAAGCGCCAGCAGCAGCGATAAAATGAGCAGGTGCTTATAGCGGCTGATCTCGTCCAGCACCTTTTTTAATGTCCTGCGGGTGTTCTGATCCGGCTTTTTCATGCCCGCACCTCCTTGGGAAACTGCGCCTCATAGGTTTCCCGATACACGGGGCAGTTCTTCATCAGTTCTTCATGCGTCCCAAGCCCGACAGCTTTTCCGTCGTCCAGCACCAGGATTCTGTCTAAGTGCATGACGGACGAGGCGCGCTGCGAAATGATGATGACCGCCGCGTCCCTGACGTCCTCCCCGATGGCCTTGCGAAGCCTTGCGTCCGTCTGCGCATCCAAGGCGGAAGCGCTGTCGTCCAAAATCAGAATATGCGGTCTGCGCACAAGGGCACGGGCGATGGTCAGGCGCTGCCGCTGCCCGCCGGAAAAGTTCCGGCCGTTTTGCTCGACGGGCGCATCCAATTTTTTCGGAAGCTCACTCACAAAATCAAGCGCCTGCGCCGTCCTGAGCGCCGAAAGCAGCGTCTTATCGTCGGCGGAGCGGTCGCCCATCAAAAGATTATCCCGAATCGTCCCGCGGAATAAAAGCGCCTTCTGCGGCACGACGCCAATGCCCTGCCGAAGTGCCTCCAGCGACAGCTCCTTTACATTTTTCCCGCCTACATATACGCTGCCGGCGCTCGTATCATAAAAGCGCGGTATCAAAGAAGCGAAGGTGCTTTTCCCTGAGCCTGTGCCGCCTATGACGCCCAGCGTATGCCCCTTTTTCAGCGTCAGGGTAATGTCGCTCAGCGCCTCCTTGCCCACGCCTTCATAGGAGGCGGAGGCATGGTCCAGCACGAGCGTATTTTCCGCATCCCAGTTCGGCTCTTCCGTGCCGGGCAGCATATCCGGCTCAACGGACAGGACGCTTTCCACACGGGACGCGCAGGCCATTGCGCGGGTCAGGGTGATGAGCAGGTTGGCCAGCTTGACCAGCTCGACCAGAATTTGCGACATATAGTTGGTCAGCGCTACGACCTGCCCCTGCGTCAGCACGCCGATGTTCACGCGCACGGCGCCCACATAAATCAGTACCGCCAGCGCCGTATCAATCAGAAGCAAGGTCAGCGGATTTAAAGCGGCGGAAATGCGCTGGATCTTGATTTGCAGCGCCGTCAGCGCATCATGCTTTTCGCGGAAGCGCTCCTCCTCGCTCTGTTCCCGTCCGAAGGCGCGGATAACGCGCACACCCGTCAAATTTTCGCGTGTCGCGCCCAGCACGGCATCTGAGGCGCGCTGAATCTGCCGATAGCCCGGCAGGGTCTTTTTGAGGATAAGCGCCACGATGACGGAAAGCACGGGGATAATGACGGCAAAAACAAGAGCGGCGGTCGCGTCCACCGTAAACGCCATCACCATTGCACCAAACACGATGAAGGGTGAGCGCAGCAAAAGGCGGAGCGCCATATTCACGCCGGACTGCACCTGATTGACATCCGATGTCATGCGCGTAATGAGCGTCGGCACGCTGATGCCGTCCGTCTGCTTAAATGAAAGCGAATAAATATGCCGAAGCAGAGCGCCCTTCAGACGGGTCGAGCAGCTTGTCGCCGCACGTGCGGCAAAAAACTGAGCCGTAATCGCGCTGATAAGGCCGACCGCCGCAAGCAAAAGCAGATACAGCCCGTACCGCCAGACCAGCGCCTCATTGTGTCCGCCGATGCCTTGGTCGATGATTGCGGCCATAATCAGCGGCACAAGCAATTCAAAAATGGCCTCCAGCAGCTTAAACAGCGGCGCCAATACGCATTCTTTGATATTCCCGCGCAGATAAACCAGCAGCCTCTTCACAAAAACGCCCCTTTGCTTGCAAACCTTCAGGCAGAACCTGAATATTCATTATATGCCGACAGGACAAAATAGTCAACTCACGAGGAAAGCGATTTTCGCTCCCCCGATTGACCTTTTCCGAAAATCATGATAGGATAGGCGTGGCTCAAGGCCGTTGTTATCCTTCTGCCGAAAGGAGCAAGAATTATGAACCCGTATTTGGATTTATCGCCGGAGGTCAGCGAGGCGTTGAAGCATGGCAGACCCGTTGTCGCTCTGGAATCGACCATCATTTCCCACGGAATGCCGTATCCGCAGAATGTCGAAACGGCGCGTCAGGTGGAGAAGATCATTCGGGAGGCGGGCGCTGTTCCGGCCACCATCGCCATCTTGGGCGGACGCATGAAGGCGGGTCTTACGGATGATGAGCTGGAATATTTGAGCAAAACAGGTTCGAAGGTCACGAAGACCTCTCGGCGCGATTTACCGCTTGTCATTTCCAAGAAGTTAGACGGTGCAACGACCGTCACCACCACCATGATGATCGCGCATATGGTGGGCATTTCCGTGTTCGCAACGGGCGGGATTGGCGGCGTGCATCGCGGGGCGGAGACTACGATGGATATTTCCGCGGACTTGGAGGAACTGGCGCAGACCCCTGTCATGGTCATCTGCGCGGGGGCAAAATCCATCCTTGACCTGGGGCTCACGCTGGAATATCTGGAAACAAAGGGTGTTCCCGTCCTCGGCTACGGCACGAAGGAGCTGCCTGCCTTCTATACGCGCAAGAGCGGCTTTGCCGTTGACTATGAGGTGGACAGCCCCAAGGAGCTGGCGGATGCGTTCAGGGCGCAGCGAACGCTGGGCATCAGCACGGGCATGCTGGTCACAAATCCCATTCCCGAAGCGTATTCGATGGACTTTGATACCATCAATAAGGCCATCAATGAAGCCGTTCGGGAGGCTGAAGACAGGGGCATTCACGGCAAGGAGACGACCCCCTTCCTGCTGGCGAAAATCAAGGATTTGACCGGCGGCGACAGCCTCGTCTCCAACATTCAGCTCGTCTACAATAACGCTCGGCTGGCGGCTCAGACCGCCGTCGAGCTGGCAAAGTAAAGCATTTTCCAAATGAAACAGCGGCAGCTCTGTTTGAAGCAGGGCTGCCGCTGCCGTTTGCTTTGTGATATTTACGCGGAGTATACGGAAGCGCCGCGGCGAAAAATAAGGCGGAAACAGCCGAAAATAAAAAACAGACCGCAGCTTTTGCTGATGAAGTCTGTTTTTCCCTGTCTTTCTCGCTTAAGCCCTACGGTTTTTTGTGAAAGGATATCTCCGGCTCGGCAAGGTGTTCCAGCTCCAAGACGATGATTTCATTGTCCCCTTCATGCAGCCACGGCGCGGGGAGATACAGACTGTGCTGGGGGTCGATGCTCCAATAACGGCCAAGGCAGCGGCCGTTGACAAACACGATGCCCTTGGTCAGCCCGTTCAGCCTGATAAAGGTATCGGCAGGCCTTTCGGAAAGCGTCAGGAAGGTACGCAGGAGGGTCGGGCGGTCGGACACGGCGGGGACATTTTCGCGCAAGGGAGCGGCGGGTCGTCTCCTGTAATGC
>CAVFWQ010000058.1:0-14018 GCA_963626285.1 bacterium | reverse complement strand
ATCCAGCACTTGGGCTTGGATAGTGACATCTAAAGCAGTCGTTGGTTCATCTGCAATCAATAGCTGCGGATCACACGCAAGAGCCATGGCAATTACAACACGCTGTTTCATACCGCCGGAGAATTGATGGGGGTATTCTCCTGCACGGTCAGGGGAAATCCCGACCATTTTCAGCATTTCTATGCTGCGTTCAAGCGCTTGACCTTTTGTCACATTGCTGTGAATTTTGACTGCTTCCGCAATCTGATCACCCACGGTTTTTACCGGATTCAGAGCTGTCATCGGGTCCTGAAAAATCATTGATATCGCTCTTCCGCGCAGCTTTTGCATCTCATTTTCGGGCAGGCTCATTAATTCTCTGCCTTCCAAAGTCACTTGGCCTCCGGTATGCTGTATGGAATGGACAGGCAAAATGCGCATCAGCGCTTTGGCAATGGTCGTTTTTCCCGCACCCGTTTCTCCGACCAGACCGATGGTTTGCCCTTTATCCAAATCAAATGAAATGCCGTTAACGGCCTTTACCGTCTTCCCTTCGGAATGATAATGCACGACTAAATCGTGAACAGACAGAAAACAGGATGTATTTTCAGCCATGGTTTATTCTCTCCTTTAGTCTTTCAGCTTTGGATCAAGCGCATCACGGATTGCATCGCCGATCAAGTTAAAGCTAAGCACGCTCAGCATGATAAACAGCCCGGGGAACATAATCATATGAGGATATAAGCGAATATAGTTGCGGGCTGAGGCCAGCATAGCGCCCCATTCCGGAGTGGGCGGGGTAACGCCGAGGCCGATAAAACTCAAGGAGGATGCAGACAAGCCCGCCGCTGCAATGGACATGGAAATTTCAACAATCAATGGAGCAACGGCGTTTGGAATCACATGCTTGATGATGATTCGAGGTTTTGAGCAGGCAATCGACATGGCCGCTTCCACAAATTCCTGACTGCGTACAGTGAGAATATTTGCACGCATCATACGAGCAAAACGGGGAATGCCGGAAATACCTAACGCATAAATACACTTGTCAAAGCCCGACCCTAATACGGCAGATACGGCAATTGCAAGCAGCAGCTGCGGAAAGGCCGCCATAACATCCAATACGCGCATGATCACTTGGTCAATAATGCCGCCGAAATAACCGGCGATTGAACCTAATGCCACACCCAAAGTGGCCGATATCAATACAGACAGTATGCCAACGCTTAAAGTATACCTTGCGCCATAAAGAATACGGGAAAGAATGTCTCTTCCTAATTCGTCACAGCCAAACCAATGTTCGGTACTGGGTGTCTGGTAAGCACTTCTCATATCAATCTTCGCATAATCATATTTCATGATTACCGGAGACAGCAAAGAAAGGACAACCAACAGCACGATTGCGAGAAGGCCAAACACCGCAAGCGGATTTCGACAGATTTTATACCATACATATTTTGCTGTGCCGGGGCGCGGAACTTTCTTTTGCTTTCGAGCCGGTTCAGCCATTTTCGCTCACCACCTTTTTTGATGCTTTCTTTTTGCTTTGCCCTTCATACTGTGCTTTAATTCGAGGATCTACATAGGCATAAATCAGATCTACCAGCAGCATAACCAGGGAGAATGTCAGCGCAATATAAAGCACCGAGCCCTGCACTGCATTATAATCGCGGTTGTTGATGGAATCGATCAGGTACGCTCCCACACCGGGAATGGAAAACACTTGTTCTATCACGACCGTGCCGCCCAATTGCCCGCCAAAGCGTCCGCCGAGCATGGTGATGATCGGAATCAAAGCATTGGGCAATGCGTGTTGCCAGATGACATGTCGCTCTGATACGCCCTTAGCGCGTGCAGTTGTCACATAATCCGCATGGATAACCTCCAGCATACTGGAACGAGTCAAGCGGGCAATACCGGCAATGCCGCCCACTGCATTCGCAACGATTGGCAAGATATAATATTCCGCACCTTTATCCCCGCTGGAAGGCAGCCAATGCAACCGAAGCGCGAAGAGAACGACTAACATCAAGGCTAACCAAAAATTGGGCATGGAAACACCGATCATGGACACAAACATAGAAATACGATCCTGTGCTTTGTTTGCATGAATCGCAGCGTTGATGCCCAAGGGAATTCCGATAATTGTCGATAAGAGAATAGAAAAGGCCGCAATGGTCAATGTTTTCGGAAAACGATTGGCTAATTCACCCGCTACACTGGTGCCGTAAATAAATGAATTTCCTAAGCTGCGGTCAACCAGCAGCTGCTTGAAAAAATTTATAAGACGAATGATATAGGGTTGATTCAAACCCATTTCCTCACGGACAGTTTCGACTTGCGCTTCGGTGGCAGCCGGCCCTAAGATAATTTCCACCGGGTCGCCCGGGACAAAATACATCAGGGTAAAGATCAGAACAGCCACACCTGCCAAGATAGGGATCATGAGCAGAAGACGCTTTAGAATATACCTGATCATGCCTTTTCTCCTTCGTTTGTGATTAAAAAGTGCCCATCCACTCACATGATGATTGTGTAGGCAAATGGGCACATGTATCCAACAGGTTCAGAAATTTGAGTGATTATTGAGCCAGACTCTTATAATCGTCCTGCGTTCCCAGAGAACTGACGGTAATGTTGCCAAAGCCGTCTTGGAACACTTCGGTGATACCAGATTGGAATACATAGAAGGTTTTGTATTCAAACACACCGATGCCGTAAGCCTGCTCTTTTAAATACTGATGGAATGCATCCAACGTTTCTTCACTATGGGTTTCGGAAGAAGCAGCCAGTTCTAACAAGCGCTGCAGTTCCTCATCGTGCGTAAAGCAAGCAGAGCCGTTCTTAAATGCTTTGGTGTCAAAGCAATTCTCCCACACGGCAGTGGCAAAGTCAGACGTTGATTTAGAGTCTATGATAATATCCCACTTCGTATCATCATACTTGTAGCTGTTAAACAGCGCTTGGTCGCAGGGCATAAGGTTTACTTTGATGCCGATGTCCGCCAAGTTCGCCTGCAGCACAGTCAGTCCGGCGGTGGCATTCGTGCTGTTTTGATACATCAATGTTACTTCGAAGCCGCCGTTGGGATACCCTGCTTCATTCATCAGTTCCTTTGCTTTTTCTAAATTGTAGTCGTAGTAGTCTTCCTCCACCCACTTTTGCAGGAAGTCGCCGGACACAGTCGGAGCAAAGTCATGCGCTGCATTGCCGTATAAATAGCCGTATCCCAAAAGTACAGACTCATTATCGATGGCATAACAAACGGCCTGACGAAGCGCTTTATTATCTGCAAAAATCGAATTGTCATTATTAAACATCATGACATTCAGTCTTCCGTTAAACACGCCCTGGACATTCCATTCCGGATTATCCATAAAGAACGCCAATTCCGCGGCGTTCACGTTTTGCGCGCCGTCCGTTTCTTTGTTCTCCAAGGCGATGGTACGCATGGAGCTTTCACGGGCAACGTTCACTTGGATTTGGGCAAAGGTATCCGTATCATAATATGCACGAAGGGAAACGTCGGTCTGCCAGTAATCGTCATTGCGCACCAAAGTTGTGTGAGAACCGGCAACGGTCTCTTTCAGAATGTAAGCGCCAGTACCGGCGGGATGCTGCGTCTTATCCGCATCGGAGGCTGTGGAGAACCATGCTTCGCTAATGATTGGAACGGTATCGAGCACCCACTCCATAGCACCCATAGAATTGCTGCGCAGGGTGAAACGAAGCGTATAGTCACCGGTTGCCACGACTTGTTCCAGATATCCGTTCAGTTTTTCCATTGTTCCGGAGGCAACGGCTTGCTCGTAGGAGTATACTACGTCACTGGATGTGATATGATTGCCTTGGCTGTCTTTTACATAGTCAAAAATCTCTACATCGACAGTTTTGCTGTCAATCACAGTCCAAGATTTGGCAATTTGAGGTTCCAGTTCGTCGAGACTTTTACCGAGGCCTTTGGATGCTGCCAAACAGTCATAGATCATGCGATAGGTGTGATGCCGTCCGCCGGAATCCCCGCCGAAAGGAGATAAGTCCCCCACATCAGAACTGATCGTAAACGTGAAGGTCTCGTCAGTTTTGTCAGCTAATGCAGGAATGCTCAACGCCGACATCAGAACCATTGCAAGAAAGAAACAGAGCGCCTTTTTCATAGAACATTTCTCCTTCGTTTATTTGAGAAGCTGTGATGCCTCTCTTCTTGGCTAAAATTATAGCTGCCGGCGAAATAAAATTCAATTCTAATTGTGTTTAAACAATATTCCATTTGAGCATATTGTCGAATTTTATTCCAGATAATCCATTGTACAAATTATAATAAAAGCAAGCCAAACAGGAGACCGAGAGCCAATAGGAGTATTCCGACCCAAAACCTGGGCCAAATTAACAGATTTTGATATTCTTTTTCTTTTTCGGCACGATAATCAAAAAAATTAGTAAATGATTTTTCCTTCTTATTTAACAAAAGAAATCGTGCTTGATATAGCGCATAGCCGAGCCAATCTGTCATATGATTTTTTTGCAGCCAGCCGAAGCCGGCCGCAAGGAGCAGCATCATGCCGGCAATGGAAAATGCATTGGAAACATGAAGGGGTATTTGATTGGCCGAGCGCCAATCGAAGTTCACAATAAAATAAGCGACCATCATTATACATGCGGCGACAGAACAATTTAGAATCGAGCGTTTAATTCGCACATGCAATCCCTCCTTTTTTGACTATTATGTATTATATACTAAGGCTCTGTCTCTTTCTATTCAAATGCGGAATAGTATTGTGTTTAAATCTGAATTGAATCACTTTTTTATCAATGATATACTGACATTGCAAAATTAAGAAATGAATGCTTGCATTACAGAAAGGAGGACAAAGCAAATATGTAACAAATCAGGTTTTCCGATGCGCATCGGGTCAATGAATATTCTTGAGGAGGCAAAGGCTCACAGTAACTGTTTTTCGCATTTTCATTTTAACCATCGGAAAATGAAGGCATTATCGTTCAATTCGTTGTTGCCTTAAAGCGAAATTTGCACCTGAGGATACACATAAGATTCCAGCGCACCTTGCGCCCATTGCCGAAATTGGTCCTTTTCCGGCGTGTCCTTTAATCCTACTTTTTCGAGCAGCACCATCGGTAAGGACGGCATTTCACGAATGGGTAATAGACGGATCTGCTCATCCTTAAACATATAAACATCCCGGCTGCAGTAGATGCTGACGCATCTTCCTTTAGATACCCGATGAATAACTTCCTCTCTGTGGACGGTATGCTTTAACGTACTGTCAAGGTCCGGAATGATTGACTTGGGTTCAAAATGAAAATACCTGATCATTTCATGGAGCAAATGCCATGAAAAAGGGCTTTCATAAAAGTCCAAGTTATTCATTTCATGAAAGGAAACAGCAGATTTTGAAGCAAGGGCGGATTCAGCTCCGACCAGAAGATAAGGCTGATCGTCATACAGTTCCGTGACTTTCAGCGTAGGCGGAATCATCATTGGCTTATGCGCAATTGCAAAATCGTATCTGTCTTTTAGGAGACGCTCAACAACACTGCCATACTCTGAAGTCTGTTTGTGTTCTATACAAACATCGGGAAAGGCATGACAGTAGTCTGAAATGGCGGCACGAAAGGCATAGGACTTAGGACAAGTCAGCAAGCGTAATTTCTTCTTTTTTGCAATTTTTTCCAATTTCTGAATCGCCTCAACATATTGAGGATAAATGCGCTTCATGTCCTCATAAAAACAACTTCCGGTTTCAGTAAGCTTAATTGGATGTCGGCTGCGATCAAACAAGCTTACACCAATTTCTTTTTCTAACCGTATAATTGCCTTTGAAAAGGAAGATTGTGAGATATGATTTCTCTCCGCTGATTCAGAAAAATTCAAGCATTCGGCCAATGTCAGAAAGTATGCGATGGTTTCAAGTTCCATGACTATCCCTCCTGTTTAACTGATCCATCGTGTTATTATACTATTCTTGATTGGAATATGTCAATTTTATTTTAAGGAGAAATAAGCAACATGAAATGTATGGAATCGATTCACGGCGAATCAAAAGCAAAGCGAAAACTGTGGGGAGGCTCTCAGAATGTGACCAGCTGGGCTTATATGAAGCAACTGCGAGAGCACAACGATACGCGCAAGGTATATCCTTGTAATCCTTACATCGAGGTGTATCAGTTTAGAGACAATCTGTACGGTCTGTTTAACCAAAATTGTGACGGCGCCGGCGATGTTTGGCAATGGCTGATCATCGGCCCTGAAAAATGCTTGCTGGTAGATACAGCCTATGGCCTGGGCGATATGAGAGCCCTGATCGATGAAATCTCCGGCGGCAAGGAGATTATCGTAGTGAACACCCATGACCACTTTGACCATGCTTTCGGCAACTGCCGCTTTGAAAAGGTCTATTGTCATCAGGCGCTCGTTCCCTTGCTGAAGGCACAAAACGAGCATATGTGGGACTATTTATGGGATCATGAAACAGGCGAAACGATTTGGCTCGATTTTGATAAAAAGGACTTGCCGAAGTTCAGGCCTTATGAAATTATCGGTGTCCCCGATGGCTATACATGGGACCTCGGAAACGGATATACAGTAGAACTTATCAATTCTCACGGACACGGCGGGCCGGGAGCGGCGATGTATTTGGATCATCACAATAAAATCCTTTTTCCGGGTGACAACATTTGCGCTGATGTGTCCGGTTGCGGGAGCGTATCTTACCCGATTGAGGAATGCTCTTTATATCATCTGCGGCAATGTTTTGAGAAATTAGTAACGCGAATAGATGAGATTGATTACATTTTCCCGATGCATTTCACCGTCGACTTGGAAAATCGATTATTAGTCGATTTTTTGGAATGCTTAGATGCAATTTTGACCGACCCTGTTCACAATTATGATTATGTGTCTGATAGTATCATCCCCAACAGCACAAACGGCGCCAAACGTCGGCGCTACAGCAAATTTGTAAAGGGATTTAGTGTCATCAGCTATTCAATCGTTGAGAAGGAAGAGCTTCCCGTTCCTTCGGCTTTGCGTGCGTTGAATAAATAACCGGGATTTGATAATATGAAATGCGGGAGGAAGCTGCATGGTAAATGCAAAAAAGGTTGGACATAATTTGACGCACGGCTCTGTTTTAAAAGGGCTTATGCTCTTTGCCCTGCCCATTATTCTTACGAATTTAATTCAGCAGTTATATTCTATGGTTGATTTGATGGTGATTGGGCAATTTGTCGGCAACGTAGGAACTTCCGGTGTTTCTATCGGCGGCGAGGTATCGGATTTTCTTACCCCCGTGGCAACATCTTTTTCAACAGCGGGGCAAATTGTCATTGCTCAATTATTCGGAGCAAAGCGGTTCGATGAGCAGCGGGAGGTAACAGGTACTTTTTTGACGCTTATGATGTCTGTATCTATTGTATTGACAATAATCGTATTACTGCTGCGTCAACCGCTTCTTTATCTCCTTAATTGTCCCCAAGAGGCTTATGGTCAGGCTATGGATTATCTTGTCATTACCGCCTGCGGACTGCCCTTTATCTTTGGCTATAATGCCGTGTGCGGTGTGCTTCGTGGTATGGGTGACAGCAGCCGTCCTTTGCTTTTTGTTCTCATCGCAGCAACAGCAAATATTTTCTTGGATTTATTGCTGGTGGCAGTTATCCCGCTGGAAGCGGCCGGTACTGCCATCGCTACGGTTATCTCGCAGATCGCGGCTTTCATCGCGGCCTTTGTTTGTATGTATAAAAATAAAGAAAATCTTTCTTTTGGTTTTGATCGTCAGTTTTTCCGCATCCGTAAAGCGCCGACTCTGCTGATTTTGAGATTGGGCATCCCGCAAGCTGCTCGTTCTATTTTGGTGCGATACTCCATGGTATGGGTCAATGCCAGTATTAATGCATACGGCTTGGTGGAGTCCTCAACCAACGCCATCGGCAACAAGCTTCAGAAATTTTTAGAAATCTATTCACAAAGTTTGTCGCAGGCCGGCGGCGCTATTGTGGGGCAGAATCTCGGAGCGAAAGAATATGAACGAGCAAAGAAAACGGTCTATTATTCCTGCATTTCCTGCCTGATATTTGCGGCTTTTGTATCGCTTCTGGTGTACTTTTTCCCCAAGCAAGTATTTGGCATCTTTACATCCGATGCATCGGTGTTGGAAATGGGTGTTCAATACCTATACATCATGATTATTCACTTTTTCGTTTCTGCTGTCATCAGCGCATTCCAGTGCATGGTGATTGGCTCCGGTAATGCCACATTGAACTTCGTCATTGGTATCATGGATGGCTTCGTTTGTAAAATAGGGCTGAGTCTGATTTTTGTCAATTTAATGGATATGGGCGTATATGGCTTTTTCTGGGGGACGGCTTTAAGCCGTATTATTCCCTGCATCATCTGCATCATGTACTTTTACAGCAATAAGTGGAAAAAATCGATATTACTGAAAGACAAAAAAGCATAAGACAGCCCGACACAAACGCGAAAATCGAAGGTGTACAGTCAGTAAACCTTCGATTTTTGCGTTTTGTACCTGACACAAAATTTACTGCTTATCGTACGGCTTTATTTGTGCTGTGCTGCCTGAATTTTGATAAGCATCGGATTTTCCGCCAAGATTTCGCCAAAAATTTTCGGTATGATTGACAGAAGCGGTTTGCTATGCCTATACTATATATTGGTTAGGTTTCGGCTATTTATTTCGAAACGGCCAAAATCCTGTAAAAGGAGTTCATTTTCTTGTTATGAGAAAGACAAAAATCATCTGCACCATCGGCCCTGCGTCCGAGGATGAGGAGACCCTGCGGGCGTTATGTCTGGCGGGCATGAATGTCGCAAGGCTGAATTTTTCGCACGGTTCATATGAGGAGCACGGGGCGCGGATTGAAAAAATCAAGCGGCTGCGGCAGGAGCTATCCCTGCCAATCGCCATTATGCTGGACACCAAGGGGCCGGAATACCGCATCGGCTGTTTTGAAAACGGGAAGATCGAGCTGCGCGACGGAGACGAATTTACCCTGACGACACGGCAGGAAATGGGCGATGCCAAGCACGTTTCGGTCAGCTATTCGGGGCTGTGCGCGGAATTAAAGCCGGGCGACCAGGTGCTGATCAACAACGGTCTTTTGGTTCTGTCCGTGTTGGAGGCCGATCATGAAAATGCCCGCTGCGTCGTGAAAAGCGGCGGCGTTTTGAGCGATAAAAAGAGCATGAGCGTGCCGGGGCGCGTGTTCGGCCATGATTATCTGAGCGAACAGGATAAGCGCGACCTTTTGTTCGGCATTGAAAACGATGTGGATTTTATCGCCTGCTCCTTCGTTTCCAGAAAGCAGGATTTGCTGGACGTGCATGAATTTCTGCATGCGCATGGGGGAGACGGCATTGATTTGATTGCCAAGATAGAGAATCGTTCGGGCGTGGACAACATCGAGGAGATCTGTGAATGCTGCGACGGCATCATGGTCGCCCGCGGCGATTTGGGCGTAGAAATTCCCTTTGAGGAACTGCCCGCCGTTCAGAAAAAGCTGATCACCAAGTGCCGTTTGCTCGGCAAGCGCGTCATCACCGCGACCGAAATGCTTGAATCCATGATCGGCAATGTACGCCCGACCCGCGCCGAAATTTCCGATGTTGCCAATGCCGTGTATGACGGAACGAGCGCTCTGATGCTCTCCGGCGAGACGGCGGCGGGCAAATATCCCGTGCATACGGTTGAAACGATGGCGCGCATCGCTGTGCAGGCGGAACAGACCATCCATTATGACAAGCGCTTTCGGCAGACCGCTTTCCGCATCAAGAACGAAACGGACGCGATTTCCCACGCCGTGTGCGGCATGGCGATTGATGTCGGCGCAAAGCTGATCGTGGTCTGCTCCCTGTCCGGCATGACGGCGCGGATGGTATCCCGCTTCCGTGCGCCGACAGATATTCTGGGCATCACCACGGACGAAAAGACATGGCGCAAGCTGGCGCTTTCCTGGGGCGTGACCCCCGCCATGAGCGATTATTTTGATTCCACCGACGTGCTGTTCTTCAACGCCAAAAATATGGCAAAAAAGATGTTCCCCTTGGAGAAGGGCGATTTTATCATCATCACCGGCGGTCTGCCCAGCCATGCTTCCGGCAATACCAACATGATTAAAGCGGACAGAATTTGAGGCATCCCATGTACATCGCCGATTTGCACATTCATTCCCGTTTTTCCCGTGCCACGAGCCGCGACTGCGACCTGCCGCACTTGGAATATTCCGCCCGCCGAAAGGGAATTTCCCTGCTCGGAACGGGCGATTTTACGCACCCCAAATGGCGCGAGGAAATGCGGGAAATGCTTGTGCCGGACGGCGATGGGCTGTATCGTCTGAAGGACGGGCTTTGCCTTCCCTGTGATGTGCCGAATACCCGGCCGCCGCGGTTTATCGTGTCCGGCGAAATCAGCACCATCTACAAGCGAAACGGTAAGACGCGCAAGGTGCATCATGTGATTTTGCTGCCCTCCGTGGAGGATGCCGATGTTTTGTCGAACCGCCTGGAAGCCATCGGCAACCTGCACAGCGACGGACGCCCCATTTTAGGGCTGGACAGCGAGGAGCTGCTGAAAATCACCTTGGACGCCTGTCCGGATGCCATTTTCATTCCGGCTCATATCTGGACGCCGCATTTTTCCGTGCTGGGTTCATTCTCGGATTTTTCCTGCATGGAGGAATGCTACGGCGATTTGAGCCGATATATTACCGCTTTGGAGACCGGCCTTTCGTCCGACCCGCCCATGAACAGGCGGCTGTCTGCTTTGGACAGGTACGCGCTGGTGTCCAATTCAGATGCGCATTCGCCGGGCAAGTTAGGCCGCGAGGCCACCCTGTTTGACGGCGAAATGGGCTACTTTGCCATGAAAAAAGCGCTGGAAACAAGGAAGAATCTGCTTGGAACGCTGGAATTTTTCCCCGAAGAGGGAAAATATCATTTGGACGGTCACCGCGCCTGCCATTCCTGCCTAACGCCCAAGGAGACGATTTCAAACGGCGGGCGCTGCCCCGTGTGCGGGAAAAAGGTCACGGTCGGCGTGCTGCACAGGGTGGAGACGCTGGCCGACAGGCCGGAGGACTTTGCGCTGCCCGATGACCAGATGTTTGAAAGCCTTATCCCGCTTCAGGAAATCGTTGCCGAGTGCCTGGGCGTATCGGCAGCCGGCAAAAAGGCCGCCGCAGAGTACGAAACACTTTTGAAAACGCTGGGGACGGAGCTGCATATTTTGCGGACGCTTTCCCTGTCCGATGCCGAAAGCGCCGTTTCGTGGCCGCTCGGCGAGGCACTGCGCCGTCTGCGCGATGGGCGGGTGCAGAAGCATGGCGGGTATGACGGCGAATACGGCGTGATTTCCCTGTTTTCAAAGGATGAACTGCGCATACAGGCGGGACAGATGTCCTTCATCCTGCCGGATATGGGGGCGGAAGAAGCCCCCTCCGTTTCCACACCCGCTCCCGCCGAAGTCAAGCCTGCGGAAGAACGACCGAGCCTGTCCGATGAACTGAACGAGCGGCAGAAAGAGGCTGTTTACGCGGACGCACCGCACATTGCCGTCATCGCCGGACCGGGCACGGGCAAAACGAAGACGCTGGTCAGCCGCATCGTGCGGTTGATTCGGGACGGCGTTCCGGCGCGGGACATCGGCGCTGTCACGTTTACACGACAGGCGGCAAGAGAACTGAGCGAACGCGCAGCACAGGCGCTGGGCGGCAAAAAGGCCGTGCGCGGGCTGCATGTGGGGACATTCCATGCGCTCTGTCTTGAACTTACCGAAAAAAAGCGCATCGTGTCCCCTGCACAGGCCAAAGAAATTTTGGCCGCCATGCTCAAGGAAAATCATGAGACCCTGCCGCCGGCACAGGCGCTGGACGATATATCGGCGCTTCAAAACGGGCTGCCCTGTCCTTCCGCCCCCGCGTGGCTGCTCCCTGCCTATCAGGAGACGCTGCGCCGAATGAATGCGCGGGATTTGGACGGCTTGCTGATGGACGGCTTCAACGTCCGAGCACCGTTCAAGCACCTTTTCGTGGATGAATTTCAGGATGTCAGCCCGCTCCAAAGGCGGCTGGTCAAAACATGGGCGAAGGATGCCGAAAGCGTGTTCGTCATCGGCGACCCGGACCAGTCCATTTACGGCTTTCGCGGCGCGGACGCGGGCTGCTTCGATGCCTTCTGCGCGGATTTTTCGGATACGTGCATCATTCGCCTGACGGATAACTACCGCTCGACCCCGCAGATACTGTCCGCGGCCTGTGCCGCTGTTTCCGTGAATGCCGGTGCGCCGCGGACGCTGACCCCGCATTGTGCCGACGGCGTGCGCGTCCGGTATGTGAACGCGCATGACGCGCTGGACGAGGGAATTTTTATCAGCAGGGAAATCGCCCGTCTGACGGGCGGCTTGGATATGACGCAGGCGCAGCACATGGAAACGGGACGGGCACGGGCCTTTTCGGAAATCGCCGTGCTTTGCCGCACCCACAGGCAGTTGGAAGTGCTGGAAAACTGCTTTAAACATGACGGCATCCCCTGTCTCGTCTTCGGCCGCGGAAATGCGCTGGAGGACAGCAAGGTCTGCGCCCTTATAGCGCTGTTTGAGGCGCTTTCGGATGCGCAGAACGAACAGGCACTCGATGAGGCGCTCAGCGGGCTGTTCGGCATTTCGCCTGTCCTGCGCCAGCGTGCGTTTCAGGCCTTGCGGGCCGGCGAAACGCAGACGCCGGAGGAGGCACTGAAGCCGTTTTTTGAATTGGCAGATGCCCTGCGTCCGCACATCAAAAAGGAAAGGGCGCGCCGCCTCTTGGACAAGGCTGTTTCCATGCTCACTTTGCGCAGCACGGCCGTCCGCCGGCTGTTAAACATGGCGGCGTTTTCGGATACCATGCCCGCTTTTTTGGATGCGCTGCGCTCCGGCGAGGACATTGACCTTTGCCGCTTCGGCGGCAGCGAAAACCACGCGGGCGGCGCGGTGCGGCTGATGACGCTCCATGCGTCCAAGGGTCTTGAATTTCCCGTGGTTTTTCTGGCGGGACTTCAAAAGGACATCCTGCCATCTGCCCGCGAGAACGCGGACATTTCCGAGGAGCGCCGCCTTCTTTTTGTCGGCATGACCCGCGCCAAGGAGCAGCTCATCCTGACCTGCGGGGGCGAGCAGTCGCCCTTCCTGTCCGACCTTCCCGCCTCCGTCTCCCGCTCCGCCCTCCCTGCCCGCGCCCCAAGGTCGGAGCAGCTCAGCCTGTTTTGATGTTTTTATCGAAACCATATCTTTTATTTTATAAGCGCAGCCGAGCCTGCATCTGACGCTTTCGGCGTGCTGGAGGATATTCAAGCCGCATAAAAGCACCGCCCTGCACTCTGCGCGAAATGCGCTGGGTTGTAGGGCGGGCAAAAATATAACTGTTTATTCTGCGTACTTTAACAGTGATAGCATCTCGTTGTGAATCAATCCATTGGACGCAATTAGAAGATTACTTCTGCCCGAATAATTCGGCTTCGCTCCATGACCGGTAGTTAGTAAACCACCAGCCTCTTTAAGAATCAATTCGCCTGCCGCATAGTCCCATGGAAATAGATAATGAAAAGGAACTGCAGAAAGCCGCCCGCAGGCAATATAACATAGATCTATCGCTGCAGAGCCGGTTTGCCGAAGCCCACGGCTTAATGTTAAGAGAGTATATAATGCATCAAAGAAAGGTTTTTGCTTTTCGACGGTTGCCGGCCCGCTTTCAAAACCAATTAAGCTGTGAGAAATATCCGTGTCATGGTTTACATGGATAGGCTGTCCATTTAATATAGATCCACAATCTTTTTCTGCTCGGAAGAGTTCATCACTAAACGGATTATATATAATTGCATTTAGAGTCTCACCATCCTCCATATAAGCGCACGATATGGCGCTTAGATTAAGAGAATACATAAGATTTGTGGTTCCATCAATCGGGTCGATTACAAACCATTTTCCCTTTCGACAATCATGAGATTCTCCTTCTTCGCTGTATACACC
>CAVFWQ010000057.1:0-14072 GCA_963626285.1 bacterium | reverse complement strand
GATCAGCACCGGCAGGCTCAGATCCAGCGCCTTGCTGAGCACAAAGCGGGTCTGCGGCATGGGGCCTTCAAAGCTGTCCACCAGCAGCAGCACGCCGTCCACCATCTTCAAAATGCGCTCTACCTCGCCGCCGAAATCGGCGTGGCCGGGGGTATCAACGATGTTTATCTTGTGTTCGCCGTAATGGACGGCGGTATTCTTGGCTAAAATGGTGATGCCGCGCTCGCGTTCCAAATCGTTGGAGTCCATCACACGGTCGGCAATCTGCTGGTTCTGACGAAGCACATGACCCTGCTTGAGCATCTGGTCGACCAGGGTGGTCTTGCCGTGGTCAACATGGGCAATGATGGCAATGTTGCGAATATCATCACGAATCATGGACGTTTACCTGCCTTATTTCATCGTTTCAAATGAAAGAGCGCCGAAGCAGTCCTTCATTCGGCATGCGGATTTTCCTGCAAAGACAAAAATCCGTATCCTTGCGGAGACAATAAAAATTTCCCTTGACGGCGTCATAGCCGCTCGCGGGAAAACGCCTTCCGCAACCGTTCCTGTTATCAATTGAATCTTATTGCCTTGCCGTCCGGCGGCTTATGCCGTTGCTTTTCCAGACGCTCCGGCGAGATTGTGTTCAATCCCTGTCACTCTTTCTCCCATATGCATTAGGCTTTTACTTCTCGCGGTGCGATGTCGCTCAGCTCCAGCCCTTTATTTTTTTCTCCGGCCAGCCGGATGCTCCAATCATTTTCAAAGAACAGGACATTCCGGTTCAGCGAATCATAGCCGCGGGCGGTGGTCGAGGTGAGATTCAAATCATGCACATCCCTGGGCGTTTCCAGCACCCAGCGCACAAAGCGGTAGGGGAGCCTGTCCATCACCAGCTCCACACCGTATTCACCCTTCAAGCGGTAGGCAAGCACATCAAACTGCAACTCGCCGACGACGCCGACAATGAATTCCTCCAAGCCCGTTTCATCGCGGCGAAAGGTCTGAATCGCACCCTCCTCGGAAAGCTGGGAGATGCCCTTCTGGAATTGCTTGCGCTTCATGCTGTCCATGGGCCGCACCCGCGCAAAACGCTCCGGCGCGAACACGGGAATTTTGGCAAAGCGGATTTTCCGCCCTACGCACAGCGTGTCGCCCAAGTGATAAAGGCCGGGGTCAAACAGGCCGATGATATCGCCCGGATACGCCTCTTCCACGCCCTCTCGCTCATCCGCCATAAACTGCTGCGGCTGCTTGACCTGAATGTCCTTGCCCGTGCCGGAATGCCAGACCGTCATGCCCTTTTTGAATGTGCCGCTCACGACACGCAAAAACGCCAGCCTATCACGGTGCGCGGGATTCATGTTGGCCTGAATTTTGAAGATGAAGCCGGAAAAGCGCTCGTCCGTCGGTTCAACCTCGCCCTCATCACTCTCTCTCGGCGCGGGCGGAGGCGTAAAACGGAGGAAGCGATATAGAAACGGCTCAACGCCGAAGTTGGTCACGGCCGAACCGAAGAACATCGGGGTCAGCTCCCCGCGGCGGACGGCGGCCAAATCAAAGGCGTCGCCTGCCTCGTCTAAAAGCTCAATCTCGTCATGCAGGCGCTTGCGGTAATGCGCGTCCAATGCGCCCTCCAGCGCGGGGTCATCAATGCCGATGACCGTCTTCTGCGCTTTGGTGCGGCCGTGGTCGCCGCCGGAATACAGCTCCACCGTTTTTTCATCCCGGTGATAAACGCCCTGAAAATCGCCGTCCACGCCGATGGGCCAGTTGATGGGGCAGGCGCGGATACCCAGCACATGCTCCAGCTCCTCCATCAGCTCGAAGGGGTCTTTGGCGGCGCGGTCCATTTTATTGACAAAGGTAAAAATCGGAATATTGCGCAGACGGCAGACCTTGAACAGTTTGATGGTCTGCTCCTCCACGCCCTTGGCCGCGTCAATGAGCATTACGGCGCTGTCCGCCGCGACGAGGACGCGGTAGGTGTCCTCCGAGAAGTCTTGGTGACCGGGAGTGTCCAGAATGTTGATGTGATAGCCGTCGAAGGAAAACTGCATGGCGCTGGAGGTAACGGAAATGCCGCGCTGCTTTTCAATCTCCATCCAGTCGCTGGTGGCAAAATTTTCGGCACGGCGCGCCTTGACGCTGCCCGCCTGCCGAATCGCCCCGCCGTACAGCAGCAGCTTTTCGGTCAGGGTCGTCTTGCCCGCGTCCGGATGGCTGATGATGGCAAAGGTGCGCCTTTTTTCGACTTCCCGAATCAGCGTTGACATGCTTCCTCCTTTAAGACCCTCGGCACTCGAAGCGCCGAAACATAACAAGCTATTATACATAAAGCGGCTCATGATTGTCAATTCTCAAATCGCCTTTGGGCAAAAAAATACCGAGAGGATGCTGTCCGTCATGAAAAGCATCCCCTCGGAAAAGTCAGACAAGATTACTCGGCGGCTTCGGCGGGATAGACACACGCCTGCTTGCCGTCACGACCCTTGCGCTCAAAGCGCAGGATGCCGTCAGCCTTGGCAAAGAGCGTATCGTCCTTGCCCATGCCGACGTTCAAACCGGCTTGAATCTTGGAGCCGCGCTGACGGACAAGAATGTTGCCCGCGAGGACGAACTGGCCGTCCGCACGCTTCGGGCCAAGGCGCTTGCTTTCGCTGTCGCGGCCGTTGCGGGTGGAGCCCATACCTTTTTTATGAGCGAACAGTTGCAGGTTCAGCTTTAACATGAATGTTTCCTCCGTTCTGCTTCCGTCTGTTCAGACAGGCGGATATAGGATGGATACTGCGCTTGGATGTCGCGCAGCCCTTGGAATAGTCCCTGAAACAGGATTTGCGCGTCGCGGCTTTCACAGCCCTCCGGCAGATGCACGGCCAAGAGACCCTCGCCGCACTTTACATTCGGGCGGATATGAGCGACGCTTTCCAGAGAATTTGCACAGGCGGCAGTCAAGGCGGACACCGCCGCGCAGACGATATCGCTGCCGCTTTCGGCATATCCGGCATGGCCGGAGCAAAGAAAGCCGAGAATATCATCGTCCCTTTTGAAAAGGGTGACGCGAATCATTATGCGTTGACGCCGGTGATGAGAACCTGCGTATAGGGCTGGCGATGGCCGGCCTTGCGGCGATAGTTCTTTTTGGACTTGTACTTGAACACGATGACCTTCTGGCCGCGACCCTGCTTGACGATCTTGCCGGTCACGGAAGCGCCTGCGATGTAGGGATTGCCCACTTCGATGGTCTCGCCGGAGAGCATCAGAACGGGGAAGGAAACGATGTCGTCCAGCTCGTTTTCGAGCTTTTCGATGTAGATGGTGTCACCCTCGGACACACGATACTGTTTGCCGCCGGTCGCAATGATAGCGTACACTGTAGCAGCACCTCCTGAAATAATTTTACCAGCCGGGCTTGTCTCGAAGGCAAAGAATGGCTTGTTTCAGCCATGAGGCAGCGGCTAAACGGCACGCATTTAAAAGCCTCTCCCGTGCGGCGTACTGATATAAGATAGCACACGGGAAGGAAACTGTCAAGGATTTTTGCGGAAAAAGCGCGGGACAAACCGTTGAATTTGAGGGCGGCCTTTCGGTACATAGGGCTTGGCTGACTTATTGCAGCGGAATGACGACCTTTTCCTCGAATTCACTCCGCACGGCCTGCGTTTGCTCATCCGATTCGGATGATTCATCCGGGAATACAAAGTGCAGGGCATCGGGGCGCTCCGTCAGCCCGCCGAAGGACAGGCCGATTTCTATGCCGGTCTTATCTGCGGCGCACCAGCTCTCACCCTCCATGCTTGCAAAATTCAGTTCATTGCCCGCTGCGTCCGTCAGCTGCGGCATTGTAAACTGATTTGCCAAGACGGACAAGGCGTTTTCCGTCGTTTCCTTGGGATAGATGTGCATCAGTACGATGGTGGACAGGGGCGATACGAAAACGCTGTCAAAATGCACCGTGCCAAAGGACAGCTCGATGTCCTGCATTGTAATCGTTTGGCCGAGCGATTCGGATGCATCCGTGTCAATCGTGAAGGAAACGGTGATGGTCGCCGTCTTTTTCATCCGGCCGCCGATGATGGGCGTTGGGTCATCATCCGCAGGCTCGCCGGCGCTTTCGTACGCATCGTCGAAGCTCAGCCCTTCATCGATGTCCGACAAAAACTCTCCGTCCGCATTCACAACGGTATAGCCTTCATCCCAATATGCTTCCGCATTCCGATAGCGGCAGCAGAACGCATCGGCGATTTCCGCGCCGGACTGTGCAATGGCCTCATACCGCGCCTGATAATCAGCGGCCATGTCGGGAGAATCCGCATAAGCTTTGTTGTAATCGTACCACATCACGGGGTCAAGCACGACGATTTTATCGTTTAGCGGCCTTGTCACCGTAAATACGACCTCGCCCCGAATAACACCTTCATAGGTGCTGTCCAGCGCGGCCGACAGCATCCCGCCGCTGACGGGATTTCTGGAAAGCATTGTGTCCGTTGCGTCCTCAACGGCGAAGACCGACGGCAGCCACTGCCCCGCAAAGCTCTGAAATTCGATGGATACGGGGTCTCCGTTCAGATAGACGGCATCCAGCGTCAGCATCGCTAATGCTTCGGGGTTCAGATTCTCGGCGCTGATGCCTATCGCCAGCCGTTTCCCGTCGTAAATAGCGCCGGACAAATCGATTTTGATGTTGTCCTCAGTGACCGTAGCTGTTACATCCTGCACACTGCTTTGCAGCTCCTGCGTGGTATCGCCGGACACCAGATATTGAAGAACGCCCGTTTGGGTGACGGCATAGGCCGCGCCCGCAAGCATCAGAACAAGCGCCAGTGCCATGGAAAGTGCGAACACGGGACGCATTTTTTGAATGTTTTTCATCGTTTCTTTCTCCTTTAAAGCCTTTTCCAACGCCTCGTGCACGGAATCCGGCACGGGTGGGAAAGCGTTTTGAAGATGTTTCATGGCTGTATGTCCTCCTTGAGCTGTGTACGCAGCCGCTGTATGCCTTCATGAATGCGCCATTTAATCGTTGCCTGCGGGAGCAGAAGCACTTTGGCGACCTCCTTAATCGGAAAACCGTCCAGATGATGCATGACCACCGGCAGACGGTATTTTTCCGGCAGCCTTTCCAATGCATCGTACAGGGACATGTCCGGCGGATCTTCCCGAAAGGGAAGGTTTTCATCCAGCATGACCTCGCTGCCTTGACGCTTATAGGTGCGCTGAATGTCTCTGCAGCAGTTGACGAGAATGCGCATCAGCCATGCGTCGAAGCAGTCCTCATTCCGCAGGGAGGGCAGACGGCGCCATGCCGCAAAGACGGCATTTTGCAGCGCATCCGCACAATCCGCATCACAGCGCAGCATTGTCCGCGCCGTGTGGTACATCCTTGACTCCAGTGCGCGTACCCGCTCGTTAAAACCTTGTTCGTTCATGCAACCATTCCTTTATCTATCATCGCGGTGACATTGATACAGACGCGGAAAAAAGCAAAAAGGATAGGCGGAGAAAGAAAAAAGAGACCGCGCCGTTTTCACGGAGCAGCCTCTTTTGGTTCGGTCGTTATGAAATTACTTGCGCTGCATGGCCGCGTAGCATTCGCTGCAATACACGGGACGGTCGTTCCTCGGCTCGAAGGGAACCTGGGTGGCAGCGCCGCAGTTGGCGCAAACCGCATCGTGCATCACGCGGGGACCGCCGGCGTTACGCTGAGCCTTGTGCGCCTGACGGCACTCACGGCAACGAGTCGGTTCATTCTGAAAACCCTTTTCGGCATAGAATTCCTGCTCGCCAGCAGTGAACACGAATTCCTTACCGCAATCGCGGCACACCAGCGTCTTGTCCTGATACATGGTCTTGTTTTCCCCCTGAATAAAATGAATATCTGGCTGAAATGATCGGCTGACCTGATCTTTGACCCCACACTCGCCGGCGGGAGCTTGGCTCTGCGCATCAGCGCCCTCACGCCGCTCTCTCGGTGGAGCGGATGCTCCTCCGGCCGGACTTACATCTAGACCGCACCATGCTCATCGGTGCTTTGACCGACTTACGTGGACCGCTTTGCCTGCGACTGGCATCGGCTTGCAACCACAGACCCGATTTCCAACCGTCGTCATTATAGAGCGAAATTCCGTTTTATGCAAGTGGTAATTTGATTTTTTTCGGAAAAAGTTTACACTGTTGCCCTCTCTTCGATGATTCGGCCGATTTATTTCTGCTTTTTCACGCCCGTCTCATGATAATGTTTGCAGAATGCCGCACGAATCCCGCGCAGTCATTCCGGCGGCACTTGCCGTGACAAAAACATGCGGCGCATCGGTCAAAAGACGGGACAACGCCGCTTTGTTCTTGCGCTCCTGTCCTTGCTTTGACATTGATTTGACATTTGCTCGGTTACCGATTTGACATTGCTTTGATATGCTGGCTGCGGGTGTAAGAAGGATACGCCCTTTCGCCGGAATCCGAAGCATCGGCTTTGCCGATGCGGAGAATGGCTGAAACACCTGATATTAAAACGGAGGAAAAAACGGCTTGAAAAGCAGACGGCAGGCATTTGAAAACGCGGTGCACGGCGTGTTTCTGGCGCTGGGGCTGGTCACGGTGGGCTGCGTGCTTTTGGTGACCGTCTATCTCATCATTGCGGGCATCCCCGCCATTCGGGAAATCGGCCTCATAGATTTCCTGCTCGGACAGGAATGGACCTCTACTGCGGCAGAGCCGTCCTACGGCATCCTGCCTTTCATTCTGACCAGCATTTACGGCACGGCGGGCGCGGTCACGCTGGGCGTCCCCATCGGCTTTTTAACGGCGGTCTATCTGTCAAAGGCCGCGCATCCGCGCATCCGCGCCGTCATGCAGAGCGCGGTGAGCCTTTTGGCCGGCATTCCCTCCGTGGTCTATGGTCTGGTGGGTATGCTGGTGCTTGTGCCGGGCGTTCGGAAACTGTTCAACGTGCCGGACGGAGCGAGCCTGTTTTCCGCTATCATCGTGCTGGCGGTCATGATTCTTCCCTCCGTCATCAAGGTTTCCGTGACGGCGCTGGATGCCGTTCCCAAGGAATATGAGGATGCGTCCTTGGCGCTTGGTGCAACGGATGTGGAGACATACTTTAAGATTTCCGTGCCAGCAGCCCGCTCCGGCATTGCCGCTGCGGTGGTGCTGGGCGTCGGACGCGCCATCGGAGAGGCCATGGCGGTCATGATGGTGTCGGGCAATGTCCCCAATATGCCGACGCTGTTTGGGAGCGTCCGCTTCCTGACTACGGCAGTCGCCAGCGAAATGTCCTATGCTTCCGGCCTGCAAAGGCAGGCGCTGTTCTCCATCGCACTGGTCTTGTATCTGTTTATCATGCTGATGAACGCGGCGCTGAATTTCCTGCTCAAGCGGCAAAAGGACGCATGAAATGAAAAACCGAGGTGTAAAAGCAAGCATGGGTTCTATTTCAAAGCGGAGAAAGGCGCACATCATCCTGCTGCGGGCGCTGATGGGACTGGCCGCAGGGCTGACTGCGGCGCTGGTGCTGTGCCTGATTATCTATGTGCTGGTGAAGGGGCTGCCCAATGTCACCTGGGATTTAATCAGCACAAAGCCGAGCTATCTCAAAAATCACATAGGCATTCTGCCGGACATCCTGAATACCCTGTATATCGCGGCGGCTGCGCTGGTCGTTGTTCTGCCCCTGGGCGTCGGCGCGGCCATTTACCTGACGGAATACGCGGTCAGCCGAAAGCTCGTGGTCGTCATCGAATACGCGGCGGAAACGCTCTCCGGCATTCCGTCCATCATCTACGGTTTGGTCGGCATGCTTTTCTTCTGCCAGTTCTTCAATATGCGCACCTCCTGCATGGCGGGCGCGCTGACCCTTGCCATCATGAACCTGCCCACCGTCATGCGCACGACGCAGGAAAGCCTGAAAACCGTCCCGCAGAGCTACCGCGAGGGCGCGTTCGGCTTGGGCGCGGGCAAATGGCGCGTCATCCGCACCGTGGTGCTGCCCGGCTGCGTGGACGGCGTCATCACAGGCTGCATCCTGTCGGTCGGCCGCATCCTGGGCGAATCGGCGGCGCTTCTGTTCACGGCGGGCTTTGCGCATTCCCTGAACGGCTTTTTGAAGGGCTTGAGCAGCGCGGGCGCAACGCTGACCGTGGCACTGTATGTATACGCCAAGGAGCAGGGCGAGTTTGATGTGGCCTTCGCCATTGCCGCCATCCTGTTGATTTTGACCTTTCTCATCAATTTGGCGGCCGAGCTTGTCGCCAAGTTCTTCCAAAGAAAAAAACAACTGTGAGGAGAAAATATGAGCGACATCCTGACCGTTCGGGATTTGTGCCTGTGGTACGGCAATCATCAGGCGCTGAAGAACATCTGCATGAATATTCGGGACAAGGGCATCACCGCGCTGATAGGACCGTCCGGCTGCGGAAAGTCCACCTTCCTAAAGACGCTCAACCGCATGAACGACCTTGTGCCGAATGTGAAGATCACGGGCAGCGTCTGCTATGCGGGACGGGATATTTACGCGCCCGATACCGATGTCAACGACCTGCGCCGTCAAATCGGCATGGTGTTCCAAAAACCCAATCCGTTCCCCATGAGCATCTATGACAACATCGCCTACGGCCCGCGCACGCACGGCATCCGCTCCCGCGCAAGGCTGGACGAAATCGTGGAGCGCTCTCTGCGCGGGGCGGCCATCTGGGACGAGGTCAAGGACAGATTAAAGAAAAACGCTTTGGGTCTGTCAGGCGGCCAGCAGCAGCGCCTGTGCATCGCCCGCGCCTTGGCCGTTGAGCCGCGGGTGCTGCTCATGGATGAGCCGACCAGCGCCCTTGACCCCATCTCCACCTCCCGCATTGAGGAGTTAGCCGCAGAGCTTAAAAAGCAGTACACCATCGTCATCGTCACGCACAATATGCAGCAGGCCGTCCGCATTTCGGACACCACGGCCTTCTTCCTGCTGGGCGATCTGGTGGAGTACGGGCAGACGGAAGAAATGTTCTCTTCGCCGCACGACAAGCGGACGGAGGATTATATCACGGGGAGGTTTGGCTGATGAGAAGCCGTTTTGACGAGCAGCTTGCGCTGCTGAACCGGGAATTGATTGAAATGGGCGCGCTGTGCGAGGAGGTCATTTCGATGGCTTCTCAGGCGCTGCTTGACGGCAGCCCCGCCATCGCAAAGAAAATCGCCCCGCTCGATGCGGAGATTGACCAGAAAGAGCGCACCATCGAATCCATGTGCCTCAAGCTCCTGCTCCAGCAGCAGCCCGTTGCGCGTGACCTGCGGCAGATTTCCGCGGCGCTGAAAATGGTGACGGATATGGAGCGCATCGGCGATCAGGCCGAGGATGTCGCCGAAATCATTCAGTTTTTGAATGGGCGCGGCGCGGAAAACGGCGAGCTGATGCGGAAAATGACGCAGTCTGCCATGAAAATGGTCACGGACAGCGTTGACGCATACGTCCGGCATGATATAATATTGGCAGAGAAGGTCGTTTCGGACGATGACGTCGTGGACGACCTCTTTGACAAGGTGAAGCGGGCACTGATTCGGAAAATCGCAGACAGGCCGGAGGACGGCGAGTATGCGCTGGATCTGCTGATGATTGCCAAGTATTTTGAGCGCATTGCCGACCATGCGGTCAATATTGCGCAGTGGGTGATTTTTTCTGTCACGGGTGTGCACAAGGAGGGGTAACAGATGATATGGTGCGTGGAGGACGATGCCAGCATTCGGGATATCGAGCTGTATGCGCTCAAATCCGCCGGCTTTTCCGTGCGCGGGTTTGAGGACGGCACGTCCTGCTGGGAAGCGCTCAGGAACGGGGAGATGCCGGAACTGATTGTGCTGGATGTGATGCTGCCGGGTCCGGACGGCGTTGAACTGCTGCGCCGCATTCGCGCATCGGCAGCTCTGCAGAAAATACCCGTTGTCATGGCGACCGCGAAGGGCGCGGAAATCGACCGCATCCAAGGGCTGGACATGGGCGCGGATTATTATCTGACCAAGCCCTTCGGCGTGATGGAGATGGTCTCCTGTGTGAAGGCCGTCCTGCGCCGATGCGCCTCGGACGGCAGAGAGCGGACGCTGAAAACGGGCGGGCTGACCCTCAGCCCCGACAGCCACACCGTCACGGCGGACGGGAAGAACATCGCGCTGACCTATAAGGAATTTGAGCTGCTTCGCCTCTTTCTGTCCAATCCCGGCATTGCCTTCACCAGAGACCAGCTTTTCAGCAAGGTCTGGGGCGAGGACTTCTGCGGGGAGAGCCGCACCATTGATACGCACATTCTGACGCTCCGCCAAAAATTGGGCGCATATGGCGATATGATTCAAACCGTGCGTCATGTAGGCTATCGGCTGGAGGAAAAGGCCGATGAGCAATAAAATTTTTCGCTCCATCCTGCTGGCGGCGGTCATCGTGCTTTTGTCTGCCGCACTGATTATCGTGGGCGTCATGTATGAATACTTCGGCGGCCTTCAGGAAGAGCAGCTTGGCGATGAGCTGAAGCTGGCCGCGGCGGGCGTCACAGAGGGCGGACAGGCCTATTTGGAATGCGTTTCGGAAAGCGGCTATCGTTTGACGTGGATTCAGGCGGACGGCACGGTGCTGTTTGATTCTCAGGCAGATGCTTCTCTCCTGCCCAGTCACGCGGACAGAGATGAAGTCAAACAGGCGCTTGAAAACGGAACGGGGGAAAGCACCCGCTATTCGGATACGCTGCTTGAAAAAACTTTGTATCGCGCCTGCCGCCTTGCGGACGGTACGGTACTGCGCATTTCGGCCGCCCGCGCCACGGCGTGGTATCTGGTGTTAGGTATGCTGCAGCCTATTTCGGCAGTGCTGGCGGCGGCGCTGATTCTGTCATGGGTGCTGGCGCGGAAGCTGTCCGAGCGCATCGTAGAGCCGCTCAATCGGCTTGATTTGGAGCATCCCTTGGACAACGGCGGCGCTTATGAGGAGCTGTCGCCCCTGCTTCGGCGCATTGCCTCCCAGCGCGAGACGCTGGATGCGCAGGTGCGCACCCTGCGCCAAAAAACAGACGAATTCAACGAGACCATCCGCAATATGCGCGAGGGTCTGGTGCTGCTGGATGAGCATGGCCGCGTTTTGAGCATCAATCGGGCGGCGGAAAGCCTGTTTTCTGCCGATGATGCCTGCATCGGTCAGGACTTTTTGACCGTCGAGCGGGCGCACGAGGTCAGCCGCGCCATCGAAAAGGCAGTTTCCGACGGCCACAGCGAAACACGCTATGAGCGCGACGAACGCGCCTATCAGCTTGATGTCAGCCGCATTGACTCGGACGGCACGACGGTGGGCGCGGTGCTGCTGAGCTTTGACATCACCGAAAAGGAATACGCAGAGCAGAGCCGCCGCGAGTTTACCGCCAACGTCTCCCATGAATTAAAAACGCCTTTGCAGGGCATCATCGGTAGTACCGAACTGATTGAGAGTGGCATGGCCAAGCCGGAGGATGTGCCGCGCTTTATCGGCCACATCCGCACAGAGGCCGCCCGCATGGTGACGCTCATCGGCGACATTATCCGCCTGTCTCAACTGGACGAAGGCGGCGAGATGCCGTACGAGGAGGTGGATGCGCTGGCCGTCGCACGCGAGGCGCAGAACGCCTTGGAAAACGAAGCCGAAAAAAAGCACATCACGCTCATTGCAGCGGGCGAGCCGATACGCCTGACCTCCGTGCGCAGACTGATCTACGAAATCATTTACAATCTCTGCGACAACGCCATTAAATATAATGTAGAAAACGGTACTGTCCGCATTACGGTCGGCTCGGACGGCAGCGATGCGTTCATCCGCGTGGCCGATACGGGCATAGGTATTCCGAAAAAGGACTGGGAGCGCGTCTTTGAACGCTTTTATCGGGTGGATAAGAGTCATTCCAAAGCATCCGGCGGCACGGGACTTGGTCTTTCTATCGTCAAGCATGCCGTGCTGTACCTAAGCGGCCGCATCGACCTGAGCAGCGAAACGGACAAGGGTACGGTCATCACCGTCAGGCTGCCGATAAAATAAGGAAGATGAAAAAACATCGCACGGACAAAGATGCGGTGTTTTTTGCTTGGAAAAGTCCGGTTCTCTATGCTATAATCAATGCGGATAAGGAGGTGCGGACAATGAAGAGGACAGTGGCATGGCTGGCCGTTTTGCTGATGATTTTAGGCTCGGCGCAGGCGCAGACGTTTACCGGCTATCAGACGAAGGCGTCCGGCAGGCGCACGCTTTCCGAAGGCGTGACTTACACGGCATATCGGCTGACACCGTTGGAAGAGGCGGCGGGCAGGTCGCAGCGGCTGTTCGTGATCGACGTACAAAGCGATGCTGATGTCTGCCTGACGGCCGCATTAAAGGAAGACAAGGTACACGAATCCCGAATGCGCGTTTCGGAATTTGCTTCTCAGGAGAAAAAACGCGGCCTGAATGTGCTGGCTGCCGTAAACGGTGATTTTTTTGACATGACCTCCGGCGGACCGCTGGGCTATATGATGCGCGACGGGCGCTGGCTGATGGCGGGCGAGTTCCCGCAAGGCTGGTCGATGGGCTTTACGGCGGACGGCCGCGCCGTCATCGGTCAATGCGCGATGCGTTTGACTCTGTCCGCTGTCCGAAACGGCGAAAGCGTCCTTGCCGAAACGGAAATCAGCGCCCTGAATGCGTACAGAGCCGATGTGGAAGAGGGCAAAAGCTCTCCAGCGAACGCCTTGACAGCGCGTCGGGACAACACGCTGGTTTTGTATACGAAGGATTGGGGCACATCCACCTTTGCACAGGACGGCGGCGTGGAGGTGCGGGTGCGGCTTGCGCCCGATATTACGACGGGGATGTGTGTGACGGGTGAGGTGACGGCCGTTCACGATGCAATGACGGACACGAAAAAGGGCACGAAGAAAGTGCCGCAGGGAATGACATTGGACGAATGCTCCGTCGTGTTGTCCGGCATAGGGGAGGGCGCACAGGCATTGGCGGCGCTTCAAATCGGCGATATGGTGACGCTTTCCTGTACGGCGGATGCGCTGTTTGAGCATTGCGTGACGGTCGCAGGCGGCGGCAGGCCGGACGGCGGCCCGCTGCTTGTGAAGGACGGCGCGTTTTATGAAAGCACGGAGCAGTCGGCGGACGATGCCGCCTATTTTTACGGGAGAAATCCGCGCACGGTGTTCGGCATTCGGGCGGACGGCTCCTATTTTTTCTTGGTCATCGAGGGCAACCGCTCCGGCAGCTACGGCATGACCATTGACCAGACCCGTCAGGCTGCGCTCGACTTGGGAGCGGACATCGCCCTGAACTTGGACGGCGGCCCTTCCTCAACGCTGGTCATCCGTCAAGGCAAAAAATTCAAGCTCAAGACCAATACGACCGGCACGGGACAGGAGACGCCGGTAGGCAATGCTCTGCTGCTCGCAGAAAAATAAAAATTCTTTGCCTGTCATATTTTTGCCCCATTTTCTCTTGAATTCGACAGTCTCCTGTCACATTTTCCGCGTAAAATACGACATATACAAGGACACACGCCGTATGATGCGTCACCAGCATGTGCCCCGTGCAAAAGCAATGGGAGGGTTTTGAAATGTTATTCGGAAGCAAGACGGACAAAATCAAAAAGTATACGGAGAAGAAGAATGAAAAGGGTCTGATTGAGCTAGCCAGAGATAAGGATAAGCAGGTAGCTCTGTCTGCCATCGCCGCGCTCGGTCAGGTGGGGACGGACGACGGATTTAACTTCCTCGTTCCGATGCTGGCCAATGCCGATGCTGATTTTCGCGCAGCCGCCGCCCGCGCTATGGGCGACATGGGCAATCTTCATGGCCGTGCGCACCTGTCCAACCGCCGTAAGGTCGAGCAGGACGAGAATGTCAAAAAGGCAATCACTGAGGCGCTGGGAAAAATCAAAGGCGACGACTGATTGATAAAACCGATAAAGGGCTGCGAAAAAGCGGATGACGTTCTCTCGCAGCCCTGTTTTTATCGGGAAAACAAACCTTAACTTTTATCGGCTATAGAAGAGGTACGGTTTATGCGACTAAATTAATATAATCTTTATCAAACATCAAGGCTTTTACTCAATTCCCACACT
>CAVFWQ010000056.1:13795-14289 GCA_963626285.1 bacterium | reverse complement strand
TGGAGGTAGCCAGACAGCTTGACGGCATCATGCCGTGAGCCTCTGGCTACAAAAAAGGCTTCAAATGTAGCCAATTTGTAGCCAGTGAAAAAGAAAAATCCTGAAAAACGCTGTAATATCAACGCTTTTCAGGATTCTGAAAACACTAAATATTTATTCCCACTCCACCGTTGCGGGGGGTTTGCTCGTGATATCGTACACGACGCGGTTAATGCCGCTTACCTCATTGATGATGCGGCCGCTGATCCGGTCGAGCAGCTCGTAGGGGATACGCGCCCAGTCGGCGGTCATGAAGTCCTCGGTCGTCACGGCACGCAGTGCAAGCACACGGTCGTAGCTGCGACCGTCGCCCATGACCCCCACGGTGCGCGTGTCGGTCAGAACAGCGAAATACTGGTTCATCTTCTTGTTTTCACCGGCTTTTTCAAGCTCCTCGCGGTAGATCGCGTCGGCAAGGCGCAGCGTGTCGGCATTCTCCTTCGTGATCTCGCCCA
>CAVFWQ010000056.1:0-13785 GCA_963626285.1 bacterium | reverse complement strand
TTTATTCCCACTCAATCGATGCCGGTGGTTTTGTGGTGACGTCCATCAGGACGCGGTTGACATGCGGGACTTCGTTGACGATGCGGCGGCTGATGAGCGCGATGGTGTCATAAGGAATGCGCACCCAATCGGCGGTCATAAAGTCGTCCGTACGGACGGCGCGGATGGCGACGGAATAATCGTACGAGCGTTCATCCCCCATCACGCCGACGGAGCGTACGCCGGTCAGGACGGTGAAATACTGGCTGATGTCCTTGGAAAGACCTGCGTTGGCAATCTCCTCGCGCAGGATTGCATCGCTCTCCCGAACAATGTTGAGTTTTTCCTCCGTCAGGTCGCCCATCACGCGGATGGCCAAGCCCGGTCCCGGAAAGGGCTGCCGCCAGACGAGCGATTCAGGCAGACCCAGCGTAATGCCCAGCTTCCGCACCTCGTCCTTGAACAGCATCCGAAGCGGCTCAATCAGGCTGGTAAAGCCCAGCTCCTTGGGCAGGCCCCCCACATTGTGGTGGCTCTTAATCACATTGCTGCCCTTGGTCGCACCGCTTTCGATGACGTCCGGATAAATCGTGCCCTGCGCAAAATGATCCAGCCTGCCCAGCTTTTTCGCCTCGTCCTTAAAGACCTCAATAAATTCGCGGCCGATGATTTTACGCTTTTTCTCCGGCTCGGAAACGCCCTTGAGCGCGCTCATAAAGCGCTCACGGGCGTCCACGGCAATAAGCCGCACCTCAAACGTGGAGGTAAAGACGTCGCACACCTGCTTAAATTCATCCTTGCGCAAAAAGCCGTGGTCGACGAACACGCAGGTGAGCTGCTGGCCGATGGCGCGGGACAGAAGCGCTGCTGCGACAGCGCTGTCCACCCCGCCGGACAGACCAAGCAGAACGCTGCCCGTGCCGACTTCCTGCCGAATCAGCTCAATCTGCTGCTTGGCGTAGCTTTCCATTTTCCAATCGCCCGTGCAGCCGCAGACGTTCATCAGGAAGGAACGAAGAATTTTCTGGCCGTTGTCCGTATGCGTCACTTCGGGGTGGAACTGCACGCCGTACAGCTTTCGTTCGCTGTTCTGCATGGCGGCGACAGGGCAGGAGGCCGACCATGCGACCGACGAAAAGCCCTCCGGCAGCTGCACGACCTGATAGGTATGGCTCATCCAGCAGTTGTTCGTTTCATGAGCCTCGCTCAGCCATTTCTGCGTTCTGTCCATATGAACGGCCACAAGCCCGTATTCGCGCTTATCGGCGCGTGCCACACGGCCGTTCAGCATATAGCTCATCAGCTGCATTCCGTAGCAGATGCCCAGCACGGGAACGCCCAGTTCAAAGACCTCCGGCGCGCAGCGCGGAGCATCGGCATCCAGCACGCTGGACGGACCGCCGCTCAAAATTACGCCGACAGGCGACAGCGCACGAATGTCCTCCGCGGTCGCGCTGTACGGAAGTACGTAAGAATAGACATTTTCCTGCCGGACACGCCGCGCAATAAGCTGCGTGTACTGGCCGCCGAAATCAAGGATGACAATCGTCTGGTGCAAGTCAACCCGTCCCTTCAAAGCTAAAATAACTTGATTATTATCGCACAATTTTTCTTGACAGGCAACAGCTTTTCGGAGGGAAAAATAATTTTGTGCGGTTCGACGGAATTTTCATCCAAAATATGCTCAGGCGCAAATGATTTGGAGCAAATATAAAATCAGCAGATGGGCGGGGTACACGGAATAGGAAATCCATTTGGACATTTGGATGTCCTTGTGAACCGGCGACACAATGAGCGGCAGAGCCAGCAGCGCCGCCGTCTGCACCCGAAGCAGAGATTGAAACAGCGTGCTGCCGTAGGGCGTGAGCGTTGAAAGCCCGTCCAGCGGGATACCGAAAACGGAATGGATGACCGTCGTATTCTGTCCCCAATACAGGCAGAAGGCAATCATGACGGCGATGAGGCCGCTCCTGCTGCCGCGCACGGCATAGAGCAGCAGAATAAACGCAACGCCCTTCCAACCGTAATCCATCTTGAGCAGGCAGGCCGTCAGAACAGCGAGGATGGGCGCCCAAATGTGGCTGCCGAAGCGTCTTTTCCGAATGCCGATAATGGCGAAAAGAGCCGTCAGCAGGGTCGCAAATACATTCAGCTCATACCACGCATGATGGAGCGCCGTCATATAAAAGGGTTGTGAAATGAGCAGAAGAAGAAACAGCCGCGCCGCATAGCGCGTCCATGAGCGCGTATATTCCGCGCCGACGACGAGACACCACGCAAACAGCGGGAACGCCATGCGCCCGATGATGCGCCATTCCAACGCTGCACCGAAAAAAACCACGCCGACATGGTCGATAATCATCGCAAGAAAGGCGATGAGCTTTAATGTGCCTGTTGCCGTGCATCCGGCCAGCGGTGACTTTCGGATTTGCTCCGTCATGCTTCTTATCCTCCGTAAAGCAGTCGTTCATTGCCATGTACCGAATCTAATGCTGACGCCCAAGACATTCTACCATATTTCTGCCTTTTTTGTATCCCTCATGCCTCCGCTTTTTCACATTTTCGCCAAATCCTTTTCATAATCGTGTGTTATGCTGAAAACGGAGTAAGGGTAGCGGCTTAAATGCTTTGCTTAAGGTTTACCCTGAGCATCCGTTTCACTGTCCTGCTTTTCATCGGCTGAAAATGTGCCGAGAGGGAAGCAGGACAGACGATTTTTGGCGTATTTTCCCCCATCCGTAATTCTATTGGTTTGGATGATTTAATTCGAGCATAGTATCCAATATTGCAAAACATCTAAAAAGCGTGCCAAAGAAATTGTCTTGACACGCTTTGATGGGAAAGCGGCAGGCTTGCAGCTAGACATCGATTTTTCGTAAACGGGGACAAAACACATCATTGTACGGTCGCAAATCAATGACAGAAGCGGTATTCCAACCGTTCCCCGCAGCGCACATGCCGCCGCGGATTTCAGAGAAGAGGTGAGATTCCTTCACCTCTCCCCCAATTTCCGACAGGCTGGCAAAAAACTTATGCCGCCGGCAATTCTTCCGCTTTCTCTCCGTTTTCAATCAGCTGAACGGCTTCCTCCCATGCGCGGCGAAGCTGCGGATCCGACATATCGCCCAATTCAAAATATTCGCCGACAAATTCTTCGGGCATGACCTCCTCGATGTCCGGCGTGATGCCGACCTTATGAACGGTCTTTCCGGAGGGCATGAAATACTGCATCACGGTGAACTGAATGCCGTCCTTGCTGCCGGACAAGGCAACGACATTCTGCATGATGCCCTTACCGTAGGTCTGCGTGCCGACCAAGGTAGCGCGTCCCGCTTCCTGAAGGCCGCCGGACAGAATCTCGCTGGACGAGGCGCTTCCCTCGTTGACCAAAATCACCAGCGGGATATCGTCCCTGCCGTCCGTGGTATAGTGCTTTTCCTGCTCGCCGGAGCGGTCCTCCGCGTAGAAGAAGAGCTGCTTATCAAGGAAAAGGTCGGCAATGCTGAGCGCAGAATCCACCCAGCCGCCGCCGTTGTCGCGCAAGTCCAGCACCAACGCCTTGGCGCCCTCGGCCTCCAGCGCCGTCAGCGCTTCGGCCAGCGTATCGGCGCAATCGCCGGAAAATTCATACAGGCAGATATAGCCGACGCCATCGTCCAGCATTTTGCTTTCAATCCAGTTGACTTTGATTTCCGCACGCGGCACATAGAATACGATGCTTTCGCCCTTGCGCTCCACTTCTATCTCCGCGATTTCGTCCACATGGCCGCGCATGATGTTCACGGCCTCGGACATGGTCGCTGCCGTGACCTCCAGTTCCTCCACGCGCTTCAGCACATCGCCGCGGCGAAGACCGACGTTTTCCGCAGGCGTATTCTTGAACACGCGGCTGATGGTTACAATGCCGGTCGAATAATTGCCAAGGAGCTGAATGCCGATGCCGGCATATTCACCCTCGTCCGACTCCCACAGCTCCGCCCAGTTCTCTTCATTGTAATAGAAGGTGTACGGGTCGTCCAGCGAAGCCATCATGCCGTTGATTGCCCATTCCATCATGGCATCCGTGTCAGGCTCTGTGTAGTAATAATTGTTCAGATATTGATATATTTCCTCCAATTTGGCGTACTTCTGATAGCGCTCATACTCTTCCTGCGTGATGGTCACGGTTTTCTGAGGAAAAAGAGCAGAAAGAATGCTGCCGGCAAGTCTGCCTTCCGAGGCAAGGGCATAGGTCAAAATCCCAACGACAAGCACGGTAACGGTCAGTCCGATAAACAGTCGTTTTTTCATGGCAGCGGACACCTTCCTTTCCCTTTTATCAGCGCAGTTTTTTCGAAGCCTTCGCCTTGTTGTTTCCGCATTTTTTCATTTCCAGCAGCATCTTGAAGGTCACGGCGTCCGAGAACTTTCTTAAATCCAGACCCACCTGCCGCTGCACCTTGTCCAGACGGTACACCAGCGTGTTCCTGTGGATATATAGCTGCCGCGCCGTGTCCGAAAGGTTAAGATCCTTCTTAAAAAACATTTCGATGGTGTACAGCATTTCATCGCTGAACAGCCGCGCCGTCGAGCGATTGAACAGCAGTGAATGATAATGAGCCGCCGTGTCAGGCTGAATGTCGGACAGGAAGCGCTCCAAAAGAAGCGAGCGATAGACAAAAACCGTCTCATCCTCCCGATAAACGCGGCCTATCTCAATGGCGCGGCGCGCCTGCCGGAAGGAGGAATGCAAATCTTCGATGCTTTTGGCAATACAGCCGATGCCGACCGTTAAATTCAGTGCTGTTTCATCCCGCAGCGTCTCCTGCGCGGCCAGAGCAAACTGCCGCAGCTCGTCCTCGTCCTCCACGCCGGAGCAGTCTTTCAGGAAGGCAGCCGTATGCTTGTCCATCGTGACGATGACATCGCCGCTCGTTTTCGGCAGCACCTCTTCCAAAATCTCCTGCGCGCTGCGCTGATTGACCTGCACCATGTGCATCAGCAGCACACAGCGCGGCAGCTCCCGCTGAATATGATATTCCTCGACCACCGCATCCAGCTCCGCCAAAGACAGCTCGTTTTGCAAAAGCCGCTGGTAGGCATTGCCCACATCGTTGGACGCGGTATTGGCGGTCAGCGCCGCGCCAATCATGGCGTCCGCCATGCGGAAGAGGTCGTCCGTCAGCTCGCCGGACAGTGCGGGAATCATCATCACCAAATTCGGCGCGGACCTGCATTCCTTGTAAGTGCGCCCATCCATGACCACAGCCGCCCCGTCCGTCAGCTTCGGCAGCACAAAGCGAATGTCCTCATTCGGGATAAGGCTGTTGCCTTCGCTGTCCAGCAGCGATACGGGCGTATGAAGATTTAAAAAAACAGACTCTAAGCTTGACAGCATATGTAAATCCATGAACAGGTACCCCTTTCCTTCTTCGCCGAGCATTATGCGGCGCTCGTCTGCCTTCAAGTCGGGTCTTCCGTGTTTTCCGTCAGGTACGCGGCAGGCTCAGGCGCTTTGACTGCCTTTTCAGTGCCGTCCTGTCATTATAACATACTTTTTGGTAGAAAAGAAGTACCAAATTATGCCTGAATGCAGGTTAAAAAATCATTGCGCGCCACTCGAAGCAAAGGCCGACTCTTGCCGGCGGAATGGCTGCTGTGCTATAATGCCGATGGATCTGCACGGGGAGGATATGAACATGGAAAAAATTTCCAGCTTTACCATTGACCACACCCGTCTGCTGCCCGGCGTGTATGTATCGCGGCGGGACAGACAGGACAACTGCCAAGTGACGACCTTTGATGTGCGCATGACCGCCCCCAACCGTGAGCCGGTGATAGATATGCCGGCCATCCACACCATTGAGCATTTGGGAGCGACCTTTCTGCGTTCGGGCGCACAGAAGGACAAAATTGTGTATTTCGGGCCGATGGGCTGCCGCACGGGGTTTTACCTGATTCTCTTCGGCGCGGTCGAAGCCGCCGATGTCCTGCCGTTGGTTACCGATATGTGCCGCTTTATCGTCTCCTATACGGGTGAAATCCCCGGCGCGCATCCGGACGAATGCGGAAATTATTTGGAGCAGAATTTAGAGATGGCCAAATATTATGCGGCTCGCTATTTGAAGGAACTGACGGAAAATCCGAGGACGGAATATCCGGCTTAGCGGATAGCGGGGCATTAGTCATTAGTGATTAGTGATTAGTGGTTAGTGGTTAGTAGTTAGTGGTTAGTGGGGTGAGAAAGTGAGCGTCGATGGCTCCGCGCTCGCTCTTTATCGGTATTTCTCCGATGAATCACCGTCTCTACAATGTGTCAAAACATTGCCGAAGGGTTGAGAAAGCGCCCTGCATATGGTATGCTATGCACGAAGGCAGCCATTCCGAGGCGGGCTGTCCGGTTTTGAAAAAGCAGAAATGCCCGCATCATCGGGCATTTTTCAGTCAAATCAAAGGGGATTCTCATGAATATCCGTACACCCGTGACCAAGGAGCGTCTGAAGACGCATTTTACCTACAGCCTGTGGAAATATCTGGTCGTCATTGCCTGCTCGCTGTTCTGCTGGAGCCTGGTGTATGCCCAGACCGCGTACCGTTCCCCGCAGGACAAGCGCATCGATGTGTATGTCAAGAGCAGCACGGTCACCGAAGAGCTGATGGACAGCTTCTTTGAGCCGATTTGGAAAAACGTCGTGCCCGATATGGAGCTTGTCTCCGGCGTTACGCTCCTGTCCACCTCGGACAATACCGATTATTATTCCCAGATGCAGCTCTCCGTGTATATTGCCGCCGGAGAAGGGGATATTTATATTCTGCCTGCCGCCGACTTTAAGTCCTTTGCCGCCGGCGGCGCGTTCATTGCGCTGGATAACTTGGTGGCGGACGGGACGATTGATGTCACCGGCATTGACACCGCCTCCGGCCGCGTGACGATTGCGGACGAGGACACCGGAACATCCGAAACGCATCTGTACGGCATCCCGCTTGATTCGTTGTACGGCTTTATTGACGGAATGCAGCTGGACAACCGCAGCATGGTCGCAGCCATCATGGTGAACAACCGGAATGACGAAAATGTCATCCCCTTCTTCAACGCCCTCATTCAGGCCGGACGCGGCGACGCGCCGGAATGGTTGGAAGAGAACGAAACGGACACGGCGAAAACGGAAGCAATCGGAGCAGAAGAAGAAGCCGAGGAATGATTCGCCTGATAAATGAAGCGCCTCTGCATTCAAGCAAAGGCGCTTTTCATTTGCAACGGAGCATCAGACAATCATGCTCCGCTCTTCACCGTTCTACCGGCTGGTGACCCCGACATATACGATTTCGTTTCTCGCCTCATAGGTGTCCGTCGTAATGAGATGCTCTTCGGTCATTTTGCCGTTTTCCCAGCGCTGGAGATAGGTTTCCACGACGCTGCCCTTAGAGCTTTTGCGATAGGTATAGGTCTGATCCTCATAGGTCACATACTGCGCCTTTTTGTCCTTGCGAATCTCCGTTTCTCCCGGCTCAAGCTCCTGCGTCTTCACGGAGCGCAGCTTGTAATAGACGTCATCCCCCAGCGACGGGCCGTAAATTTTGACCACGCACTGGAGTTTTTTCTTTGAGCCTTTGACATTTTCCACATGCGCGGTGATATAAATCGTACCGCCGGAGGTGTTTTTGAATTTAAAGTCAATGCCACGGTCGGACACGGTGGCATCCTGCCCAAGCTCCGTATAATTGACGGGCAGGGAGTGTTTGGTGCGCTTGACGATTTCCAGATTGGACGTCACGGCGGCCAAATAAACGGTCGTGCTGGCTTGACATACGCCGCCGCCGATGCCCATGACCTGCTCGCCGTAGGCATATTCGATGGCCTCGGCAAAGCCGTTTTTGGCGGTGCGCTTGCCCACCGTGTCGTTAAAGCTGAAGGTCTTTCCGTCCTCCAGCACCATGCCGTTGATTTTGCCGAAGGCGATTTTGATGTTGCTTGTGCGCCCCTCGGTGCTGGCGGAAGAGATGGCGGTCGTTCCGGTGGACAGAAGCGTGACGGTCTTGCGGATGTCCGCCGTCGTGACGGAAGGCAGAACGGGCGTTGTTTCCAGCTCTAATGTGCCGGATTCGCCCCGCGCCGCCCGCTCTAAAATCTCCTGCTTATAGGGCGCAATGTCGAGCGTCTGTCCCTCCGTCTCCGCGACGATGGTGAACGGGTCATCGGCATCGGGCGAAAAGCCTGCCAGATATGCGTCCGTCGGCTCTTTTTCCAAGTATAAGGCAATCTTCGACAGAATGGTCTCCACATTCGTATCCGTCATGGCGCTCTGCGTGGTATACAGCGCCAAAGGATTTTCTTCAAGATATTCCAAATCCCGAATGCGGTCAAATGTACCGCCGCTGTGACCGTAGGCGTATGCCTGATTGAGCAGCGCGTAGACCTGAGCTTCGTCCGTCTGAATGCCCATCAGCTCATAATTCAGCGTGGAAAAGGTGTGCCCCTGATAGGTAATGCTGAGCGACCAGCTGTTCTGCCGCTGATCGACGCTCTCAAAGACCGCTGTTTTTGCCTGCTCCACCGTCTTGGCGGACAAATCAATGCCGTCAATGGAGATGTTGGGCATAAAGACCAATTCATACGGCTTGACGCGGGAATACTGGCTGTAATAATAGCCGCCTCCGGCCGCCAAGCCAAGGACAAGAAGCACCAGCAGAATTTTCAAAAAAGGGCGCTTCCGCTTTCTGCGCTGAACGAATGTCCTTGGGCGGCGCGTTGTCCCGTTTCGCGTCTCAGGCTGTCCGGCAGCCGCATAATACCGCTGCGGCTGCGGCGGATAGCCGGCCGCACCCGTCTGCCGATCATTTTGTTCGGGATACTGCTGCATACTGCATTTCTCCATTGTAGAAAAATTCCGAATATAGGAATATGCGCCGCTGAATGCAGCACATCACGTCGCTTCCAATTCAGCCATGGCTTTTGTCAGCGCTGCGACATCGCTTTCCGCCCGTGTCCACAGCGGCGCCATTTCACCCGGCGCGGCATGACAATCGCTCTCGCAGTGAAAATCGCTCCCGCCCGTCACGAGCAGGCCGCGTGTTCGTGCCAGCCGCTCGTAGAATTCGCAGCCGCGCTCCTGCCGGTTGGCGTAATGATAGGCCTCAAGGCCGAGCAAGCCTTCCGCCTGCCAAGCGTCCAGCAGGGCGTTGAATGTCGGGGCATCCTGATGCATCAGGCCGGGATGCGCCAGCACAGGCACCATATGCGCCCGAAGCAGGGTATGAATGGCATCCGTGACGCTCAAGGCCTCTTTCGGCTCATAAGCGGGGCTGCCGCTGCCGATGTAGCGGTCAAACGCCTCCTGTAAGGTCTTGACAGCGTCCACATGCAAAAGCTCCCGCGCAATATGCGGTCTTCCGATGTGCCCGGCGTGCTGCGCAATCAGGCTGTCGATATCAATGACAACGCCCAGAGCCAGCAATTTAGCGGCAATCTTGCGGGCGCGGACGATGCGCCCGTTCTGTATTCTGTTCAGCAGCGCGTTCAATGCATCGGGACATACAGAGTCGCCAAGGCCGAGGATATGGGTCTCCCCATCATCCCCGGCACTTAATTCAACGCCCTTGAACACACGGACACCGTATTCTTTTCCGGCCTCCAGCGCTTCATGAATGCCCGCCATTGAGTCATGATCCGTCAGCGCGACACAGCAAAGCCCTTTTTGTGCGGCGCATTGTATCAGCTCTTTCGGAGAAAGGCAGCCGTCCGAGGCGGTTGAGTGCATATGCAAATCGGCCGAAAACGGCTCACTCAACATGGCCTTCCGCAGGCTCGGCCTGCTGCTCCTGTCCCCCGTTCACCAAAGCCAAAAATTCCCTGCGCGATACGGATTCATTTTCAACCAGCAGCGCAGCCAGACGGTCCAGCAGGTCACGATGCTCCTTCAGGATGCTCATCGCCTGCTCATAGGCGCTCTTCAGGAGCTTGGTGACGGCCTCGTCAATGTGCGCGGCGGTCTCCTCGCTGTACGGTCTGGTTTGACCGAATTCCATGCCGACAAAGACCTCTTCGTCCGAGCCAAGGTAAATCGTGCCGATGTCCTCGCTCATGCCGAACTTCGTCACCATGTTCCGCGCCACCTGCGTGGCCTTCTGCAAGTCGCTCGTTGCGCCGTTGGTATTGTCGTCCAGCACCAGCCGCTCGGCGGCATGGCCGCCCAGCATCATGGACATCATCTGGTTAAGCTGCTTGCGGGTGGTAAAGTCCATTTCCTTTTCGGGCAGCAGCAGGGTGAAGCCCGCCGCGCCGTTGCCGCGTGGGACGATGGTAATGAGATGCACATCATCGCACAGGGGCAGGAAATGGCCGACAATCGCGTGACCTGCCTCGTGATAGGCGGTCATTCGCTTTTCTTCCTCCAGCACCTTATGGCTCCGTTTTTCGGGACCCATCTGCACCCGTTCAACCGCATTGATCAGCATATCCTGCGTGATTTTGGTCGCACGGGAGCGGGCAGCCCGCAGAGCCGCCTCATTCATGATGTTCTCAAGGTCGGCGCCGGTCGCATAGGGGGTGCGCTTGGCGATATTTTCAAAGTCCACATCATCCGCCATCGGCTTGCCCTTGGCATGCACCTTGATAATATCCACGCGCCCCTGAAGGTCTGGATAATTGACGGTAATCTGCCGGTCAAAGCGGCCGGGACGCAGCAGCGCGGGATCAAGGATATCGCGGCGGTTGGTCGCCGCCATCACGATGATGCCCTCGTTGGTGGAGAAGCCGTCCATCTCGACCAGAAGCTGGTTCAAGGTCTGCTCGCGCTCGTCATGACCGCCGCCCAAGCCTGCGCCGCGCCGACGGCCGACGGCATCGATTTCATCGATAAAGATGATGGCGGGCTGATTGCGCTTGGCCTGGTCGAACAGGTCGCGCACGCGGCTTGCGCCCACGCCGACGAACATTTCAACAAAGTCCGAGCCGCTGATGGAATAAAAAGGCACATTCGCTTCGCCGGCGACCGCCTTGGCGAGCAGGGTCTTGCCCGTACCGGGAGGTCCGACAAGGAGAACGCCCTTGGGGATGCGTGCGCCCAAATCGGTATACGCCTTCGGAGACTTCAGAAAATCAACGATTTCCTTCAGTTCTTCCTTTTCCTCCTCCGCGCCCGCAACATCCGCAAAGGTTATCTTGTTCTTGGCGGGGTCAACCATATTGGCGCGGGAACGGCCGAAATTCATGACCTTTCCGCCGCCGCCCATCTGCTGGCGCATCATAAACCACCAGAAGACGGCCAAAGCGCCCAGCGTCAGGACATAAGGAATCAGCTCCGCATACCACGGTGTGGACACGGGCGCCATGTATTCCACCTTAAAGGAAAAATCATTGACGGAAACTTCATCCACCGAAACGCCGTTTTTCTTGGCGACCATCGTCCGCACGGTGGTGATAAAATCACTGCCGATGGTGGTGTCAAAATCGTATTTGCTCGGAAAATCGGAGATGGAAACACGGCTGTCCGTTGTCCGGCCGACCAAGGTCGTGCCGCGAATGGCGACCCGCTCCACCTGCTCATTCTCAATCATTTCAAGAAGCGTCGGATACGAAATGCTCTTAGCTGTGGATGAAGTGCCGTTCGTCAGCACCACGCCCATTATGATAAACGCCACGAGCACGAGCGCATAGATAATCATGCTGCGAGATGACTTATGCAAAATGGTAAATCCTCCTTGGGCTGCTTTCGGAGCGGCTCTGCCAAACGGCAGACGTCCGTCTTGTTATTGTATCACATATCGGGGAAAAAACGCAAACACAAACCGGCTCATTCCGAATAAATTTTCGGATGCAGCACGCCGATGTCCGGCAGATTTCTGTATTTTTCGTCATAGTCCAGTCCGTAGCCGACAACAAAGGCATCGGGGATGTCAAAGCAGCAATACTGGGTCTCAAGCTCCACGCGGCGGCGGGCAGGCTTGTCCAGCAGCGTCACGATGGACACGGAGGCCGCATTCCGCTGCTCCAAAACGCCCTTCAAATAGTGCAGGGTCATGCCGCTGTCCACGATATCCTCGACAATCAGCACATCCCTGCCCTCTATCGGCCTGTCCAAGTCCTTCAAGATCCGCACAACGCCGGAGGACTTGGTGCTGGAGCCGTAACTGGAAACAGCCATAAATTCCGTTGTCAGCGGCAAATCCACCTCGCGAATCAAATCCGTAAAGAACACGGACGCGCCCTTCAAAATGCAGATGAAGACGGGCTTTTTCCCCCGAAAATCCTCGGTTATCCGACGACCGATTTCCCTGACCTTTTTCGCAATCTCCTCCCGCGTGAGCAGAACTTTCTCCAAATCCCTGTACAGCGCCGCCGTCGCATCCATGCCTTGCATTGTCCTTTCTTTTTTCATCATAAAATCGGTTAAATATCCCAAGGTAATCGGCTGACCAGCCGGACAAGCACCTTTTCTCCTTGGGGCGATGCCCGAAGCCTTTCCGATGCGCCCACGCCAAAGACCATCAGCACCTCGCTGCCGATGCACAGCAGCGGAAGCTGCGCCCGAAACGGCCTGTCGATTTTTTTATCAACCAGGTATTCCTTGAGCGTCTTTGTTCCCGTCTGTCCGAAAGGAATGAAAAAATCACCTGATTGCCTAAAGCGCAGCGATGCCCTTTCCAAAAGCTCTTTGCAGAACACCTGCGAACGCAGCCCGTCGCCCATGTCGCCCGTATAGGGTGAAACGGCAAGCTGCGGGGTGTCCGGACTCGGTTTTTCCGCGCCGACCACATGAAGCCGCTCATGCGTAACGAGCGCCCGACCGTCCTTCGGAAGATTCACGACAGCCCCTGCCGTCATCAATGCAGAACGCAGCTCCTCCGTCTTTTCAAACGACAGCTCGCCGCACAGCGCCCGCAACGCACGGCGCTGCAGGGCAACGGGAAGCCGAAAAAGCGGTGCTCTGAGCACGAAGCGGCACGGCGGACGCAGACAGGCGTTCGCCTTCAAGAAGTCCTCCGTCAGCCCGCTTAACAACGCATCCTCATCCGCAAGAATGGCTGCCGCCCGCGCACACGACCGCGCCGCACCGGGAAAGCGCGTTTCGATTTTCGGCAGCACCTCTGCCCGCAGAAAATTGCGCGTGTAATGCGGATCGGCATTGCTCTCGTCCGTGCAAAAGGGTTGATTTTGCGCCTCAAGCGCAGACAAAATCTGCCTTCGGGAGACATTTAAAAACGGCCGCAGCACAAGCATTCCGTCCCGCTGCGTTTCCCGGCGTATGCCGGACAAGCCCGCCGCACCGCCGCCGTACACAAGGCGCATCAGCACGGTCTCCGCCTGGTCGTCCATGTGATGCGCCAGCAGCAGCGCATCCGCCCGAAACGCCTGATAGACGCGGCCAAACGCCTGATAACGCACCTGCCGCGCCGCTGCCTCCGTGCTGCCGTCCCGCGGGACGTGCACCTTTTCCGCAAAGCACGGCACGCGGAGCTTTTCGCAAAGCGCCCGCACGAATGCGGCATCCTCTTTGGCGGCCTCCCGCAAATCATGCTGCACATGGACGGCGGCGACAGTCAGCGAATCGGGGGCGTTTTTTGTCAGCTTTTCCCGCAGTGCGCAGGCAGTCAACAGCAGCGCTGCGGAATCCGCGCCGCCCGATACGCCCAGCAGCAGACGAGCAGGCTTGCCCGCATTTCGGAGTGCTTTCCGCATCTCCTCCTGCAAAAAAGAAAAAGCGTCCATACCCGTTTATTGTACCCGCAAACAAAGGAATTAGCAAGGGTCTGACTTATGTTTTTCGGATTTTTTATCTTGTGCGGATAAAAAACACCGTCCGCTTAAAATCAGGCGGACAGCGGGGT
>CAVFWQ010000055.1:0-14448 GCA_963626285.1 bacterium | reverse complement strand
GTTCCTTAAACTGCCGCTCGATAAGGTATGGAAGATTCCTACGCGCCTGCTTGTCTATGCGATTGCGCTGCTTGTCATGGTGGTTGCCACAGTGTTCACAACGGGCTTAACTTGGCAGAACGCGCTGCTTGCTTTCTGCAATGCCTTTATCGCGGCGCTGACCGCTATGGGCGCTTACGAAATGACATTTGCTAAAAAGGACGGTGAAACCTAATGCTAAAGGCAAGCCAACTCGTCTCGTTCTGTTAAAAGATGGTTGGTATGCCATATTGGTATGGGACTTGTGTGTATCAATGCACACAGTCCCTACTTTCCAAAAAGGCAAAACAATATCCCTATCACTATGACGATTCGCGGATGAAGAAATACCAACAGAACATTGCAGACAGGAAGGTCTGCATGGACTGTATCGGCTTGATTAAGGGCTTCTTTTGGACGAATGGCGGGGAAGGCGTACTTGAGTATACGCAGGGCGGTGGAGCGTATAAGAGCAAGTACGGCGGAAATAACTGCCCCGATAAGGGCGCTAAAGGCATGAGAGCGTATATCAAACAGAAGGGCTGCAAAAACGGCAATATTGATACGCTTCCCGAAGTCCCCGGTGTGCTCGTGTTCACGTCCAAACACGTTGGCGTATACATTGGTGGCGGCTATGTCATTGAGGCGCGTGGATTCAATCGCGGCGTAATCAAGACGGAGCTTTCGACATATCAGTGGCAGTATTGGGGATATTTGCCCGATACAATGCTTGAGTATGATACAGAAGGAGAAACGCCTGTCACGCCAGAGCCGGAGCCTATACCCGACCCAGAGCAGACCACTTATTCGACCTATACTGTCAAACGCGGCGATACGCTATGGAATATTTCCAGGGAATTGTTAGGGCGTGGGCAGTATTGGCGAAAGATTGCCGAACTGAACGGCATTACAGGGACGATTATCCATACAGGAGAAGTGTTAAAGATTCCGACATGAGGTGATTTCCCGAACTGTGGCGTGAAAAAGTTAGGAAAGCGCTTGGAAAGTAATAAAAAATCCGAACGTATTCTTCACGAAGAAGAAGGTGTTCGGATTTGCATGGTTTGGTGGAGGTGAGGGGAATCGAACCCCTGTCCGAAGACTCAGGCTTATGGTTTTCTCCGAGCGCAGCCATGATTTTGAATTTTCCGCTGCCGCACGCCTCATGGCGGGCTTACGGCATTGGTAGCTTCATAGTGCCGGTTTCAGGCAAAGCTTACTGAAACCCGTTCCCCACATCAATGACGCCGGTGGTCTGAGCCGTAGGCGCTCAGAGTCGACGCGCGGCATTAAGCCGCGAAAGCGTAATTATTATTGTCAGTTAATTTTAATTCCCCGTTTTAACGCGGTCAGGGGCCGCGGCTCGCTTACCATACTCCCGACAATCCCCGTCGAAACCAGTACACCCCCATAAAACAAGTGTTTTTTACCCCCGCTGGCGCATAGCACGGGCAATGTCCATCTTGGCATCCTTTTCAGCCATGTCCGCACGCTTATCGTGCAAGTGCTTGCCGACGCACAGACCCAAGGAAAGCTTCATCCGCCCATCCTTCAGATACACGGAAAGGGGGATGAGAGCATAGCCCTGGCGCTGAACAAGGCTGCCCAGCTTGCGGATTTCGCTTTTGTGCATCAGAAGACGCTTGGGGCGCAACGGATCGGTGTTAAAGATGTTGCCCTGCTCATAAGGGCTGATATGCATGGATTGGACGAATATCTGACCGTCCTTGACCAAAGCATAACTCTCTTTAAGATTGACGCGTCCCTGCCGCATCGACTTGACTTCCGTGCCTTTCAGCTCAATGCCGCACTCGTAAGACTCTTCGATGAAAAAATCATGCCGTGCACGGCGATTCTCAGCTACCTGCCGGACACCCTTTGCCTTCGCCATGCCCGTACATCTCCTTTCATCGAACAGATACAGTATACCATATCGCACATGGGATTGCAACCTCCGCATCAAGAAGGAAAAGCCCTTTCAAGAAGGAAAAGCCCTTTCAGCAGTGAATATTGTTACAATTTCTTGATTTACAGCAGTTAAAAAATCCGTATAATAGTGTATGCGCGGCAAATTATGTTAAAGCAAGGGGGAAAGAGACATGCAAAAACGGAAGAAAAGGATATTGCCGATACTGTGCATCTGCATAGTATTTCTGCTGTGCGGCTGTGAAAAAAGCAAGGCCGTTCAATATGAGAAAGCGAAGCAATTCATAAGCGTGGGGGAGTATGACAAGGCCGTCTCTGCTTTTACTGCATCAGACGGCTATGAAGACAGCGGCAAGTATTTGATTTATATCAGCGCCCTTCAAATGGCGGAAAAAGAGGAATTTGATTCAGCCGTCAGCGCTTTTGATTCTCTTAACGACTTTTTAGACAGCCAGCAGCTTGCTGTTTACTATCAGGCGCGGCAATACGAGAAAAATCAGGCGTATGAGCAGGCGGCGACGCTATACCGCTCCGCCGAAGAATGTAAGGACAGCGCAGAACGGCTTGAGGCGCTTGTGCCTGTAATTGCGGAAAGAAAGGCAGCGAAGGCGGCGCGTGATGAGAAATTTCAGGTCGGCCGCACGGTCACATTCGGCACATATCCGCAGACAAAAGGCGGAACAGACAGCACACCCATTGAATGGCTTATCCTTGACCGAGACGGCGACAATGCGCTTCTCCTCAGTCGGTACGGCTTGGATAATCAGCCGTATAATGCCGAATGGACGGATGTCACATGGGAAAGCTGCTCCTTGCGCGTATGGCTGAATAATGACTTCCTGAAAAAAGCGTTCAGCACAGAAGAGCAGAATGCGATTTGCATAACCCATATCATCAATGCAAATCAGGGCTATAGCGCTTGGGATGCGGACGGCGGAAATGATACGCAGGACCGGATATTCCTGCTGAGCTTTGCCGAAGCAAACAAATACCTCGGCGTTGTCTATGGAGACAGCAGCATGGAAGCGCGCATGACGCCCACGGCTTATGCATCGTCGCTCGGCGCATTCGTCAACGACGGCGAATATAAGACGGCAGACGGCGGCAAAACCGGGCTTTGGTGGCTTCGTTCGGCCGGAACAAGCCCAAATTTTGCGGCGTTTATTGCTCCTGACGGCTCGCTGTACAGCATCAACGTGGGTTATACCTACGGCTGTGTTCGTCCTGCGCTATGGGCAAACATTGAGAATGACATTTATTGATTTTGAGTGTCGCCGTCCGTTTCGGGCAAAACGACATGCTTGACGGCCTCACGTTTGCGCATATCCGTCATGGCGGCATAGTGGCGGCGTGTCGTGTTGACGTCCGTGTGGCCGAGGACATCGGCGACTAAATAAATATCGCCGGTTTCCTGATAGAGATTTGTGCCAAAGGTACTGCGCAGCTTGTGCGGGCTGATGCGTGTTTTTAGCGGCGCGGCGACAAGCGCATATTTTTTTACAAGATTCTGTACGGCACGCTGGGTGATGCGCCGTTTTTGCATGGACAAAAAGAGCGCGTCCTCTTGACCCGGCAGGGCTTCGATTTTTTCCCGCTCCTGAATATAAGCCTTGAGCGCATCGGCCACCTGCTCAGGAAAGTACAGAATGGTCTGATTTCCGCCCTTGCGGGTGACAAGAAACGCATTCAGTTCAAAATCAAGGTCATCCAAATTGATGCCGACGCACTCGCTTACGCGGATGCCCGTGCCTAAAAACAGCAAAAGCAGCGCCAAATCGCGGGTGCGTGTAAATTCCAACAGCTTTTGCTGGCGCTTCGTCAGGCCGTTTCCGCTTTCAACCGTTTCCAGCATTTTTGCCATTTCATCACGTTCCAAGCGAAGAATCGGCTTTTCGTGCAGCTTCGGAAGCGAAACAAGGGTGGTGATATTAGCGTCAATATGTTTATTTTTGTATAAATATTCAAACAAGGTGCGCAAGGAGCAGAGTTTGCGCATGATGCCAAGCTCGTGATTTCTGACCAATTTTTCTTCTCCCGTATCATGATTTTCGGAATAATATTGTGTCAAATAGTCCTGATAGCCTTCAATGTCACGCCCCGTGAGCCTTTTTAAATGAACATCGTTGACAAGGGGAATGGGTACATCTGCAAAAAGATAATTTTCTTTGGATAAATATTCAAAAAATAGCCGATAATCATATGCATAGGCAAGGCGTGTAAGCGTGCTGGTCGTATGCGCAATGGAACGAAAAAAATCCGTGCAGACGATGGGCAATTCTTTTTCCAAATCGCGCAGTCTTTCGATGCGCTGTGAATTCATTGCTTCAGAATAAGGGACAGACATCAAATGAACCTCCGGATGATTGCAAATCGGATAAAAAGAGAGCGGGCACGAAAAGTACTCCCTGAATGGCTTCGGATGCTATGCAGCATAAATGGCAAAACAGAAGCCGAGCCGCAAAGAGATTTTAAATAAAGAAGAAATGGAAGGCAAAGGCTGAGCAGAAACGGCTCTAGGATTAGGCAGGATAGAGCGCCTTACAGACATACGCGCATAGCCGTTGTTGTTCGTGTCGACATGACGAGCAGAAACATCCGGCATGCCAACACGCAAAGTCAAAGATACTTTCTGGATATCAAATCCATACTGATTGTAACTCTTTTCCTTTAAATTGTCAATACTATTCGTAAAAGTGTTCTTTTGCGAATAGTATTTTAAAATACAGAACCACAGTCATGGCCTCCTCCCCTTTCCGCGACTCTCAATCTTGCGGTAGCGTGCCATCGAATTGCACGGTGATGCCTTAAATCAACAATCTCCGTTTTCGCTCTAAGCTCAGTTTTGATTCAAATTTTCCTCGTTTATCATTCAGTCTTCATTTATTGCAGCGCAATGATTCCTCCGTCGCTTCTTAAAACGCCTTTATTTCCTCACCATTTTCATTCATATCGGGATTGATTTTTAAATATTGCCGGATGGCGGCGCGTGCCAGCTCATCGCAGCGGTTGTTTTCCGGATGGTCCGCATGCCCTTTGACCTTATGAAAGGTGACCTCATGCTTACGGACGACTAATAAAAGCAGCTTCCACAAGTCCTGATTTTCAACCTGCTTCCCGTCTGCCGTTTTCCAGCCGCGCTTCTGCCAGTTATCGAGCCAGTGCTGTTCAAAAGCATTGACAACATAGGTGGAATCGGAGTACACCTCAACACGGCAGCGGGTTTTTAATGCGCCAAGCCCGCTGATGACTGCGAAGACCTCCATGCGGTTATTTGTCGTGCGCGGCATTGAGCCGGACATCTCCTTTTCATGCGCACCATATCGCAAAATAGCCGCCCAGCCTCCCGGCCCCGGATTGCCGGAGCATGCGCCATCCGTAAATAATTTCACCTGCTTGAGCGTTTCGCTCATGCTGTCACCGCCTGTCTGAAAATTATAGGCATAGTATACCATATCGCCCGTTTCAAAACAACAAAAAACGAGCGCTTTTTCTGCTTCCGCCGAAAAAGCGCGTCGTTTTGATTTTTGGAATATTATAAAATCAGCAACCGTCCGCAGGTCTCACATTCGACCTGTTTTCCCGCTTTGATGCTGCGCACAACGCCGGACGGCTGCGACATATTGCAGCCGCCGCACTGATCGCCAATCAGCTTGGCCAGCGGAGGTACGCTGTGCTGCTTAATCGTGCGGTATTTCTCCATGTATTCCGGCTCGATTCCCTTTGCCTTCTCCGCCAATTCCGCCTTTAACTGTTTCAGTTCGCCGGATTTTGTCTTGCATTCCTCGTCATAGACCACCTTGAGCTTATCAAATGCGGCCTTGGTTTTGGCGGCGCGAATTTTGACATCATGCTGCAAACGTTCGCGTTCCCGCGCATCCTTGCGAATACGGCGAATTTCCTGCTCATAGCTGTTCACATTGTCCATCAATCGCTTGACATCGCCGATATACTGACGCGCAGAAGCGGCATCAGCGGCGGGTGCTGCTTCGATTTTGCCCTGCAGCGCCTTAAGCTGCTCCTCTGTCCGCGCCACGGCGTCCTTGAGCGCCTCCAGACGGTCAGCCATGTTGGAGACCTCTTCCTCAATGTGCTTGATGTTATTCTGCTGCTCGACCAGATAATCACGATATTTAACAAGCTTCTGCCGTGTCGGAGAGCGTTTGACTTCACTCTCTAACTTATCGACCGCGACATCTGCCTGCTGATAATCCCACAATAGCTTCAGCTGATCCATGCATATCCTCCTTACACCAGCGCGCCCGGATAGGCAACACACGTTGACGGATAAACCCGTACAGTATATTGTAGCGCATTCAGGCGCGTTTGTAAATAGTCCGCAAGCTCCGGAACGAGGAGCTGCTCCGTGGCATAATGACCGCCCTCATAAAGCACCAAACCGCGAGCAACGGCATCTACGGCCTCATGATGACGGATTTCTCCCGTCATATACGCTTCTGCGCCCAAGTGCCCGTCTAAAATTTCCTGATAACCCTCTCCGTAAGCGCCGCCGGCAATGGCCAAGGTGTGGATGATTTCATTTTGATGGCCGAAAATGCGGAGCGGCGCTTTCAGCAAGTCGCGGATTTTCTGCCCAAGCTCGTCTGCCCGCATTCCCCCGCCTTCCACATCGCCGATAAAAAGGTAACCCTCCTGTCGAATATTTTGCAGATTTAATCTGCGGGCAGCACAGGCGCTTCCGCTGAGCGGCGATTTATCTAAATTCGTATGCGCGCTTATCAACGCAATACGGCTTCTGATCATCTCGCATATCACATCGTTTTCGGGCAGCCCCTCCAACAGATTTTTATGGCCGTGGAAAAACAGCGGATGATGCGACACGATAAGCTGCGCGTTCAGCGCCTTGGCCTCCTCCACAACCTCCATCGTCACATCCAAGGTGCACAGCACATTTTCAACCAAAGCATCCGTTCTGCCAAGCAAAAAGCCCGCGTTATCAAATACTTCCGCCGTATCAAAAGGCGCAAGCTCATTCAAAATGTCATAGATTTCACTCGCTCTGACAGCAGACACGTTCCAATTCCTCCTTCAGCCATTGACGATATTGTACGCCTTCCTCGGCCTGCATACGGGAATAAGCGCCGGAACGTTTTTGCAGATAACAAAGATAGTCCTCCGTTGCGCGGCTTTCCATCAGCCGAGGACCTAAAAAGCGCTGCTTCGGCGTGAGCGCTTCCGAGCCGCGTACAGCCTTCATCATAACATAGCAGCGGTTTTTCAGACGGACAACGGTTTCACTCTTCAAACGGAATGAAAGGCGTTCCAAGGTCTCTCTGAGCATCGGCAAATCCGTATGTGCGGACAAAATGAGCGCGGCGCACTTTAATTTTTCCGGATGCGCCAGCAGGATTTTTGATGCGGTCGCCCCGCCCATGCCCAAAATAGCAATGGCTTTCACAGGCGTGTTGATGGCATCGAGCCCATCGGCAACGACAAAATCAGCACGCTCATCCAGCTGATGCTCTGCCAGCAATCGCTTGGCCTTCAGCAGGGAATCCGCACTGATATCCGTCACGACCATCCTTTTGACACGACCTGACGCAAGCAGATGACAAGACAAACGCCCGTGATCGGCACCAATATCGGCACCGATATCACAGGCGGGGAAAAGTGCCGCTGCAGCGGCTAAACGCACATCAAGCTCCGGATACGGCATCAGTCAAGATAGTCCTTCAGCTTCTTGCTGCGGCTGGGATGACGCAGCTTGCGCAGCGCCTTGGCTTCGATCTGACGGATGCGCTCACGGGTGACGCAGAATTCACGCCCCACCTCTTCCAACGTGCGCTGATGGCCGTCATCCAAACCAAAACGCAGTCTCAATACTTTTTCCTCGCGCGGCGTCAGGGTGTCCAGAACGTCCCAGAGCTGCTCCTTCATCAATGCATGAGAGGCGGCATCAGCCGGAGCAGGCGCATCCTCGTCCGGAATAAAGTCTCCCAGATGGCTGTCTTCCTCCTCGCCAATCGGTGTTTCCAGAGAAACAGGTTCCTGCGCGATCTTGATGATTTCGCGCACCTTGCTTTCGCTGATGCCCATTGCCTTGGCGATTTCCTCCGGCGTAGGTTCACGCCCGTATTCCTGCAAAAGCTGGCGGGAAACGCGAATCAGCTTGTTGATGGTTTCCACCATATGAACAGGAATGCGGATGGTGCGCGCCTGATCCGCAATGGCGCGGGTAATGGCCTGACGAATCCACCATGTGGCATAGGTGGAAAATTTATAGCCCTTGCGGTAGTCAAACTTTTCGACAGCCTTGATCAGGCCAAGGTTGCCCTCCTGAATCAAATCAAGAAACAGCATACCGCGCCCGACATAGCGCTTGGCAATGGAAACGACCAGACGCAGATTGGCCTCCGCCAGCTTGCGCTTGGCCTCCTCATCCCCCTGCTCCATCCGCTTGGCGATTTCGATTTCTTCAGCGCCCGTTAAAAGTGGCACTTTACCGATTTCCTTTAAGTACATGCGGACAGGGTCATCAATGCTGATGCCCTCCGGCACCAGATCGGCATCCTCCTCCGGCAGCGGCTCAGACTGGGCTTGCGGAGCGGCAACGGTTTCCGCATCTTTGGTAACAGTGATGCCCAAAGCCTCCAGCGTCTCCAGCACACTGTCAAACTGCTCCGGGTCAATGTCATAGGATGCCAGCTTGCCAATGATTTCGTCATAGGTCAATGTACCCTTGGATTTGCCAAGGGCATACAGCTCATTGAGCTTTGCCTGCTTGTGGTCAATTTTGTCGCTCAATGTCTCCACTCCTCCCTGTTCCGCTCTGTCTGTTCTGTTCCCTTAACCGTTTCATTTCAGTGTTCAGCCGCATAATTTCCGTTAATGTATGCCGTTTCTGCTCCGAATCACTGGCGGCGGTCATGGCTGCCATTTGACGATTTAACTCGTTTTGCAGCCTTGTCAGCCTTAGTTTTTTTAAGCAGTCCGCCGCAATGACGACTGCATTTTCCGGTTCTTCTCCGGCCTGCATGGTAAACACCCTGCTGGCTTGCTCACGCTCCATCGGCGTGTCGGCGGAAGCAAGGATAGCGGCGGGCTTTTCGCCCGCATTCAGCCGCCGGACAAAGGCTCGAAGCGTTTCATCCACCAAGTCATCCTCCCGCACCATGCCCTTCGGCAAAGCGCCGGACGCAAGCAGGGAGACGAGAAGCTGTTCAGAGCGCATTCCCTCCGAAGATTGAGTTGCTTTCTGAAAGCCGCCGTTTCTTTTGAGCGGCGGGCTGCTTCGCGCCGCAGCAGGCACGGAGATGCCCATCTGCGCCACCAGAACTTCCCGCTCAAAGCCGGTTTTAACAGCCAAATCGCGCAGGTAAACCTCCAACTCAACCGGATCGCGAACGCTCGCCAGGAGAGCCGCTCCCTTCTTGGCAAATTCGACCCGTGCCTCCTGTTCGGATAAATCGCTCTCTTCTTCCAAGCGCATGAGCCGGTACTTCACGGCGGATAGCGGCTGAAGCCGGTCAAACGCTTCGATACCCCGCTGTCGGATAAATTCATCAGGGTCAAGATCGTCCGGAAAATACAGGACACGCGCTTTGATCTGCTCCTCCTCAAAGATGCTGAGCGCCCGCTCGATGGCGTGCTGACCGGCGCTGTCACCGTCATAGGCAACCCAGATTTCCGGTGCAAAGCGCTTAAGGAGACGCGCCTGCTCCTGCGTTAAGGCCGTGCCCAGCGTGGCCACAACCCCGACAACACCTGCCTGCGAGAGAGAAACGACGTCCATATAGCCTTCGACCAAAAGGACACGATTCAGCCCCCGCGCTTTTTTGAGCAGATTGACTGCGTATACGCCGAGGCGCTTATTGAACACAGGCGTATCACCCGTATTCAGGTACTTGGGCTGCCCTTCGCCCATGATTCTTCCGCCAAAGGCCAGCACGTTGCCCTGCTGATCCAAGATGGGAAACATCGCCCTGCCCCGGAAAAAGTCAAAGTGCGATTCACCCTTGACGACTGTCAGTCCGGCCAGACGAAGCTCCTCCAAGGAAAAGCCCTTTTGCAGCAGCATTTCCGTCAGGTCGCTCCAGTCCGCAAGGCTGACGCCCAAGCCGAATCTGCGGATGATGCCGTCATCTAGGCCGCGCCGATAAAAGTATTCCCGTGCGCTTCGTCCCTTTTCCGTCCACAGCATCTCATGATAATAGCGGGCAGCCAGACGGTTTGCCTCCAAGAGCCGTTCACGTTGGCTTCTTTTCCGCTCATAATCAGGGTCTTCCACCATCTGCGGAAGCGGCATATGCATCCTGTCTGCCAGCAGCTTGGCAGCCTCATGGAAGGAAAGATGCTCCATCTCCATCAAAAACTGAATGACATTCCCGCCGGCCTTGCAACCAAAGCAATAGTAGAGATTCAGTTCGGGATTCACGGAAAAGGAGGCAGTCTTTTCATTATGAAATGGACACAGCCCCCAATACCTGCGTCCGTCCTTCTTTAAGGGCAGATAGTCGGAAACCACCCGTACGATGTCCGCCCGTGCATAGAGCTCATCCAGCCATGAAGTGGGAAATCTCGGAGGCATCAGCACTCACCCGTCATAATTCTTTCGCCATTTTCTGCTTAATTCCTGCAAATCGGGAATTAATTTTGTTATAGTACCGGAAACGCTTCCGGCAAAAAAAGCTGCCGATACTGCCGCATCGCGTAACGATCCGTCATGCAGGCAATAAAGTCCGTCACAGCCCGCTCTGTACCGTCTCGATAGGCAATTGTCACATACTCAAGCGGCATTTCACCGGGATGGTGCATATAGTGGTCAAACAAAAGAGAAATCACGTGGTCGCACTTTTTTTCTTCGTTTTCGCGCCAGCCGTCCCGATAGACCTTGTCAAACAGAAATCGACGCAGGTCGTCCGTTGCCTCTTGAATCGGGGCGCTCATTTTGACAAAGGGATTTCCCTTGCTTTCCGTGACAATATCCAGAATCATGGTGTTGATTCTTTCACCATGCGTCTTTCCAAGCACGCTCAGGGAGCTTCTCGGCAGTTCAAAGTCCCGTAATACGCCGGCGCGCAGAGCATCGTCGATGTCATGATTGATGTAGGCGATTCTGTCGGCGCGGGCAACGCAGACTCCCTCAAGCGTCATTGGCTTCAGGCTGCCGGAATGATTAAGGATGCCGTCCCGCACCTCCTCGGTCAAATTCAGCCCTCCGCCGTTCTCGATGATTTCTACCACACGGAGGCTTTGTTCGTTGTGCCGAAAACCGTCATGGCACAGCCTGTCCAGCGTTCTCTCTCCGATATGGCCAAACGGCGTATGCCCAAGGTCATGCCCAAGCGCGATAGCCTCTGTCAAGTCCTCGTTCAGATGAAGCGAACGCGCCAGCGTCCTTGCGACTTGCGCGACTTCCAATGTATGCGTCAGGCGTGTTCTGTAATGGTCGCCCTCCGGAGAAATAAAAACCTGCGTTTTGAATTTCAAACGCCGAAAGCTCTTGCAATGAAGGATGCGGTCCCGATCCCGCTGAAATTCCGTGCGGAGAGGGCAAGGCTCTAAAGGACGTTCCCTGCCCTTTGTATCGGCGCTGCAAACAGCATACGGAGAAAGGCGCTCTCGCTCAAGCTGCTCCCATTCTTCCCGAATCGTCAAAACTCTTTCCTCCCTTCAAGGCTTATAGCTCACAGGTTGTTTATACAACATAAAACTTCAAAATCCTTTATTTTTTCAGATAGAATTACGGCGTCACCGCACGCTTCGGCAGCAATGCAGTATGTTTTTCATTGTGCGGCGATGCTTGACGCCGCAGACAAAAAATATTATCATCTAAAGCAGAAGAAGAGAAAGAAGGTGCCGATTTGCCGGACAGACGGACGATGCCGGAGAACGAACGGATAAATGAGGAGCAGGAGATTCGCAGCCTCATGGAAAAAATGCTGACTTTTACGGAAGGCGAAAGCGAACAAACGCAGAACGCTTCGCTTGTGCTGCGCGAGGACAGACCCGATTCGTCTCTTTCGGAGGAGCGCATTTTAAGCATGACGCCGATGATGAAGAAGCATTGCTTCTGCATTCCGGCAGGTGTTCTTTCATTTGCTGCTTCAGAGGAAAAAAACGCATGAATGATTATTCGGATAATATTCGAAAAACGCTGATGGCCTGCCGCACGAAGGATGCCTGCAATGCCGTCATGCATACATTTGACGAGCTTTCCCTGTCCTTGGCACAAAGCAAAACGGTCAATGATTCACCGCTTGGCGGCATGCCGTTTGCCGTTAAAGACAATCTGTGTATGGAAGGACAGCGCATGACCTGCGGCTCAAGGGCGCTTGAGAACTATGTTTCTCCTTATACCGCTACCTGCATTCAGCGCCTTTTGCATGCGGGCGCTATACCGGTGTGCAGCACCAAAATGGATGAATTCGGTATGGGCTCTACGGGCGAGCATTGCGCTTACGGCGCGGCCTTGCATCCGCTTGATGCAAGGCGTGTAACGGGCGGCTCCTCCTCCGGTGCGGCGGCACTGGTGGCGCAGGGCATCGTGCCGTTTGCATTAGGAAGCGACACGGGCGGCTCTGTCCGTCTTCCTGCGGCATACTGCGGCTTATTGGGCTTCAAGCCGACCTACGGCGCGCTCAGCCGCTACGGATTGACGGCCTATGCTTCCTCCTTTGACCAAATCGGCATTTTATCCGCATCCGCAGAAATGCTGGAGGCCGTTTTTACCGCCATGACAGCAGGCGGACCGGACATACGCGACAGTACGAATACAGTGTCTGTCAGGGCAAATGATAGGCCACAGGAGACGCTGCGCATCGGTGTTTTGGATGTATTTTTTGACAGCGTAGAAGCTTCGGCATCTGAAATTTTGAGCCGCGCTATCAGAAAAATCGAAAAGCGCGTAAAAAGTCTTTCGCATATCTCTTCTATGCCCTATGCGCAATGGATCGCTCCGGCCTATTACATCATCGCCTGTGCTGAGGCCAATGCCAATTTGGGACGCTATGACGGCATCCGCTACGGAAACCGTGTCGGTTCTCCGTCAACGATTCAGGATATGTACACGAAAAATCGTTCTTTGCTGGGCGCGGAGGTGCAAAAACGCATACGGATGGGGGCTTATGTACTCAGTCAGGAGCATTATGCGGACTATTATATACGGGCGCAGCGATTCAGAAAAAGGCTGAACGAATGGTTTTTGTCATGCTTTCAGCAAATTGACATACTGCTTATGCCCGTGGCCAAGGGCGAAGCGCCGTTCTTGGGCGCAAGCAGGCAACGGGAAAATTATGAAGCGGATGCGCTGACTGCAGCTGCAAATGTGGCCGGTCTGCCCGCCATTTCCATTCCGGTCGGGAGCGGAAAAAGCGGTCTGCCCATCGGTATTCAGGCATTGGCCGCGCCGAGAAACGATAAGCTGCTGCTGTCCTTTGCAAAGTCACTTGAAAAGGAAGATGATTTTCATGCTTGAGGCACGCATAGGACTTGAAATCCATGTGGAATTGAACACAAACACGAAGATGTTCTGCGGCTGCAAAAATGCATTCGGCGGCACGCCGAACAGCCGATGCTGCCCCGTATGCCTTGCGCTGCCGGGCGCATTGCCCCGTGCAAATAAGCATGCCGTGAAGCTGGCCGTGACCGCCGGCTTGAGTCTCGGCTGCGAAATTCAGCGCATATCCTCATTTGACAGAAAGCAGTATTTTTATCCCGATTTACCCAAGGCTTATCAGATTACGCAGTTCTTTCATCCGATATGCTTAGGCGGAAAAATCGAACTGGAGAATGGGCGGGTTGTCAGAATCCGCGAAATCCATCTGGAAGAGGATGCCGGAAAAATGATGCATGAGGGCGACTGTTCTCTGGTTGATTTGAATCGGTGCGGTGTCCCGCTGATTGAAATCGTGACCGAGCCGGATCTCCATACGCCTGCCGAAGCGCGGGAATGCATGACCAAACTGCACGAGCTGCTGGTATCCATCCATGTGACGGAAGGCAAAATGCAGGAGGGAGCGATGCGCGCCGATGTCAACGTATCAATTTCGGATACAGACTCCGGCCTAATCGGTGAACGGGTAGAATTAAAAAATGTCAGTGGCTTTCGATTTGTGGAGCATGGTGCGGCATATGAAATCAAACGCCAAAGCGCTATGATTGCAAACGGAGAAAAGGTCAGACGGGAAACGCGACGATGGAACGAATCACAAAAACGTTCGGAGTTGATGCGAAAAAAGGAAGAGCTGCCGGACTATCGCTATTTTCCGGAGCCCGATCTGCCGAATTTAGTGTTGGATGATACGTTTATTATGCAGATACAGAAAAATTTGCCGCCAAGAATAGACCAAGTTCAAAAAATGCTGATGGTAAAGTGCCGCTGTTCATCTCGACAAGCGGAATATCTGTCCTTGCATCCGGCTTTTTTGAATTATTTTCAATCGGTCTATGAGCAAGCGCCTTATACGAATATTATTTTCAACTGGATGACAGGTTTTTTAAGTGCTCAGGCAAGTGAAATATCCTCAGAAGCCAATAAACCGGAAG
>CAVFWQ010000054.1:0-14464 GCA_963626285.1 bacterium | reverse complement strand
ATATGATCTTCTCCATCACGGCAAACCGCCGCCGCACCTCAAAGCCCGTGCGCCTGTAAATATTCTGCGCGGGGTTGGTTTCGCCCGTGAACAGGGTGCTGAAGGCTGCGCCCTCGGCGACAAATTCCTTCATGAGCAGGTCGAACAGCACGGACGCGATGCCGCGATGCTCAAATTCCGGGTCAGTGCAGATGCCGGTAAACCAGCCGCGGCCGGATTCCTGCTTGTCCACGGGGCCGGTAAAGCCGACGATATGGTCATCGTGAATGGCCACCAGCATGGGGCGCGGAGCGGCGGGAACTTTGCCGTTCGGGATGAACCGGTTGTCCGTGTTCGGCCTGCCCTGCTTCCATGCGTTGACCTCCGAGCGGATGGAGCTGCGCCAGTAGTCAAAGCCGCCGCGGTCGCACATTCGGTCAAAATCGCAGTCCAAGTTCTTCGCATCATAGCGCCCCGTATAAATGCCCTGCCTGCGCAGCTCCTCCTGCCGCTCCTCAAGCCCCGCCCACGGGGTGTAGGCGGACAAGTCCAGATACATGGCGATTTCGTGCGCAATGTCCGCAAACCCGCTCCGCATCAAAAAGGCATAGCCGGGGCAGTACAAGTCCACGCCGGGCGCATTGTTGTGGTCATGGTTCGGCGTGCCGGGAACGATCCAGTCGATGTTGATGGGGTTGCTGTCCGAGATGCGGATGATGTGCTTGCCAGCCGCCTTCAATTCCTCCGTCAGCCGGTTTAACAGCGCCGTACCGACGCCCCTGCGCCGCTTGTCCGAGCGCACGAACATGCAGGTCAAAAAGCCGGGAGAGGTTTCAAAGATCTCATGATCCAGCATGACCTTTTTGACCGTGCCGTGAATGAAGCCGACGACCTCGCCGCCCTCCTCCGCCACAAACGCATACCGCGCATCGTAGTTCGGGTCGCGCTCGAATTTTCGGCGGTAATAATCTTCATTGATTTTTTTGTATACCACCTCGCCGCGCTCCGCCGCTTCGTTCCACAGCCCGACAACGGCGGGCAGATCCTTCTGTTCAAAGGGACGAATCGTCATACAAACACCCTTTCTGTCTGTGTCATGCAGCCTTTTTGTCGAAAAACATCATACGATAAAAGCGGAGGCTTGTCAATCAAAGAAGCGAGGCTGAAACATCATGACGCCGATTTTTCCGTTGTATCCGCCTTGTACTTTATCAAATCACCCGCGCATTTGTCCTTGATATTTCCGAAGATCAATGATATACTGATTTTGCCGAAGATGGTATTAAATCGGAAAGCAAAGCCCTGCCGTACAGCCGATGGGCAGTCTTAACCATATTCCGAAGCGTCCGCCAGACGCTTTGAAATAACGATTCTTGTGAAAGAGGTGTATGTCATGAAAAAAACCTTTGCACTCCTCCTGTGTCTGATGCTGACCCTGTCGGCGGTCTCCTGCGCATCGGCCGAACAAGTGAAGGTCCTGCGCTACGGCACGGATGCCGAACCCATCGGCTTTGACCCGCACACCATTTCGGCGGTTGCTTCCCTGCGCGTCATCGAGCAGGTGTACAACCAGCTTGTCGACGTGGACGAAAATCTGAATGTCATTCCGGAGCTTGCTCTCTCTTGGGAGCAGCCCGACGACCTGACCTACATTTTCCGTCTGAATGAAAATGTGAGGTTCCACAACGGCCGTCAGATGACCGCCGAGGACGTCAAGTATTCCTTCGAGCGCATCCTCGATCCCGACACCGGCGCGCTGGGCAGCTCCTCCAGCTACGCGGGGGACATTGACACCATCGAGGTCGTCGATGCATTCACCGTCAAATTCACGCTGAAAAAGGTGAACGCGCCCTTCCTGTCCAACCTTTCTTCTTCTTATTGCTCCATCGTGGCCAGGGAAGTCGTGGAAGAAACCGGCGACCTGCTCCGTGCGGACGGCGGCACCGGCCCCTACACCCTGGGCGAATGGGTGCCCGACAACCATGTGACCGTGAACGCTTTCGCCGAGCACTTCAGCGAAGAAAACAAAGCGACCTTTGACGCCATTGAGTTCTATGTCATGACCGACGCCTCCGCTCGTCTGGCGGCGCTCCGCACCGAAAGCGTTGACCTGATTTATGCGGACACCTCCATGCTGGATCTGATTGCGAATGACGCGAATATTCAGACCATCTCCTATCAGTCCCGCAATTATGCCGGCATCTTCATGAATGTGACCCGCAAGCCCTTTGACGATGTCCGCGTGCGCCGCGCCATCAACCTTGCGCTCAACCGCGAAGAAATCATTGAATTCGCTTACAACGGAACGGCCAGCGTCTCCGGCTTCGTCCCCGCTTCGATGGGACACTGGGCCGTGGATGTGACCGAAAACGAATACTACACGCAGAACATCGAAAAGGCGAAGGCGCTGCTGGCCGAGGCCGGCTATCCCAACGGCTTTGAATGCACCCTGACCGTCGGCCTGCTGGATTCTCTGCGTGATATGGGCGCGGTCGTGCAGCAGCAGCTGGAAGCCATCGGCATTCGGGTGGACGTGCAGAACAAGGAAAACGCCCAGTACGTCGCCGACTGGAGCGCCCATGACTTTGACCTGATGGCCTGCCAGAACGGTGCGGGCTCAGACCCCAGCCGCGGCGTCGCCTTCTTCTTCTCCACCACCGGCTCTGCCAACATTCAGGGCTATTCCAATGCCCGCGTGGACGAGCTGTGCGTGCTCGGCTCCGGCACAACGGACACCGCGACCCGCGAAGCCTATTACAAAGAAGCCATCGGCATCATCTTGGATGAATGCGCCGTGGCCATCGTTGCCTGCCCCACGGAATATTATCTGGCCAATGTCGGTCTGAAGGGCTTTGCCCCCAATGCCTCCAAGGGCAACAGCTTTGCCGGCGTAACGCTGGAAAAGTAAGCGTTTTTTAAAACCTGACTCCGCAAGAGGCGGGCGCGGATCGTTCTCTGCGTCCGCCTCTGTGATATTCTTTTTCAATAAACTCCGAATCGGCCAAAGGAGTAAAGCCCTATGCGAGATTATATCATTCGCCGCCTGCTGATGCTCATCCCCGTTTTAATCGGCATCAGCATTTGCATTTTTGCCATCATGCAGCTCATTCCGGGCGACGTTGTGTCCGGCATTTTGGGCATTGAGGAAACGCCGGAGCTGCGCGCCATGTGGGAAAAGAAATTAGGGCTGGATAAGCCCCTTATCGAGCAGTATTTCAGCTGGGTCACGAACGCCCTGCGGGGCGATTTCGGCGAGTCCTTCCGAACCGGCGCGGCGGTCTTTCCGGAAATCATCAAGCGCTTTAAAATTTCCGCAGAGCTGGCTATTTTGGCCTGCATCATCGCATGGCTCATCGCGCTGCCGCTGGGCATTATTTCCGCGCTCAGGCGAAACAGCGTCATTGACAGGATCGTCCGTATCTTCGCCCTGCTGGGCGTCTCCGTGCCGAATTTTGCCTCGGCGACGCTGCTCATTTTATTTTTATCCAAGACCTTCAACTATTATTCGCCGGTCAAATATGTCAGCCTGTTTGAAAATTTCGGCACGAACATGGAAATCATGCTCCTCCCCGCCGCTATTTTGGGCGGCGTGATGGCCGGCTCCGTCATGCGCATGACGCGCTCCTCCATGCTGGAGGTGCTGCGGCAGGACTTTGTCAAGGCCGTCCGCGCCAAGGGCGCGCCCGAAAAGGTGACCATCTTCCGCCACGTTCTGCGAAACAGCTGCATCCCCATCGTCACGCTCATCGGCATGCAGATCGGCGGTCTGATGGGCGGAACGGTCGTCATCGAGCAGATTTTTTCCATCCCGGGGCTGGGGCAATATGTGTTGACGGGCATTTCCCAGCGCGATTATCCCGTGGTGCAGGGCTGCGTTCTTTTTATTGCCTTTGTCTACGTCATCGTCAATCTGCTGGTCGATATTCTGTATACCTACATCGACCCGCGCATTTCGTACAGCTGAGGGAGGCGTTGCTTTATGAACAATCAAAAGGTGAAACAGCGTGCGCTTCCCGGCAACGAAAGCGTGCTGCGTCAGCTTTGGCAAGACCCGCTCGGACGCGCCGGCATGATAGGCGTTTCCATTGTGATTATCATGGCCGTCTTTGCGCCGTGGATCGCGCAATACGATGTGGCCAAAATGAATGCGCGGGATAAGCTGACCGCGCCCTGCGCAAAATACTGGTTCGGAACGGATAACTTCGGGCGGGACGTGTTCAGCCGCATCGTGTACGGCGCCCGCGTATCGCTGATTGTCGGCATCGTCGCCGTGGGCATTGCGGCAGGCTTCGGCTATCTGCTGGGCATGATTGCCGGTTTCTTTGAAGGCAGGGTGGAGTCCGTCATTCTGATGGTCATGGACGTCATTTTCGCCTTCCCGTCCATCCTGCTGGCGCTGTTCATCGTGTCCGCCTTGGGGACGAGCATTGTCAATACCATGATCGCCATCGGCATCGTTAACATTCCCGTGTTTACGCGCACCGTGCGCGCATCCGTCAAGTCCGTCAAATCCATGGACTATATTGCCAATGCCCGCTCCATCGGCCTGCCGGGCATGCGTATCCTGTTCCGCCATGTGACGCCCAACGTGCTGGCACCCTTTACCGTTCAGGCGACGCTGGCTCTGTCCGGCGCGATTTTGACGGAGGCCTCCATGAGCTTTTTGGGGTTGGGCATTCAGCCGCCGAACCCGTCCTGGGGCTCAATGCTGTCCGATGCGCGCAAATTTATGGAGCGTGCGCCGTGGCTGGTCATTTTCCCTGCGCTGTTCATCATCATGACGATTCTGTCGTTCAATATTCTGGGCGATGCGCTACGCGATGTGCTTGACCCCAAGCTGAAGCTGTGAGGAGGATGACGATGGAAAATTTGCTGGAAATCCGAAATCTCAAAATCGTCACCCCCCGCGGAAAAAGCACGGTCAAGCTGCTCGACCATGTGGACATGGATGTCAAAAAAACGCAGTCTTTCGGCGTCGTGGGCGAATCCGGCTGCGGCAAGTCCATCACGGCAAGCGCTATTTTGGGGCTGCTCCCTTATCCCCTGTCCGTCAGCGAGGGCAGCATCCGCTTTGATTCCAAAAGCGGCGAAAAAGATATGCTCAGGCTGTCCAGACAGGAAATGCGCATGATTCGCGGGCAGGAAATCTCCATGATTTTTCAGGAGCCGATGACCTCGCTCGACCCGATTTTCACCGTGGAAATGCAGATGCATGAGGCGCTCGTGTTTCATCATCCGAATCTCAGCCGCAGGGAAATGCGGGAGCTGTCGCTGGAAATGCTGCACAAGGTCAACATTCCCCGGCCGGAGCAAACGCTTCTGTCCTACCCGCATCAACTGTCCGGCGGTCAGCTTCAGCGCATCATGATCGCCATCGCGCTGATAAACGACCCGCGCCTTTTGCTGGCCGATGAACCGACCACCGCGCTGGATGTGACCATTCAGGCGCAGATCCTCAAATTGATGAACGACCTGAAGGAGCAGAACGAAACATCCATCATCATGATTACGCATGACCTGGGCGTCATCGCGGAAACCTGCGAAGAGGTCGCTGTATTTTATGCGGGGCAAATCGTCGAGCAGGCCTCCGTGGTCGAATTGTTCCATCAAACGGCGCACCCGTATACCAACGGGCTTTTGCAGGCCGTCACGTCCTTGGGCAGTGAAAACAGAAAGCTGTACACAATCCCCGGCATCGTGCCGCCCGGCGGCCGGTGGAGTTCCGGCTGTCGGTTTGCCGACCGATGCAGCCGATGCATGGAAAAATGTACCAAGGCTATGCCGGCGCTCACCGCGGTGTCGCCCGGCCATACCTGCCGCTGCTTCCTGCACAGTGAGGAGGTGGAAGCATGAGCGCTGCCAAACAGGAAGCCATCCTGACCGTTCGCCGTCTTCAGGTGTACTTCCCCGTCAGAAAAGGCGTGATGAAGCGCGTCGTCGGCCATGTTCATGCGGTGGAGGATGTCAGCTTTGATATTCGCCCGCACGAGGTATTTGCCTTGGTCGGAGAATCCGGCTGCGGCAAGTCCACGACAGGCAACGCCATCCTGCGCCTGATAGAGCCGACGGGCGGAACAGTCTGTTTTAAGGGGCAGGAGCTTGGCACGCTGTCCGAGCATGAGCTTCGGCTCAAGCGCCGCGATATGCAGTTCATTTTTCAAAACCCGTATTCTTCTCTGAACCCGCGCATGAACGTCTGGCAGCTTCTGTCCGAGCCGCTCAGACTGCATTTTGACCTCAAGGGGACGGAGCTGAAGGAACGGGTGGAAGACATGCTGCGCAGCGTCGGCATGACGCCCGACCAGTTGGAGCGCTATCCGCATCAGTTTTCGGGCGGGCAAAAGCAGCGCATCTCCATCGCCAGAGCGCTTATCACGCATCCGAGCTTTGTGGTGGCGGATGAGCCCGTTTCCGCGCTGGACGTGTCCATTCAGGCGCAGATCCTGAACCTGATGATGGACTTGCAGCAGGAAATGGAGCTGTCCCTGATTTTCATTTCGCATGATTTGAATGTCGTGCGGCATATCAGCAATTCCGTCGGCGTGATGTACTTGGGCTCCATCATGGAAAAGGGCGAGACCGAGGAGGTTTATCGTCATCCGGCACATCCGTATACGCAGGCACTGCTGTCTGCCGTTCCTTCGCACGACCCTTTGAACAAAAGCAGCCATATCGTGCTGGAAGGCGATGTTCCAAACCCCGCCGCGCCGCCCGCGGGCTGCCCGTTCCATACGCGCTGCCGATACTGCACGAAGCAATGCGAGGAGGTCAAGCCGGACTTTACGGAGGTCGCCCCGAACCATTTTGCCGCCTGCCATCATCTGAACGAGCTGTGAGGCAAAGGGATAAAACCAAGATCTCGGTCGCAGCCGCAGCCCCGCGCACGGCAAAGCCGAAACGAAAAAGCCGCCAAGCGGCTGTGATTTGCATAGGAAAAAGTGTTAAAGGCTCTGCCGTCATCGGCAGAGCCTTTAATATTGTCCGATTATGTTGTCGGCGGAATCATGGTTAAAGCGATACGCTTTTTCTTTTCATCCACATCGACCACCCAGACCTTTACGCGGTCGCCGACCTTTGCGGCCTCGGAGGGGTGGCGGATAAAGCGGGAGGCCATACGGGAAATGTGCACGAGCCCGTCCTGATGCACGCCAATGTCCACGAACGCGCCGAAGTCGATTACGTTGCGCACCGTGCCCATCAGCTCCATGCCGGGCTTTAAATCTTTGATGTCCAGCACATCCGTCCGCAAAATCGGCAGAGGAAGCTCCTCACGCGGGTCGCGACCGGGCTTTTGCAGCTCGGACAGGATGTCCTTTAAGGTCGGCAGTCCTAAATTCGTTTCAGCGGCCAGCTTATCCAGCCCGTAGTGGGTCGCCTTGTCCAAAATATCGGGAATTCCGCCCTTTTTGAGCGCATCCGCCGAAATATTCAGCGCCTGTAGGAGCTTCTTCGCCGAATCGTAGCTTTCGGGATGCACGGCAGTCGCGTCCAAGGGATTTTTGCTTCCCTGAACACGCAGAAAGCCCGCGCACTGCTCAAAGGCACGAGGTCCTAACTTCGGCACCTTCTTGAGCGCCGCCCGGCTCGGCAGGCCGTTTTCATCGCGGTACGCCACGATGTTTTTAGCCAGCGCAGGTCCGATGCCGGCCACATGGGAAAGCAGCTCCGCCGAGGCGGTGGAAAGCTCCACGCCCACGGAATTCACGCAATGCTCCACTACGCCGTCCAGCGCGGCGGTCAGCTCGTTTTGCTTTAAATCATGCTGATACTGCCCTACGCCGATGGAGCGCGGGTCGATTTTGACCAGCTCCGCCAAGGGGTCCTGCATACGCCGCGCTATAGACACCGCGCTGCGCAGGGAAACATCGAAATCCGGAAATTCCTGTGCGGCGAGTTTGCTGGCGGAATAGACCGATGCGCCCGCTTCGCTCACAATAGTATAGGCAACGCCCTGCGGCAGTTCGGGCAGAAGGGACGCAATAAACTGCTCGCTCTCGCGGGAGGCCGTTCCGTTGCCGATGGCGATAGCCGTCACATGATGGCGCTTGACCATCCCGCAGATGAGCTGCCTCGCCTGCTCCTGCTGCCGCGTTTGGCCGGGCAGGGTAAAGTGACCGACGCCCGTTTCCAGCACCTTGCCGTTTTCGTCCACGACCGCCAGCTTGCAGCCCGTGCGGAAGCCTGGGTCAACGCCCAAGGTGACGCGCCCCTTGATGGGCGGCTGCATCAGAAGCTGCTGCAAATTTTGAGAGAACACGCGAATCGCGCCGACATTGGCGCGGTCGGTCAGTTCATTGCGCACTTCCCGCTCCAAGGACGGGAAAAGCAGACGATCCCACGCATCTCCGGCGGCCAAAGCCACCTGCGGGGCAGTCTGTGCGCCGGAGCGGACATAGTGCTCGGCGATGATGCCGTTGGCCGTTTCATTCGGCACAGTCAGGGAGACCTTTAAAAATCTCTCCTTTTCACCGCGGTTGATGGCAAGCACGCGGTGCTCTGCCACACGGGGAACAGCCTCCGCGTAGGTATAATACATGCTGTATACGCTGTCCTCCTCCTTGGCTGCGGAGGATGTCAGAACGCCCTCCCGCAAAAGCAGGCTGCGCAGGAGCTTGCGAAGTGCCGCGTCATAGCTGATGATTTCGGCGATGATGTCACGAGCGCCCGCCAAAGCGCTTTCCATATCCGGCACGTCCTTTTCGGGGCTTACATACGGCGCAGCCAGCGTTTCTAAAGTTCCATTGAAGGGCTGCTGCAGCAGAAGAGTCTGTGCCAAGCCCTCCAGCCCGCGTTCCTTGGCGATGGTGGCGCGGGTGCGGCGCTTGGGACGGAAGGGACGATAAATATCCTCAAGCTCGGACAGCGCAGCGGCAGCGGCCAAGGTTTTTTGCAGTTCTTCGGTCAGCACCCCCTGATCGGTCAAAGCCTTTTCGATTTCATTCCTGCGCTTGTCCAAATTGCGGAGATATTCCAGCCGCTCGGTCAGTTCCCGCAGAAGCTGGTCGTCTAAAGAGCCGGTGGCCTCCTTGCGGTATCGAGCGATAAAAGGGACGGTGTTGCCCGCGTCCAGCAGGTCAATGACGGCGCGCACCTGCTCCGGACGCAGAGAAAATTCGCGGGCTAAAACGGCGGCAAAATCCATGAATGCAGTATCCTCCGAAAATCATTTGCCTGCCTATTATACGGAAAAAGCAAAAAATTGGCAAGGCATCCATTCGTAAGCCCCAAAGATGTTTTATTCCCTTGCCGCATCAAAGCCGTCGGTGCGCTCAACAACATACAGGGGACGGGCGCGCACGTCATCAAACATGCGGGCGACATATTCGCCCAAAATGCCGATGCACAGAAGGATGCTGCCGCCCAGCGTCATCAGGAGCGCGGCAAGCCACCACGCGCCGCCGGAGGTGCCGCAAAGGAGCAGGATCAGCAGCACCAGCGCGGTCAGCAGGCCGATGCCCGTCCAGAATGCGCCCAAAAAGGTGGCCAAGCGCAAAGGACTTACGGAAAAGCCGAACACGCCGTCTGCCGCCAAACGCAGCATTTTTTTGAGCGGGTAATGCGTTTCTCCGGCAAAGCGCCGGTCGCGGTCGTACAGAAGGGGCGTTTGCTCAAAGCCCGCCCATGCGAACATCCCGCGCAAAAAGCGGGCATGCTCCGGCATGGCGCGGATAACATCCGCCACCTGCTTATCCACCAAGCGGAAGTCGCCCGTATCCCGCGGCACCATGCCGCCGGTGAGCCGGTTGATGAGCCGATAATAAAGGTCGGCCGTGGCCTTTTTGAAAGCAGTCTCACCGGCTCGGGCGCGGCGCTTGCCGTAGACGACCTTTGCGCCCTGCTTCCACAGCGCCGCCATGTCGGGGATCAGCTCCGGCGGGTCCTGCAAATCCGCGTCAATGATGACCAGCGCATCGCCGGACGCATAGTCCAGACCCGCGCTCACGGCAATCTGATGCCCCGCGTTGCGGGCAAAATGCACCACGCGCACGTTTTGATCCGCCTGCGCCAAATCGTCCAGCAGGGCGGATGTCCTGTCCTTCGAGCCGTCGTTGACATAGACGATTTCATACGGCTCATGCATTCCCTGCATGACGGCCGTCAGCCGCCTGTGCGTCTCCCCAAGAACGGCTTCCTCATTATAGCACGGAACAATAACGGAATATGTCGGCATGACTTTTTCTCCTTAAACGAATGGCTGCCCTGTTTTGAGCAGCCATTCGCCTGTTTTGTTGCATCCTTATTCAGCGCCTAAAAGCACTTTGAAGCTGATGCTCAAATCCGTCCCCAAGTCACAGGTTGCACCGGCACTGGTGAACAGGTCAACGGATACATACAGCGTCCCGTCCGACATAAGCGCGCTCATGCAGCTCTGCCCGTCCACGGTCGCTTCCAGCACCTCGGTCGCCGTGTAGCGAAGGATGAGGCTGTAATCGCCGATGCCTGCCGCCACGCCGTCCCGAAGCTGGGATGTGCGGATGCCGGCCGCATTCAGCACGTCCAAGGCGCTGACCATCGCATTGCCCGCCGCGTCCTCATACCAGTTTCCTGCGGACGTGCCGTCCACGGTCAGCTTGCCCTTCTTGGTGATCGGCGCTTTGGTGGGCGTAGGAGACGGGGTCGCGGTCGGTGTTGCCGTCGGGGGCTTCTTGATGCAGGTGAAGATGACTTCCGAAGGCATCGCGCCCGAAGCATCCACGGTGACGATGACCCATCCCTCGCCCTGCAGGACATAGTCCTCCGGAATGTAAGCGGCGTCGGCAAAAATCTTCGTTTCGCCGGGCTGACACAGCACCTTCTGGCGGGAGGCAATGTCCGCATTGTTCTCATCGCGGTAGTACACATAGACATTCTTCGCCTGCGGCTGCGGCTCCGCCGTGGGTGTGGGCGTATGGGTCGGGGGTGCCGTCGGGGTCGGGGTCGGCGTCGGCGTGGGTGTCGGCGTTTCGGCGCCGGTGCTTCTGAAGGTAAATGTGACCATCGACGGGGTGGCGTTGCCCTTGGCATCCACATGGACGGCGACGGAGGCATCGCTGGTCAGCTCATAGCCGGGTACTCTGCTCGTGTTGACATTCACGTTGGTGTAGGTATTGGCCTTGCACAGCGCGGTCGTCTGGTAGATGATTTCGTTGTACTCATTCACATAGTACACATTGACCTCAACATCCTTTGCGCTTGGCGTGGGGGTCGGGGTCGAAGAGCGGCGGACATAGAAGGTCACGCTGTCTGGCGATGCAACGCCTCTGCTCGATACGGTCACCTTCACGGAGGCATCACTGTCCAGCACATAGCCGGAGGGAACCAGATTCGCGTTATAGCGGACAGTGGCGCTTTTGCCGTAGGCAATGGTCACGGAGTCCGATGTGAGGAAGGTGCCGTCGGAGACGCAGTAATAGATCGGCACGGTGGTCGTCTTCGCGGCAGGGGTCGGGGTCGGGTCCGGCGCGTTATAATAGAAGGTCACGGAGGCGGGGCTTGCGCTGCCGTTCTTGATGGTCACGCTGACGGACGCGCTGCTCGCCAAAGTATAGTTCTGCGGCACGAAGCGGGAATTGGCCTTGATGGTCGTCTTCCCCGTGATGGCAACGCTGGTGCGCGCCAGAATCGTCCCCGTTCCGTTCTCCACATAATAGACCGGCACGGTGATTTCAAACGGGGTCGGCGTGGGCGTTTTGGCGGCAGGCGTTGCGGTGATGACGGCGGTGCTTTCGTACAGCAGCGACTGTGTATCCTGCCCCGCGATACCGTCCACCTTAATGCCGTTCGCCTTCTGGAACGCCTCGACCGCCTTGCGGGTGTTCTGGCCGTACACGCCGTCCACCTTATCGCTCAGGTAGCCCAGCTCCTTGAGCCGCGTCTGCAGCTTTCGGACATTCGAGCCCTTATCGCCCACATACAGCGTGGTATAGCGGGTGGTGGAGGTCGGCGTCGGCGAGGGCGTAGCGGTCGGCACTTCGGTCAGGACAGGCGTCGCCGTCACGATGGGCGTGGCGGTGAACACGGCATCCGCCGGCAGCGGCGTAATGGCAGGCGAGGCCTCCGTTGCCGAGCTGACCAGCAGCATCATATAAACAAGCAGTGTTTTGACCAGATCCATGCGGCTTCCCCCTTATTTGTTGGTTAAGCAATGATATAACGATACAGGCTGCAAAAACCATCCCTGTTTTTCACAAATCGATATATTTTTTGAATTCCGGCAGGATGCCGATGCCGTCCGGATAATGAGCGGCAAACTGCGGCACGGCGTGGCTGGGGAAGGAATTGCCTTCGATGAAGCGCGGGCCGTCCGCGGTGATGGCCACATCCCATGCCACAAACCGCACCTGCGGCACCTGATGCATGGCCTCCAGACAAAGCTTTTTGGCCTCCTCCCAATACGGTATGGTAAAGCCGACAATGGGCGTTCCGGTCATGGGGTGCTTTTCAAACACGTTGCCCGCTTTATCGGCGGCGACGGTCAGGAGCCTGCCCGTATCCAAATCAATCCTTGCCGCCATGCCGCCGCAGTCCACGTTATCCATGACCTTGCCGTTGCCGATGCGCAGGAAGGCGTAAACGATGCCCTCCTGTTTGTCGCCCAGCAGGGTGGCGATGCGAACGGTGTTGACGGAGGTCGGGCACATCCCGGCCATGTCGGGATGCTGCACGAGAAGCTCTTCCAAAATGGCATCGCCCATTGCGCGGATTTCCCGGCAGAAGGCGTCCGTGCGGCCGTCCCAGTGCGAGCGCTCGAACTTCACTATGCCTTGGCCGGACGAGCCTTCCAGCGGCTTATACAGCACTGCATCCAGCGGCTTCAAAAATTCCGCCAGCTTTTCCGCCGTCAGCGCATCGTCCGCCCGCAGCCATGCGCGGCCGATATGCTCGGCAAAGGTCGTATTGAACTCGGTTTTATCGTCAAAAAAATGCCAATACGCCTTGTCGTTCATCCGCCGGACGATGCTGTTTGAAATGCCGCGGGTGATGACCGTGCTTTTCTGCCGGTCGTTCAGCCGATACATCTCGGCGATCTTATAATCCATATAGCCCGCGTTGTACCTGAGGGCGCAGCGCAGCATATCGAACAGCAGCCAGATGCGGCTTTTGCCGGAGCGTTCATGCAGGATTTTCGTGGTCGCCCACATTTTTTGAAAATCCATGCGCACCAGGCGCTTGAAAAAGAACGAAATGCGGCTCATGAAGGTCTCCTTGTCAGTGGGTAGTGATTAGTGGTTAGTTAAATAGTGTGGAGGGTGGAGTGAAAATAAGCGTCAGCTTATATCGGCAACACGCAAAACCGCTTCCTTCGCTGCAGCCTATTGTGCGGCGTTTTGGGGGCGGGGTGCGGGGAGGAGAGTGTTTTCAAAAAAGCCCTCGCCCTGCAAAAATCTCCCGTAAGTCCCCGCCCTCGTTACACATTAAACCGAAACAGCGTCACATCGCCGTCCTGCATGACGTAGTCCTTGCCCTCGGAGCGGATGAGACCCTTTTCGCGGCAGGCGGTCATGCTGCCCAGCGCACGGAGGGTCTCGAAGGGCACGATCTCGGCGCGGATAAAGCCGCGCTCAAAGTCGGTATGAATCTTGCCCGCGGCCTGCGGCGCTTTCGTTCCGCTCACGATCGTCCATGCGCGGCACTCGTCCTCGCCCGCGGTCAGGAAGGAAATCAGCCCCAGCAGCTTGTAGCAGGCGGAAACGAGACGGTCAAGGCCGCTCAGCCCGATGCCCAGATCATTTAAAAATTCCTGCTTTTCCTCGCCCTCCATCTGCGCAATCTCTTCTTCGATTTGCGCGGAAATGACCAGCACCTCGGCCTGCTCGGACTGCGCCGCCTGCTTGACGGCCTGCACAAACGGAATGCTGTCTTCGTCCTGCCCCAGCATATCCTCGGAAATGTTGGCGGCATAGATGACGGGCTTGGTGGTCAGGAGAAAATAATCCCGCAGCAGGGCGCGCTCCGCGTCCGTCATGGGGAAGGTGCGGGCAGGCTTGCCGCTCTCCAGATGCCCGTACAAACGGTGCGCCAGCTCCGCTTCCTCGGCGTACTTTTTTTCGCCCGTCTTGACCAGCTTCAGCGCCTTGTCCTCGCGCTTTTTCACGGTCTCCATATCGGCAAAAATCAATTCCAGATTGATGGTCTCCATGTCGCGGGTCGGGTTGACGGAGCCGTCCACATGAATGATGTTGTCGTCCTCAAAGCAGCGCACGACATGGACAATGGCATCGCATTCGCGGATGTGGGAGAGGAATTTGTTGCCCAAGCCCTCGCCGTGGCTCGCGCCGCGCACAAGGCCCGCAATATCCACAAATTCAATGGCCGCAGGCGTGACCTTCTTCGGGTGATACATTTCACCCAGCACATCAAGGCGCTTGTCCGGCACGGCAACCACGCCGGAGTTCGGCTCAATGGTGCAGAAGGGATAGTTTGCGGCCTGTGCGCCCGCATTCGTAATGGCATTGAACAGTGTGCTTTTGCCGACATTCGGCAGCCCCACGACGCCTAATTTCAT
>CAVFWQ010000053.1:0-14529 GCA_963626285.1 bacterium | reverse complement strand
AGCATAACAGGACGGGAATGGATTGTACAGCTATTTTGAAATGAGAATAGTATAATTAATCGTTATCAATCGTTTTTCGTGCCGCCGTAGCTCCAGTCGGTGGTGGGAAGATGCTCCATCGAGGCGGGATATTGACCGGCTTTCACGAGGACAAAGCCCAAATCGCAGGACAGCCTGCGGCCTCCGCTGGGCACGATTACCCCCTCCACCGTTGCCGTCCCCTGCTTGCCCTCCGGCAAAATGCTGCCGACCAACGGAAATTCCGTCTGACAGACGGTGGTCTTCAATTCGGCCGGCATGGTCACGCGCATGGTGTATTCGCCGGGATACAGGTTATCAAAGAAATAGTGGCCGTAGCTGTCCGTTTCCGTCTCGGCGACAAGCTCTCCGTACTGATACATGGCAATCACGATGCCGGGAATGCCCTTTTCACCGATGTCCTGCATACCGTTGCCGTTTTCATCCAGCCATGCAAAATCGCCGATCTCGCCCTTCGCGCCGATGCCGATGTCCGCATCGCTCCGCTTCTCGCCCATCGCCAGATAGAACATCTCGGAACGGCCGCTCGCGCCCGCATCCGTATCCGCTAAAATCATGCTCGTATGGGACGAAGCGTCCATCGTGCGGGTAAACAGATGATTTTCAGGCAGCGTCAGGGTCAGATAATATTCGTCGGGGCGCAGGGAGCGGAAGACATAAGCGCCGTTTTCCGCCGTGACCGCCGTTGCGACAGGCGTCTGCGGCGCGGCGACGGCATACAGTGAAACTGTCAGACCTGCCAGTCCGTCATTTTCCCCATCCATGCTCCAAAGAGAGCCGGACAGCTCCGCATACTGCAAAATGCCGATGTCGGGCGTCTCATGGCCGCCGACGGCAAATGACATCGGGAGGATCCAAGTGCCGTCCTCCGCCTTGTAAGCACCGTCGTTCACTAAGATGCAGTCATTCGGCAGCGACAGCTTCAGCAGGTAGTCGCCCGGTATGAGCTGCGGCGATGCAAACGCGCCGTCATCATCTGTGGTCAGTTCGATTTCCTCCTGCGTTTTTTCGCTGACAAGCGTCATGGCAAAGCCGTTGATAAGCGTTTCATCGCCCTCACGCTCGCCGGAATTGTTTTCATCATAGTACAAAACGCCGTCAAGCTGAGCGGGCGCAACGCCGATGATGTGCCTGTCTTTCAAAGTCTGTCCGGCCGACAGCACAAGCGGAGCGGCAGAAACGGAAACGGAATCCGCTGCTGCGGGAACGAGCGAACAGGTGTCATAGGAGAATACGAGACCGTCCTCTAAAGCAACCGTCACATTGTATTCGCCGGGACGCAGATGCGACACGGTAAAGAAGCCGGAGTCATTATTTTCAACGGTCTGCTCAGTATGCAGCGCAGACCCGTTCACGGGCGTCAGCGTGATGACCGCCGAAATCGGCACGCCCGCGTCGTCATCCGCATAGCCGCTGACGGTAGCGGTACGCACTGCGTAAACATCGGCGACTGCGGCCTGCGTCCCCATGCCGGAGGTAAAGGGAGCGCTGAAGATCTGCGCGTCATTCGTATCGGCAAACAGCACATCGGCGGGCAGCTCATAGCGAACGGTGTATGTGCCCGGCAGAATGCCTTTGATGTAGAATTCACCGTTTTCATCGGTGACGGAATTGGTGTAAGAGGAATATTCTTCGCCGTTTTCGTCCATCAGCGTGACCGTGATGCCCGGAACGCCGATTGTGCCGCCGTCCATCTCTGTCTTCACAAAGCCGGACACGGTGCCGGCCTTAAAAATACCGCCGTCTACATTTTCCAAGTTCTGAGAGGGGTCAAGCGCGTAAATGCCCGTTTCGCCGTATTCGCTGTTCTGCGTTGAAATCGCGTTATAAGCCTGCTCGGAGGACGGCGCAAAGGGAGAGGCAATGTACGGGTCTGTCAGCAGGAAGCGAACGGCATGCGCATTGGGAAGCAGCGGAGACAGGATATACGCGCCGTTTTCGTCCGTCGTCGTCTCCGCCACCACGCGGTCTTCCGCATCAATGGCCTGCACGGTGAAACCGCCCGCGCCGCTTTCCCCTGCGTCCCAAAGGCCATTGTTGTTTTCATCCGCAAAGAGATGGCCGCTGACGGAGGCGGGATAGGTGACCGCCGCATAGAGCGCATTGGCTTCACCGCTTGTAAGATATGTTTCTGTTTCCGTTTCCCGCACGGCGCTGATGGCCGCAAACGCATTGTCCTCGCCCGCGTTGGAAAATACGCCCTCGCCCGTCAGGATGGCGCGGATGGTCACATCGCCGCCACGAATGATGGGTATCAGCGCATCGCCGTTTGCATCGGTCTCAGTCGCAGCAACCATCTTCCCGTCAACAAGTGCTTCAATTCGAGCCGTCGTATAGACATTTTCGTTTTCAAGCGTCCCGTCCGCGTTCACGTCCAGATAGAAATGAACCAGCAGGGAGGTTGCTTTCGTCACGCCGACCAGCGGAATGTTGGAGGTGCTTTCGGCGGTCACTGCGATTCGGGAAGAGGCTGTTGCGGAATAGCCGTCCGTAAATTGGCTGTCTCCCTCCACGGTGAACATATAGCCATCCGGCAGCGTCACGCGGTAGGTGTATGTGCCGGGCTGGAGCTTGGTGAACAGGAAAGAACCGTCCGCTTCGGTCCGCGCTTCACGGGTTAATGAAAGCTCTTCGGAAATCAGCGCAACGGTTACGCCGGAAAGACCAGATTCATTGCCGTCGCTTTTTCCGTCGCCGTTTTCATCATACCAAATGATGCCCTGCGCGTTGCCGGTCTGCACAACGCCGATGCCCATGCCCAAAGAGCCTTTGGTCAGCGTAAATGAATCAGACAGCGCCACGCTGCTGTCGGAGGGATTGAAGCAGTTATAGAAGGCGTTCACCTTTAATCCCTTCGGACCGATGATATAGTTTTCCGGCAATGTCACGCGCACCTGATACGTGCCGGGCGACAGATTGCGCAATGTCACCGTGCCGTCCTTGCCCGTGCTGCCGGATGCGACGACATATTCCAAGCCCGTCGGCGAGGTATAAAGAAGCTCGACAAAGATATCGCGCACGGCGGGGTCGTTGGTGCGCCGTCCGCCGTTGCTGTCCTGGTCAATAAAGGAAATCAGGGACACATACACGCTGCTCTTAACCGCGCCCAGATAAAGGCTTGTCTGGCCGGACGCATAAAACCATTCCGTACAGGCGGTCTCCCCGTCGGAAGGAAGCAGCGCACTGTCCGCATTCGTAACGGTCGAGACGTAGCCGCCGGGCAGCTCTGCCGTGATGCGGTATTCGCCCTCATTCAGCCCTGCAAAGGAAAAAGAGCCGTCCTTTCCCGTTTCCGTTGTCGCCACAACGCCGGAGCGGTTTTCCAGTGTCAGGGAAACATTGCCCAAGCCGTTTTTTTCCTGATACTGCCCGTCCAGCGCCTTGTCAAACCAAACAGCGCCGTTGATGGACGCAGCACCGGCCAAGGCAGGGATGCAGAGCACTGCGCATAAAACGAGCAGCGCCGTCAAAAACAGGAAGTGCCGCCTTTGCATGAAACAGCCTCCAATACACAAAAGTCAAATTTTATGATACATGACAGGCTCCGGTTTGTCAATCAGCGCCAAGCGAAATGAATGTAAAAACTACTGCGGCATTCCATTGTCCGTGCTGGCGATCTCGCGTCCGTAAGAGTCGTACAGAATGGCCGCGTCATAACGGCTTTTGTGCCAGATGCGCTTACCACTCTTCAGCACCGCATCGGCGGAATGCCTGCTTTTTGAAGAAGCGATGCGGACAGTCTGTTCAGGGGCTATGCTCAATTCCTCCGGCATCTCAAAAAACTCCTCTCCGCGGGTGGAAAAGAGCGTCATGCCGCCGAAAAAAACGGTCTCCTCTCCGTTATTCTCAATGAGCAGCAGGTCATCCGAAAGGTCGATTTTCATCGACAATGCGGTGATTTTATCCGGCAGTGCCCATTCGATGGCAGCGGCTGTCGGCCTTCCGTCCTTCAGGGTCACGCAAACACCGTATTCCGATTCCTGCGTAATGTGCGTTTCACAGCCGACAAGTGCAAGACGGCGCAGCACATCACTGCTCGGTGTGTCCGCTTCCTCCTCGGTGCTGGTCGAAATGATGCCGATACGCGGCTGCACTATTTTCAAAAAGGAGGAACTTGTAGAGGTGTCGTCTCCGTGAAAGGCGACCTTGAGGACATTGCAGGCCGTCAGCCGCCCGCTTTTCAAAAGCAGATATTCCTCTTCATTTTTCATATCGCCCGTCAGCAGAATGCTGCCGTGTGCGGATGTAAAGCACATGACCAGAGAATTGTTGTTTTCATTGTCGTCATTGTATCTTTCCGGCGCAAGCACGGAAAAAGCAGCACTGCCGGAAACTTGAACAACATCTCCTGCCTTTAAAAAATGAACGCTTTGGCCGCGCCGTGCCGCCGCGATCACCGCTGCATGCTCGGAGCCTGTTCCCTCCAGAGAAAATGCCGGCGCGTAAAAGGCATCAATCGTAATATCACTGCGCACCAATTTGTCAAGACCGCCGACATGGTCCTTGTGCTGATGCGTAATAAATACGCCGTCCAGATGCTTTACCTGCAGCTGCTCCAGCGCCGTCAGCATCCGCGCCGCCGTCCGCTCATACCCCGTATCAATCAAATAGGTTTTTCCCTCTGCCTGAAGAATCAGGCAATCCGCCTTGCCGACATTCAGGGCGTACAGCCGCACACAGTCCGTATCCGCTTCGGCCATGCCGAAAAAGGGAAGTCCGAGGCTGCAGCACAGCAGAAATAAGAAAAATCGCGCCCAATGCTTCACTCGCTCAACCTCCTTACAATGGTCAATGAACAGTATACCATAAACGGTGCGCGGACGAGAGCGCCCGTGAATATTTTTACAAATAGATAAAGAAGGCCGTGCTTTGAGCGGCACGGCACGGGAGGAGCGAAAAAATTATCGGATATAAGATATCTTCTCTTCTTTTACGGGATGTGCTTCCTTATCATCGGTCGGAATGCCCAGGGAAACGGCAATGATAAAGCGGTTGCCTTCCGGAAAATGCAGCAGCTTTTTCATCTCGTCGGCACGGTCGCCGTCAAAGGCGGCACGGGGCAGTCCTAAGATAACCGAGCCCAAGCCGAGGCTTTCTGCGGCCAGCACAATGTTTTCAACGGCAATGCCGCAGTCAATCGGCGCCCAATAGGAGTCCTCCGGCGCGGAAAGGAAGATGACGGTCGGCGCATGATAGAACACATCGAACGTTTCATCCGCAAAGCGGGGGCTGCGCTCATTCTCCGCTTTTTTCATGGAAACGATGCGAAGCTCATGGTTGACCTCGTCCAGCACCGCCCGATTCTGAACCACGGAAAAATGCCACGGCTGGCGGTTGACGGCGCTGGGCGACTGAACAGCCGCCTGAAGAACGGCGGAAAGCTGCTCCTGTGTAAGCTGGGTGCTTTCATAAGCGCGGTGGCTTCTGCGGGCGGCGATTACGGACAGAACTTGATTGGTCATCATCATTATTTTTCTCCTTTTCAAATGATTTTGTTCTATGGTACAATATGGATCGGAAACGAGGAAGGAAGGGACAGCCGCATGCAGCACGAAGAATTTATGCGCGAGGCGCTTCTGGAGGCCGCTGCCGATGCCAATGAAGTGCCCGTCGGCGCCGTGGTCGTCTGCAACGGAAAAATCATTGCGCGGGCGCACAACGAGCGGGAAACAAAGGAGCACGACCCCTTCGCCCATGCGGAAATTCTGGCCATGCGCCGTGCCGCTCAGGTGCTGAAAACGCGCAGACTCACGGGCTGTACCCTCTATGTCACCTTAGAGCCGTGTCCCATGTGCGCGGGAGCAATGGTGATGGCCGGCCTTGACATGTGCGTGTTCGGCGCGTTTGACGAGCGGCAGGGCTGCTGCGGGAGCGTTCTTGATTTGACCCAAGAGAAAAGCTTTTATCGTCAAGTCCAAACCTGCGGCGGCGTTCTAACGGAAGAAGCCGCTTCCCTACTCTCCGCCTTTTTTGAAGGGAAGAGAAAAGAGAAGTGATTTTTCCGTCCTGAAAAAGTATATCATGATTGAATGGCTTTCGCAAGCAAGGAAGCGACGCATGATTTGTGAACAACCTGTAACTTTTTGCAAAGATTCAAAAAAGCGCTTGCATAAAGCCTTCATTCTGTGCAATAATACACTTGATTATTGCGCAACGCACTGCGCGGAAAGAAAGAAGGACTCAACCCAGATGAACGGAAAAAAACAAATGTGGATTCTACTTGTTGTGGTCGTTGTGGCCGCCGCAGCAGCGTTGGGCATGACCGTATCAGCCAAGGCTGAGGAAGCGGAAGCTCAGGCCGACCCCGTGCTGGCCACCATTGACGGCGCTGCGATCACGCAAAGCGAATGTGATGAATTCATCACCTATTATACCGATCAGGGCTATACGCTCGACTATGCCACCGCCGTTGAAGCGCTTTTAAGCAACAAGGCGCTGGAAATGCTGGTGGATGAGCTGGGCTACAATACCTTCACCGCGGAAGAGGAAGCCTCCATCCGTGAACAGGCTCAAGCGCAGTGGGATTCCATGCTGGACAGCTATGTTGAGTATTATCTCACCGATGATACCGAGGAAGCACGCGCCGAGCTGAAAACAGCCGCAGAGCAGTATTACTCCACCGCCTATGGCTATGACTTCGATTATGTGCTGGACTACTACACCCGCTTGGAAGCCTACAACCGCTATTATAATGCACTGGTCAGCGAGGATTCCATCACCGACGAGGAGATTCAGGCTCAGTTCGATGCATCCGTTGAGCAGTGGAAATCCTATATCGGCGACAGTGCATATATGTATGAACTTTACAGCTATTACTACGGCACGCCGTATTATCGTCCGGCCGGCTACCGCGCCGTGCTGCACATCCTGTTGACCGTGGATGACGATTTGATGAGCGCCTACACCACCGCCAAGACGGAATATGAAACCCTGAAGGCCGGGTTTGACGCCCAGAACGAGACAGCTGAAGCCACCGAAGAAGCCGCGGAAAGCGCCGCAGACACGGTCGAGGAAACCGAAGAGGAAGCGGCGGAGCCTGTTACGCAGGAGCAGGTGGATGCTGCCAAAGCCGCCATGGAAGCGGCAAAGGAAGCTGTTCTGGCCAGCAAGCAGACCGAGTTGGATGACATTGAAGCCCGTCTGGCCGCCGGTGAAAGCTTCGCGGACATTGCCGCACAGTACAACGAAGACCCTGGTCAAGACCTCACCGTTGGCTATGAACTGCACGGGGATTTCAACTCAAGCTGGGATGAGAATTTCTATGAAGCTGCCTTCTCCGATGAAATGCAGCAGCCGGGCGACCATTCCAAGCCCGTCATCAGCTCCTTTGGTATTCATGTGCTGTATTATCTCAAGGACTTAGACGAGGGTGCGGTCGAAATGACCGATGACATTAAGAGCGACATCAGGGAAGAGCTGTACGAGACGAAGCTCAACGAGGCAATTCAGGCCGCTTGTGACGCACGCATGGCCACTGCCGAAATCGTCCGCATGACCGACCTCATCAATGAGCTGGATGCTGCGGATACCGAGGAAGAAACCGCTGAGGACGCGGCGGAAACCACCGAAGCAACGGAAGAAGAATCCTCTGAGCAGTAAGCAAAGTAATCAATATGAAACAAAAAAACAGGGCTGTCTCCGAACGGAAAGGAGGCAGTCCTGTTTGCGTGCTTCATATTATTTGCTTTCGTCTGCGGCATTGCTGTGTCATCGGCAGCATGAGCAGGGTAAGCAGCGTAATTCGCCTTCCGTGTCATTTCAGCATTTCATATATTTCGGCAATGTCCTGCGCCGTAAAAGTCGACTTGATGTCGCTCTTTTCATAAACCTCGCGGGTGGTTTCTCCGCTGAACACCAGCACCGTGGTAATGCCCGCATTGACGCCGCAGGCAATGTCCGTATAGATTCGGTCGCCAATCAGCACGGTATCCTCCGGCTTGCAGCCGGCTTTCCGGATGGCAAGCTGCGCAATGGCAGGCTGAGGCTTGCCGATAAAATAAGGCTTGCGCCCCGTGGCATTGAACAGCATCTGGCTGACCGAGCCGCAGTCCGGCACATAGCCGTAGGCGGTCGGGCAGACCCAATCTGGATTAGTCGCCAGATATTCCACGCCGCGTCCTAACAAAATGCAGGCGTCTTCCAGCTTTTTGAAAGTCAGCTCCGTATCAAAGCCCATCAGAAGGCAGTCGATGCCGTCCTCCAAACGGTCGGTGATAGGAAAGCCTGCCGCCGCAAGCTGCGCCTTAAAGGAGGTCGTGCCGAAGGCGTAAATCTTCCTGCCGTGATAATGTTCCCTGAGATGGACACACGCCGCGTCCGTGGAGGTAAAAAAGTCTTCACTGACGGCGGGAATGTGGATGCGGTTGAGCTTTTCGACATACTTGTCAACCGATTTTGAGGAATTGTTGGTCAGATACAGATACCGTCCGCCGCACGCCCTGATGGTATTCAGAAAATCCAGACAATGGTCAAACACATTGTCGTCCAAATACAGCGTTCCGTCCATATCCAGCAGAAACAGCTTCTTCTCCCGCAGGGTCTGCTTCATATCGGGCATACATTTTGCTCCTTCATAAAAAGGGAGCCTCGAAACGGAGACTCCCCCTCCTTTCATCTCTTACAGATTTTTCGTCACAACTACATTTGCGCCTGTATCGGCGGCATTTTGCAGAACGACCTCGCCGATTTTGACCGGGCTTTTCAGCTCGATCGCATTCAGCAGCTTCATAATTTCAAGCAGCTTGCTCTTGGGGACAGCCGCATCGGTCTTCACGGGGCAGCGGCGGTACAGCCCGCCCGCCAGCTTCACGGTGGAGGTCAGCACGCGGGTCGGGTTGCTGATTTCATGATGGCCGTATTCCGCCCCTCGCGGGCAGGAATTGCCGGTGACGGCGTAATTGTTTTCTTCATCGACGTGCAGACGGCAGCCCTTGGGACATACGATACACACAAGCTCCTTCATCGCGTTCATGCCTCCTTCGCGGCAACGGTAACAGTTTCTCCCGCCGCCCTGTCAAGCTGTGCCTTTGTCAGCAGAATATGCTCCATTTCGCCCGGCGCCATATGCTCGCGCTTATAGCTGGCCAGCACGGTTTCGCCGTCGGACACCTCAATCACGCTGTTTTGAAAGACGCGGTTGACGCGGAAGAACACATCCGCCAGCTTTTCAACCCGGCTCACCCGAACCTTCTGCGGCACGGTATAGCTGACGCCTGCGCCGTTTTTAAGCTGCACGGAGGCAGCCTCCGGCTGTCCATTCAGCACATAGTCCGCCGCGGCAGCGCCTGCCCGTTCGCTTTCCGCCGATACATAGTCCACCAGGTCATGTACATGCACCACATTACCGCAGGCAAAAATGCCGGGAACGCTCGTTTCCATGTTTTCATAAACGACAGCGCCGTTGGTGCGGCCGTCCATCTCAATGCCCGCAGCACGGGTCAATTCGTTTTCGGGAATCAAACCGACGGATAGAAGCACGGTGTCGCAGTCAAATTCAATCTCGCTGCCTGGGACGGGGCTGCGGCGCTCATCCACCTTCTGCACCGTGACATGGCTGACACGGCCGTTCTTGGCGATGATGTTCGTAATGGTATGCGACAGATACAGCGGGATGTTCCAATCCTGCAGGCACTGAACGATGTTGCGCATCAGGCCGCCGGAATAGGGCATCACCTCGACACAGGCCAGCACTTTTGCGCCCTCTAATGTCATGCGGCGCGCCATGATGAGGCCGATGTCGCCGGAGCCTAAAATGACCACACGCCTGCCGACCATATATCCTTCCATGTTCAGATAGCGCTGGGCGCTTCCGGCGGTAAACACGCCTGCCGGACGGTCACCGGGGATGGCAATCGCGCCGCGTGTGCGTTCACGGCAACCCATCGAAAGAACGACGGACTTTGCCTTCAGCACCTCATAGCCCTTGGCGGCGCTGATGACATGCACCTCATGCTCCTTGTTGATTTCCAGCACCATCGTGTCCAGCATGACCTCGACATTGGTGTCCTTGAGCATTTCGATGAAGCGTCCCGCATATTCGGGGCCGGTCAGTTCCTCCTTAAAGCGGTGCAGACCGAAACCGTTATGGATGCACTGGTTGAGGATGCCGCCCAGTTCCTTATCACGCTCAACAATCAAAATTTTGCGCAAACCCTTTTGATAGGCACTGTTTGCCGCCGCAAGTCCCGCCGGACCGCCGCCGACCACAATCAAATCATACAGCATTATTCGGCCACCTCCTGCTTGGTTTCGGACATGAGGATCCTGCTGCCCGCGCCGTCCTGCAAAACTTCCATGGGGCTGATGTGCAATTCACGCGCCAGAATATCCAGCACACGCGGTCCGCAGAAGCCGCCCTGACAGCGTCCCATGCCGCTTCCGGCACGGCGCTTGATGCCGTCCACGCTGCAGGGCGGAATCGGGCTGTGAATGGCATCCACGATTTCGCCCTCCGTGATGGTCTCGCACCGGCAGATGACGCGTCCATACAGGGAATTGAGCGCGATGGCCTCCTGCTTTTCCGAATCGGTCAGCTTCTTAAAGCGCAGCTTGCGGCGCGTGGTCACGGGCTGCTCCTTCTTGTCGGCCTTCATGCCGCATTGCCGCAAAAGCTCGACCGCATACAACGCGATGGCCGGAGCGGAGGACAGACCGGGGGATTTGATGCCCGCTAAATCAACAAAATTTTTCGCCGCAACGGAAATCTGGAACTCATCCCTGTCCGTATTGGCGCGGATACCGGCAAAATTGCGGATGGAGTTGCGGAAATTGATGGTCGGGACGCTCTTTAATGCCTTTTCCCGCACAAACGCCATGCCCGCAGCCGTGTTGTTGACACGCTCCGGCTCGGTAACGCTTTCGGCATTCGGACCGACAATCAGGTTGCCGTCCACCGTCGGAGAGACCAGCACACCCTTGCCGTCCTTATTCGGGCATTGGAACAGCACATGATGAGCGCGGACGGCCTCGCATTTATCCATCAGATAGTATTCGCCTTTGTTCGGCAGCATGGTGAAGCTTTTTTCCGCTGCCATTTCATGGATGAGACCGCTCTCCACGCCCGCCGCATTGACGATGTATTCGGCTTCATAGTCGCCCTTATCGGTCTGAATCAGATAATGCTTATCTTTCTTTTCGATGCCCTCGACCTTGGTATTCAGCGCCATATGAACGCCGTTGCGCACGGCGGTCTCGGCGAATGCCAAGGCATAGTCCCACGGGCTGATAATGCCCGCAGAGGGCGCATACAGCGCGCCGATGACCTTGTCGCTTACCTCCGGCTCCATCGCACGGACTTCATCGGCCGTGATAACGCGAAGGTTCGGCACGCCGTTTTGAACGCCGCGGTCATACAGTTCCCGCACGGTCGCCATCTCCTCCTCGGAAAAGGCCATCACCAAAGAGCCGATCCTTCGGAACGGCACGTCCAAATCCTTGCAGAGCTGCTCTGTCATTGCATTGCCCTGCACATTGAGCCGCGCCATGAGCGTGCCGGGCTTGGGGTCATACCCCGCATGGATAATCGCGCTGTTTGCGCGGGATGCGCCCATTGCCACATCATTTTCCTTTTCAAGCACAACGACCTTCAGCCTGTACTTGGACAGTTCAAAGGCCGCCGCCGCGCCGATGACACCGCAGCCGATGACTGCTACATCATACATGTTCATTTCCCCGCTTTCCGTATAAAAATAGAGCTTGGAGACGTGTATGCAAAATACCGCGTCCTCCTTGCTCTCATATCTCCGCATTCGGTACTCGTTTGCATAAATATCATATCATTTTCCTTTTATATTTGCAATACATAAATCCATCCGGCACCCGCAAATTCATCGATAAAATATTTGATGACAAACGTATTGACATTTTAAATAGTTAAGCTATAATAATGATAATCACTTAATAAAAGGAGGCTCTGCGATGGAATTGCGAAAGGCGTTGGACACATTTTATTACAGCACGGCTTTATGCGACCTGCGGCTGATGAACAAACAGTTTGTGGATGAGAACATCACCTACAACAGCCTGCTGTACATCGAACTGATTTACACGATGAACGGCATCTGCACCGCCTCCAAACTGGCGGAGCTGCTTCATGTGTCAAAACCCGGGGTAACATTAAAGCTCAACGAACTCCTGCGGCAGGGACTTATTACAAAAACGCCCGACCCGAATGACAAACGCAAGAACTACCTGTCTGTCAATGACGAGGCCGTTCCTCAGTACAAGGTTTTCCGCCGTCAGGACAGCGAGGCGATTCGCCGCATCACCGACCGCTTTTCTTCGGAGGAAATCGGAAAATTTTGCGAAATGCTGAGCGTCATCTCAGACATTAATTTTGAAGAAATCAACGGAGCGTAAGTATCACTATGAAGCAAACAAAGAGCGATTTTTTGACCGAGCCTGTTTTACCGGCTCTTCTCAAATTCTCCATTCCCGTACTGCTGGCGCTGGTGCTTCAGGCACTCTACGGCGCGGTAGACCTTTGGGCTGTCGGCAAATTCGGCACGACGGCTGATGTTTCCGCAGTGGCCACAGGCTCACAGGCCATGCAAATCATCACCGGACTGATTACGGGGCTTTCGATGGGCTCGACCGTGCTTTTAGGCATGCATGCGGGGCAAAAAAACCACAAGGGGACGGCAAAGACCGTCGGCAGCAGTATTTGGGTATTCGGCGTGCTCGGTATGATTTTGTCCGTCATCACCGTACTTGCCGCGCCGTGGATTGCCAATGTAACCAATGCGCCGACGGAGGCATTTTCTCAAACGGTTTCCTACATTCGCATCTGCGGTGCGGGCAGCCTGTGCATCGCGGCGTATAACCTCATCAGCGCCGTTTTCCGTGGATTGGGCGATGCAAAATCACCGCTTTACCTTGTCATCATTGCCTGTGTGACGAATATCATCGGCGATATTACCTTGACAAAGTTCATTCCCTTGGGGGCATCGGGAGCGGCCATTGCAACGGTGGCGGCACAGGCGGTCAGCGTGGTTCTGTCGCTGACGCTGATTCGAAAAAAGGGACTGCCCTTTGCCGTAGAGAGGGCGCATCTTCATTTTGATGCGCAAAGCTCCGCCGACATCCTGAGGTTAGGTGCGCCGATTGCTTTGCAAAGTATGTGCAATGAAATTTCCTATCTTGTTCTGCTTGGCTTTGTTAATGCGCTGGGCGAAGTGGCTTCGGCGGGTGTTGGCATTGCCGAAAAGCTGGTCATGTTCATTTTGCTGATTCCAAATTCCTATATGCAGTCCATTTCTGCTTTTGTGGCGCAGAATGACGGTGCGGGTCAGCTCGCACGCGCCCAAAAATCCATGTGGCTGGGGATGCTGACAGCCGCTGTCTTGGGCGGCACACTGGCTTATCTATCCTTTTTTCACGGCGCAGCACTCTCCTCTCTCTTTATCAAGGACGGTGAAGCAGCCGTGCTGAATGCCTCGGCGGAATTTCTGAAAGCTACCAGCATCGAATGCTTTATCCTCTCGATTGCGTATTGCTTCATCGGCTACTTCAACGGCGTTGAACGGACGACCTTTGTCATGGTGCAGGGACTTTTGTCCGTCTTCCTTGTGAAGATACCTTATGCATGGTTTGCCAGTACGCGAGCCGAGCCGAGCCTTTTCCAAATCGGAATGTCTGCGGCATGGGCTGCTGTATTCACACTCGTTGTCTGTCTGTGCTATTACCTGTATTTATGCAAAAAATCAACGCGCATAGCAGCCTGATATAGCAACGGTCATCATCGGAATAATCACCGACTTATTCATTCTCCTGCTGACCATCTATACGATCAAACATTGGGAAAAATAAACACCGATGCCTGATGTGCAAAATATACCGTGTCCGGCGCGCTTCCGCGCTGTACCCGTTCCGGGTCAGGAAATCCTGCAGGGTTCCGAAATCCTCGCCGATGATGTTCCCGTCCCGGTCGACGGTAAAGTCACCCACCTGATACCCGTAGGAAGGGAGCCCCAGGTATCGGGCGGTGGTGCCCAGTTCCTCGGCGATGGCCTTGGCCAGCGCCTTGCGGTCGGTCGTGTTGGTCGTAATGGTCATGAGAAAAACCTCCTTTGCGTTTTTTGCATGCCATTACTCACTCTGAACGCCCATGAAAGTCAAGCAGAATCTGCTTTCAAATGTGCCTGGGCCTGAAACCTGTCGTAGTCCTGCAGTTCACGCTCCATCCGGCAGATATGCTTTTGCAGGTCACGGCGGTGGATAACTCCCGCCGTTTTCAAATCGGCCTTGGCCTGCACGATTTTCTGTACAAGATTCTCTCGATGATCCACAATTCACCTTTTAGACAACATGTCTTGCCATGCTGTAGCTGTATCTCCAGAATTGTTACATTTGCAATTTGAAAAGGAGGATGCTCCATGGTATAATATTGGTGCTCGGCAATGAAAACGAGCATTAACACACATGGTTTTCCTAAGGAGGTTAGTGTGAAAACACCGGGTACAAGCAGAGGTAGTCCGAAGGGCAAAGCAAACA
>CAVFWQ010000052.1:0-14805 GCA_963626285.1 bacterium | reverse complement strand
GGTATTGAAGGGAATCGAGGAAATTCGATAAGCAGCGGAAAACGCGGAAGGCGGCACTGTAAGGGTTCGGAATGACGGATGTATCTTCGGCCTCTTCCCATTTTTCTATGGACAACTGCCCGTTCTGCTGATATAATAGCGTTACAGCTATGCTTTTGAAGGATGTGCGCCCGATGAAATGTCAGTTCTGCAACTGCGCGGACAGCCGCGTGGTGGACTCAAGACCAACCGATGACGGCAACAGTATCCGCCGCCGCCGTGAATGCATCAATTGCGGCCGCCGCTTCACCACCTATGAAAAAATCGAGCAGCAGCAGCTTTTGGTCATTAAAAAAGACCAGTCACGGGAGCTGTTTGACCCCCAGAAGATTCGCAACGGCATCATCGCCGCCTGCCATAAGCGTCCCGTGTCCGCCGCCGAGATTGAAAAAATCGTCTCCTCGGTGGAGCAGCTCGCCTATAATTCTCTTCAGGAGGAGATTACCACCCGTCAAATCGGCGAATCGGTCATGGAATCACTCAAAAAATTAGATGACGTCGCCTATATCCGTTTCGCCTCCGTCTACCGCCAGTTTACCGACCTTCCCACCTTCATGCAGGAAATGGCGCGGGTGCTGGAGGAAAGAACGGACGATAAAAAGCAGGATTGAATATGCTTTGGCAGAGCCGCGCAAAAAGGCACTGCCTTATGTTTAAGCGATACAGCGGCATACAGCCGGAAAACGGGCTTGAATTTCAATCCGAAAACAGGAGATAGCTTTTTTAAGGTATCACCGCACAAATGTTTATGTTCCGATAAATACAGAAGCGGTACTATGACAAAAAATACAAGAACAGCCCGACAGAATTTTCTGCCGGGCTGTCTGCTGTATCAGGTGAATTATTTGCTGTACTTGGGGCGGGCGGTATAGTGCGTGTGCAACAGCTCATGCGCTTTATGGCTGTTGGGCTGACCCAGGAATTCCGCATAAAGCTGCTTGATTGCAGGATTCTCGTGGCTCTTGCGAATGGCCTTGCTCTCGTCCTCGCGGTACAGGGCTGCGGCGCGCAGGACACGCGGGTCGCATTCCATTTTCCTGACGGAGGAAACAATTGGCTGACCGCCGCCGGTCACGCAGCCGCCGGGGCAGCCCATGACTTCGATAAAGGTGTACTGCTTTTCGCCGCTCTTGACGGCATCCAGCAATTTGGAAGCATTGCCCGTACCGTGCGCCACAGCGACATTCACGGTCAGGTCGCCCACCTGAATGGAGGCTTCCTTCACGCCTTCAATGCCGCGAACGGCGGTGAATTCAACCTGCTCCAGCGTCTTGCCTGTCGCGGCTTCATAGGCGGTACGAAGCGCGGCTTCCATGACGCCGCCGGTCGCGCCGAAGATGACGCCTGCGCCGGAGCTCTCACCGAGCATATCGTCAAAGTCCTCGTCAGGCAGGGAGCGGAAATCAATGCCGGCCTGCTTGATCATGTGTGCCAGCTCACGGGTTGTGATGACGGCATCCACATCCGGATAGCCTGTGCCGGCCAATTCCTCGCGCTTCGCCTCGAACTTTTTGGCGGTGCAGGGCATGACGGAGACAACGCAGATGTCTTCCGGGTCAATGTTGGCCTTCTGTGCATAGTAGCTCTTGATGACAGCGCCCATCATTTCGTGCGGGCTCTTGCAGGAGGACAAATTCGGAATGAAATCAGGGTAGTAGGTTTCGCAGAATTTGATCCAGCCGGGGGAGCAGGACGTAATCATCGGCAGAACGCCGCCGTTTTTGATGCGGTCCAGCAGCTCGTTGGCCTCCTCCATGATGGTGAGGTCAGCCCCAAAGTCGGTATCAAAGACCTTATCGAAGCCAAGACGACGCAGGGCAGCGACCATCTTGCCGGTCACGCCGGTGCCGATTTCATAGCCGAATTCCTCGCCCAAGGCGGCGCGTACGGCGGGCGCGGGCTGCACGACAACATGCTTGCTGCTGTCTCCCAGCATCTGCCAGACGACATCCGTCCCGTCCTTTTCGTGAAGCGCACCGACGGGGCAGGCCGTGATGCACTGGCCGCAGTTGATGCAGCCGGTTTCCGCCAGCTTCATGTTCCAAGCCGATTCGATGGCCGTGCTGAAGCCGCGGTTGACAGCACCGATAACGCCGACATTCTGCACCTTCGAGCAGGTCGCAACGCAGCGGCGGCAGAGGATGCACTTGTTGTTGTCACGGACGATGGACGGTGAAGCGTCGTCAATGCTGTAATGAATCTGCTTTCCGGCAAAGCGGTTGCCGTTTTCAACGCCCAAATCGCGGCAGAGCTTCTGCAGCTCGCAGTTCTGGCTGCGGACGCAGGACAGGCACTTCTGGTCATGTGCGCTCAGAACAAGCTCCAGCAGGGTCTTCCTGTATTCGCGCAGGGCGGGGGTGTTGGTTTTGACATTCATGCCGTTGGTCGCGGGCAGCACACAGGCAGCCTGCAGCGCACGAGCGCCGGTATCCACCACGCACATGCGGCAAGCGCCGATGGCATTGACATCCTTTAAATAGCACAGCGTCGGAATGTTGATTCCGGCCTGCTTTGCAGCCTCTAAAACGGTCGTTCCGGCAGGAACCTCCACCTTGACGCCGTCAATCGTAAGGGCGATCATCTGTTCCATATCACATATCCTCCTTTGCGATTACTTCTTGATGATGGCGCCAAAGCGGCACTTTTCCATGCACGCACCGCACTTGAGGCACTTAGCCGGATCAATGACGTGCTGCTGCTTGACCGTGCCGGAAATCGCTCCGGCCGGACAGACGCGGGCGCAGGCCGTGCAGCCGCGGCACTTATCGGTGATCACATACTGAAGCAGCGCCTGACAATGATGCGCCGGGCAGCGCTTTTCTTTGATATGCGCTTCATATTCATCGCGGAAGTAATGCAGCGTTGACAAAACGGGGTTCGGTGCTGTCTGCCCCAAGCCGCACAGCGCGGTGGCTTTAATGGTCTTGGCGAGCAGCTCCAGCTTTTCGATGTCGCCTTCTTCGCCCTTGCCCTCAACGATGCGGTTGAGGATCTCCAGCATACGGCGCGTACCGATGCGGCAGGGAGCGCACTTGCCGCAGCTCTCATCGACGGTGAAGTCGAGGAAGAAGCGGGCAATATCCACCATGCAGTTGTCCTCATCCATGACGATCATGCCGCCGGAACCCATCATGGAGCCGGCCGCAATCAGGTTGTCATAGTCCACGGGCGTATCCAGCAGGTTGGCAGGGAGGCAGCCGCCGGACGGACCGCCCGTCTGAACGGCCTTAAACGCCTTGCCGTTGGGGATGCCGCCGCCGATGTCATAAATGATGGTGCGCAGCGGCGTGCCCATCGGGACTTCCACCAAGCCCGTATTGTTAATCTTGCCGCCCAAAGCGAACACCTTCGTGCCCTTGGACTTTTCCGTGCCGATGCCGGCAAACCAGTCCGCGCCCTTCAGGATAATCTGCGGGACATTGGCGTAGGTCTCCACGTTGTTGAGCATCGTGGGCTTTGCAAACAGACCCTTGACCGCGGGGAACGGAGGACGGGGCGTCGGTTCGCCGCGCTTGCCCTCGATGGAGCGCATGAGCGCGGTTTCCTCGCCGCAGACGAAAGCGCCCGCGCCGAGACGGATGTGAATGTCAAAGTCAAAGCCGGTTTCAAAGATGTTTTTGCCCAGCAGACCGTATTCACGCGCCTGACCGATGGCCACCTGCAAGCGCTTGACGGCGATGGGATATTCGGCACGGACGTAAATGTAGCCCTCCGAAGCGCCGATGGCATAGCCGGCAATGGCCATGGCCTCCAGCACGCTGTGCGGGTCGCCCTCTAAAATGGAGCGATCCATGAATGCGCCGGGGTCGCCCTCGTCGGCGTTGCAGGCGACATACTTCTGCACGCCCGTTTTGCCGTCGCCATAGGCGAACTTCCACTTGAGACCCGTCGGGAAGCCGCCGCCGCCGCGCCCGCGCAGGCCGGACTTTAAGACCTCGTCAATGACCTCTTCACGGCTCATGGAGGTCAGCGCCTTTTCCAAGGCGCGGTAGCCGTCAAAGGCGATGTATTCATCGATATTTTCAGGGTCGATAACGCCGCAGTTGCGCAGCGCAAGACGCATCTGATGACGATAAAAGTTGATGTCCTGCAAAGACTTGGTCGTGCTTTGCTCATGCGTCGCATGGTCCATATAGACCAGGTGCTGGACTTTACGGCCCTTCAGCAGATGCTCGGACACGATTTCGTCCACATCGTCCTCCTTCACGCGGCTGTAGAACGTGCCGTCCGGATAGACGATGACGACAGGACCGGCCTCGCACAGACCAAAGCAGCCGGTGCGGATGACCTTTACTTCTTTTTCAAGATGGTTTTCCTTGATTTTTTCCTCAAAGCGCTCGATCAGCTTCGCAGAGCCGGATGAAGAGCAGCCGGTGCCGCCGCAGACCAGCACATGTGCGCGGTAAATTTCCATAGGGGTCATTCCTCCTCAGACGGATGTTATTCTTCGACGGCGCCGATGGTATATTCCTGAACGGGACGGCCGTTGACAATGTGCTCTGCCACGATGCGGCTGACCTTTTCGGGGGTCATATGCACATAGGTGACCTTGTCTTGGCCGGGGACATAAACGTCTACCATCGGTTCTAAGCGGCACATGCCGATGCATCCCGTCTGGGACACGGTCACATGATTCAGATGGCGGCGCTGTACCTCATCCATAAAGGCCAACATGACGGGACGAGCGCCCGCGGCGATGCCGCAGGTCGCCATACCGACAACAACGCGGATCACTTCGCTCTTGTCTTCACGGCGAAGATTAATCCTTTCCAGGGTCTGCTTGCGGATGGCTTCGAGTTCGGCAATGGATTTCATCGGATAATTCCTCCCAATATCGGTTCGATTTCCTCTTGAATGGATTCCTGCATCCAACGGATGACCTCCGGCTCGCTTAACGGAACGCCCTGAAGCGCGGCCCGCACCTCCTGCGTCGAAAAGCTCATATATCCTTTTTCGGAGGTGCAGACAAGCGAAAATTCAGGCGTTTCGGGATTCGCCAGCACAAGCGTGACGATCGTCCCCGCTAAATCCCCCAGCGGCAGGCAGTCGATTGAGGCGGTATGAAACACGGCACTGATAGTCGTGCCTTCCCCAAGCCTGCTCTCAATCGTTACATCGCCGCCCGTCAAGCGCGCATTCTGCTGCAGCAGCGGAATGCCCAAGCCCACCTTGCGGGTGGTGCGGGTCGTTGCGAAGGGACTGCGGACACGCGCTAAAAGCTCCGCGCTCATGCCTTTGCCGTCATCCTTCACCGTCATGGTCAGCGCACTGCCTTCCAGCGTAAACATAATATCGATATGCTTGGCATTGGCGGTGACGCTGTTTTGAACAATGTCTAACAGATGCAGGGAAATGTCACGCATGGCTTATGCCTCAACGCGGTATTTCGCCAAAATGCCCGGAATCAGGTCAGGCGTCAGACGGCCGTAAACCTCCTCGTTGATGGTCATAACGGGCGCCAGGCCGCAGGCTCCCAAGCAGCGGGTGGCCTGCAGGGTGAAGCGTCCGTCCGGCGTTGTGCCGCCGACAGGAATCTTCAGCTCCTCCGCCAGCTTGTCCAGCACCTTCTGGCTTCCCTTGACATAGCAGGCCGTGCCTAAGCAGACGCTGATCAGATATTCGCCCTTGGGCTGCAAAGAAAACTGAGCATAGAAGGTGGCTACGCCGTAAACCTCGCTCAGCGTTACATGAAGCCCCTCGGCAATCATCTTTTGTACGTCCATCGGGACACAGCCGAAAATCTCCTGCGCATGCTGCAAAACGGGCATCAGTGCGCCGGGCTGTTCCTTCAGCTCAGCAATGACCTTTTGCAGCTCATCATATTTTTCCTTCATGTCTTGCATGTCAGAAAGTCCTCCTTGTGTGTTATATAGTGCCGGAACATACCGATATATATTGTATCATATGCCCCATCAAAACGCATCGGATTTCAGAAAAAAAAATTCATTTATGAAAATATTTTTTTTGTTTTTTGGTGAAAATGCATCAATTATAATGACTTTGTTATTTCAATATGAGTAAAATGTCTCTAACCACGCATACTTTACAGCATACTTTTTTCGCTCAGATATCGGAGAAAGCCGCCGATGCTCTTTTCAGGCAGGGAAACGCTCACCTCGGCCTCTAAAATATCACCCAGCCGATGCGCATCAGACGAATGCAGCACCCTTCGCCCTGCCTGCGGCGTATGGGCGCACGGCAGCGCCCGCCAAACCTCTACGGCGGAAAACTCGATGTCCTCCGGCATAAAGCCCAAGTTGACCAGCAGGCCGTTTGCCCCGCGGTTGATATGCGCGGGCACGGGAACGCCGCCAAAAGAACGAACGGCCGCCGCCGCCTGATGGAGCGGCAGGTCCGTTGCGCCGATCAGCAAGGCATCCTCCTCGCCGACGACCGCATCACCCTCATTGACAATGAACTGATTGCCGAAAAGCGACGGCCTGTTTTTCTTCGGCGGCAGATGCGGGCGAAGAAATTCCCCAAAGGAAAGCGCGGCGTCGACCGACGGGAAGTAGCCGAGCAGATGAACCTCCTCGCGGGTCGTGATTTCCATGCCGGGAATCAGCAAAAGCCCGTAGGCCTCCGCGCACGTTTGAACATACGGAAGATTCAGCGCCGTATTGTGATCCGTCACCGCAATCATCTGCAAACCCTTCAGCATGGCCATGCCGCAGATATTGGCAGGGGTCATGTCATCGTCCGCGCAGGGCGAAAGACAGGAATGCATATGCAGATCGGCAAACAGCGTTTCCATCGGTCAGCCTCGTTCCGAAATGCCGGCTTTGGCCATTGCCGCACAAACCCCGTAGGAAGACAGCGCGGTTTTCAGCACGGTCAAGCCCTCGTGCTCGGCCTTTTCGATGCTCTCTGCCTCCATTTGGATGTTTTCCGGCATGATGACACACGCCATATCCGCCAAGACAGCCACGGCGATGACATTCATATGCGTCTGCACCGTCACCCATGCCATGTTCTCCTGTCCGTGCGCCATCACCCAGCTTAAAAGGTCGCAGGCGTACCCGCAGGAAATTTCGCGGCTTCCGTCGACAGAAGGCGTTAAATTTTCAGCGTTTAAAATCGTCTGAAGCTCATTGACCGTCATATTGTTCCCCTTTCTCATTCTCGTTTGGACTGCGCCAGTTCCACCATCTGCTGCGCCATGATCTTGAGCTTGTCTTTGAGCTTATGGATGCAGTCCATTTCGCTGCAATAGCCGCGCACGATATCCTCCGCAAAGGTGCGGCAGGTCGGTGAGCCGCACGAGCCGCAGTCATAGCCCGGCAGACCGCTCAAAATGTCGTTCATCCGCTGCATCTTTTTCATCGCCATGACCAGGTTGTCATCCAGCTGCATGGCGCTGTTTTCCTGAATCGGCTCATCGTTATACAGCGGGTACTTGATCATCACGGAGGCCGGCACTTCATGATTCGGATGTTCCTTCGGCATGGAATCCACCAATTTGCGAATGGCGTTTTTCGCCACATAATTGTTTTCAAAGGTCAGCGGACCGCCGACACAGCCGCCCATACAGGCGTTGCCCTCCAGATAGACCAAATCGTTCAGCTTGTTATTTTCGACCTCCTCCAGCACCCGAATGACATTCGGGATGCCGTCCACGGACAGACTGTTTTCGGGACAGACGGCATTCGCCTCGCCGCTGCTGGCCGCCCAGCCCACGCCATAGCCCGTGGCAGGCTGAAAATCAGGATTTTCCTGCATTTTTTTAATGTGCGGCAGGAGCTGGCCATAGATTTCCATGATGGAGACAGAGCCGTCCAATGCGGAAACTTTCTGACCTATCGGTCGCCGGATGGCCGTCATTTTGGCAGGACACGGCGTGATGAAAAAGCAGCCGACATCCTCTTCTCCGCAGCCGTTCTTCCTGCAAAACTCCTTCCGCGCTATCATGGCGGCTACCTCCATCGGCTGGCGTACATCCACGATATGCGGAATCAAATCGGGGAATCTGACCTGAATCAGCCGCACAACGGCGGGGCAGGCGGAAGAAATCAGCGGCTTGGGCAGCCCCGGCTCGCGCAGCTTTTCACGGATGGCGCGGGTCACTATGTCCGCGCCCTGCGCCACCTCAAACACCTCCGCAAAGCCGAGATGCTTCAGCGCTTCCAGCACATAAACGGGCTTTTTCAGGTTTTTGAACTGCCCGTACAGGGTCGGCGCAGGCAGGGCAATGGCATATTTGAACTTTTTGATGTCCTCCAGCGCGTCCGTGACCGCGACCTTTGCATGGAAATCACAGATGCGGATGCACTCGCCGCAGTCAATGCATCGCTCGTCAATGATATGCGCACGACCGCCGCGCACACGGATGGCCTCCGTCGGGCAATGCTTCAGGCAGTTCGTGCAGCCGCGGCAGCTGCTTTTATCCAATCGAACGGAATGATAACGTTTCTCCTCGCTCACGATGCTTCTCTTCCTTCGGCAATTTATAAGGCAAAAAACATGGAGATGGTCGTTCCGACCCCCACCGTGCTTTCAATCGAAAAATCATCGGCGTTGCGCTTCATGTTCGGCAGCCCCATACCGGCGCCGAAGCCGAGCGACCGCGCCTCTTCGCTGGCGGTCGAGTAGCCTTCGCGCATGGCCAACTCCACATTCGGGATACCGGGACCCGCATCCGCAGACATCAGCCGCACGCCGTCCGCATTAACGTCCAAAGTCAGCCGCCCGCCGAGAGAATGAATGACAAGGTTTAGTTCCACCTCATACGAGGCGACCGCCACACGGCGCAGCACCTGACTGGATACCCCCAATTGACGCAGACGGCGCTTGATGTCAGCGCTGGCTTCGCCAGCGCTTTCATAGTCGCCCGCAGTTACTTCATACTCCTGATGCAGCAATCCGTCCGCCATCACCGTGCATCCTCCGTCTTCCATTCAATCGGCACGCCGCGCAGCCCCGCCGTATATAAAAGCCCGCAGGTGACGAAGGCCGTCTCCTTGGTGGAAAGGACGACAAGCCCCAGCTCCTCCGCCTGCTCCACAATGTCCGCCGTCGGCACTTTTCCGCGTGAAAAAATGAGGCATTTCAAATCCAGCATTTCGCTGGTGCGGATGACGTGCGGGTTGGTCAGCCCCGTGATGAGAACGGTTTTTTCGTTCACAAAAGCCAGCACATCGCTCATCAAGTCTGAGCAGCAGGCCGTGGAGACAGGCGTGTCCAGCTTGTCTTCCCCATTCAGCACCCGCGCATGTAAAATGTCCACCATATCACGAATCGTCATTCGATACACTCCAATCCGTTTCTTGTCTTTTTCGGTCAAATTTCGTCAAATTCTTGTTTATGATATAGCAAATATCGAATTTTGTCAAGTTGCAGTTTAACACTTTTAGAAGAAATCTCTGTCGACCGACAAAAAGGCCGCTGCCGAGTGAACGACAGCGGGAAGACAGCTAAACCCCTTGCGGATGCTTGAAGAGACAGCGCCCCCTCAAGGTGTTTCCGCAGCGCCGATTGATGCAACTGCAAAGAAAAGCCGGGTGACCGCTTGCTCATTTATCCCTTTACGCCGCCCATCGCAATGCCTTCCACAAACTGCTTTTGCAGAAAAATGTACAGGATAAACGGGAAGAGAAAGGTCAGTGTAGCGCCGGCCATGACCATGCCGTAGTTGGTGGTTTGGTTGCTGGTCAGCGTTGCCATTGTGATGGTCAAAACATGCATGGAGGATTTTGTATTGATAATGAGCGGCCAAAGGAAGTTATTCCATGCGCCGTTGAAAGTGAAAATGGTCAGGGTAATCAGTGCTGGCTGCACCAAAGGAATCACAATGGTGACGAAACGGCGAACTTCGCCGCACCCGTCAATTTCGGATGCCTCCAGCAGCTCATTGGGAACGGCATCCATGAATTGACGCATCAAAAAGATGCCGAATGCACCCACCATCGGCAAAATCAGCGCCCGATAGGTGTTCGTCCAGCCAAGCGCGTTAATCATCAAAAACATCGGAATCAATGTAACTTGACCGGGAATCATCATGGTCGCCAGATAGCCCTGAAACAGGGGTTCTTTGCCGGGAATCGGCTTCTTGGAAAAGCCGTATCCGGCCATTGCTGCCACAATATCCACCAGAAGGCAGGAACCGACTACGACAATGATGCTGTTCTTCAAGGCACTGCCGAAATTACGCTCAAAAATCGCGTAATAATAGTTGCTGAAATTTAAGTGAATATCGCTGAAATGTATATACAGGCTGTCCGAATCCGTAAAAGATACTAGCAGCATATAAATCAATGGTGTCAGGCAAAGCAGCGCAAAGAGGGAGACCAAAATAACACCCAGCACAGACCAAATCGTCCAATTCTGTTTCATTTTTCGTCTTTCTCCTTAAACAGCAGCGTTTGCAGCATATGAATAATCAAAATGACCACCAAGAGACCGACGGCCAGCGCACAGGCCGAACCGATACGCTTGTCTTGGAAGGCATACATATAAATCATGTACGCCACCGTATAGGTGGAACGACCGGGACCGCCCCCCGTCATTTTGTAAACCAAATCGAAGACCTGAAAAGAGCCGATGATGCCCAAGGTAATAATCATATAAGTGATGGGCTTCAAAATAGGCAGTGTGATGTAGAAGAAACGCTGAACGGCATTTGCGCCGTCCGCAATCGCCGCCTCACGGATTTCGGCAGACATGTTCATGATGCCCGCATAGTAGATAACCATGTAGTAGCCCGTGCTTTTCCAGACGGCAACAGCAGCAACGCTTGCCAGCGCAGTCTTCTTGCTGCCGAGAAAATTGACAGACTCAACGCCGAAAAGCGCCAAGAACTGGTTAATCAAGCCGCCGTTCGTATTGTACATGATGCTCCATACCGTGGCGGATGCAATTAAAGAAATGATTACAGGAATGAAGATAACACTGCGCAGAAACGAACCATAACGGTTTTTCAGCCGCTCGGCAATAAAAGCCGCGATAATCAACGACAGCAGGGTCTGGGAAGGCACAGTCATGAGAACATACCATACCGTGTTGAGCAGCGCATCCCGAAGGGATTTATTGGAGGCTAACTTTTGAAAATTTTCCAGCCCAATCCACACAGGACTGCCCACCATGTTGTATTTACAAAAAGCCAAATACAACGATACGAAGATGGAAAGCACATTGAAGATGGACATCAGAATAAAACTGGGCGCGATGTAAGCGACACCAATCAAGGCTTGCCTGCGTCTGCGCTTGATGCTCCAGCTTTTTGGAGACACGACCTGTGTGCTCATGGGGGAATCGTCACCTCCGAAGCTTCGTAAAAATAAAAGAAGTGAGTGAGGGGTCTTTCGACCCCTCAATCACAAGAAAACGTCGATGGAAATTACTGCTTAATCTGCTCCTGATAATAGGTCATGGTCTCGTCCAAAACCTCCTGAGCGGTCATGTCTCCCATGAACATGAGCTGAATGTTGGACTGCAGTGCCTTTTCAAAGGAAGGCTTTCCTTCAAAGTCGGGAACAATCTTCATGCCGTCGGCATACTCGGTATACAGAGCATCCAGCGCGGGGTTGAACACGCGAGTTGCATCCTTGGTCACGCTGGGGAACGAATATACGCGCTCGTGCCAATCGTCCATAACCTCAGCAGAAGTGATGTACACCAAAGCCTTCACAGCCAGTTCATCGTTGCCGCGCTTAACAGAATTGGAGGACACGGCGAAAGCGTCACCGGCAGCACGGCTTGCGCAGCCCGCAACACCTTCAAGGCTGAACATATAGCCATAATTGATGCCGTTCTTCTCGGCGCTGGTGAGACCGCTGTTGTCGCCGACGCAGTAGATGCCCAATTCACCCGCGCCAAACTTGCTGTGTGCTTGAGTCTCAGCGGTGATGGACTCATCAAAGATGCCTTCGTCATACAGACTCTTAATGAATGCAACGGTAGCCAAACCAGCCTCGTTGTTGATGTCCACTTCGCCGTCGGCATTCAGTACAGAGCCGCCCGCTTGGAAATAGTACGGCCAGAAGCTGGTCATCAGGGCGCTGGTGCCGGTATTCGCGCCCCAGTTCTGGAGGAACGCCTGCTTGCCGGTCTTTTCTTTGATGGTCTTGCAGACTTCCATGAATTCGTCCCAATTCCAAGGTTTTTCCGGCTCGGCAACGCCCGCTTCCGCCAGAATGTCCTTGTTATAGAACATGATGACAGAGCCGCCGTTCATCACGATGGTATAATGGTTGCCGTCCTTGTCCATCGCGGCATTGTCCCACATGATGAAATTGTCCTTCTCGGCATCGGTCAGATAGTTATCCAGCGCAAGAAGGAGGTTGTTGGAAACGAGGTCATAGGTATCGGTCACATACACCAGATCCGGACCATCGTTGTTCAGCAGACCGGTATATACGGTAGTGTTGTAGTCGCTCCACGGGAGAATTTCAACATTCACTTCGCAGTTGTTTGCTTCTTCAAAGGCATCGAATTTCTCATTCCAGAAGTCAAGGTCAGAGACGGCGTTTTCTTCCTTGCTGAACTGATACTGAGGCACCCAGAAGGTCAGGCTCTTCTTTTCTTCGGCCACAGAGAGGCTGCAAACGGACAGCAGCATCATGACGGTCAAAAGCATGGCGAGGGACTTTTTCATTGTAATGGTAACCACCTTTCCTATTATTTACATATCCCGCATTAGTAAATGAATGCCGAATACGTTCGGAACAATTTGAATTCGTTGTAAGTATAGCAGATTTTTTCACATAAATCAATAGTCAATCACGGAATTCGATTTTTGGGTTCAAAAACAAGGTCTTTCAAACGCAGGAAAAGGTTGTTGACCGCCTCGGCCGAACCATCAACAACCTTGCAGCCGAAAACATTTCCGGCATTACTTTGAGAAGTCGGATACTAAATATATTTAGTTGAGATTAGTATAACGGTGTTATTTTCTGCATTTATCGGAATATGAACATCTATGCGGTGATACCTTAAAAGAAAAAGCCATCCCCCGCTTTCGGATTTAAGTCCAAGCCTATTTTTCGGCTGTATGCCGCTATATCGCTTAAAACGAAGAGACCGTCGTGCAGGCACTCCACCGTTCCGGCTTTTATCAGTGCTTCAAGTCGGTCATGATAAATCTCGACGCTGTACAGACCCAGCCGCCGCAGCAGGGCACGGCTGATTTTGCCGCTGCGCAGCCTTTCGCATAATTCAGCGCCCTCATCAACGGGCAGGTAAACGGTGCGGGTCGGCGTTTCAATCAAACGGAACTGCTGAGCAATTTGAGCAAAGGGGAATGCACAGCCGTCTATGCCGCTCCGAATGGCACCCAAAATTCTTTTTCGATCGAGCGCCGCGTTTCCTTTGTTGTCGTACAGCTCCTGAAAATACGCATGGATAGCCTCCGGCATGTCCGGCTGTGCAAAGTGGCGCCTGACGAACTCGGCAGCATCGACATTCTGCCGAAGCATTCGAGGTGGCGAGGACTCCTCTAAGCGGAAGCAGTAAACGAAACTATTCTCCGCGCTGCGTTTTCCTTCACGGTTGCAGCGTCCCGCTGTTTGGAGAAGCGAATCCAAGCCTGCCGCTTCCCGATATGCCAGCGGGAAGTCCACGTCAACACCTGCTTCAATCAGCGAGGTGGACACCACGCGGCAGGGCAGGCCGTCCTTCAACCGCTGTCGGATTTCGTTAAGCCGAATGCGGCGGTCGGCCGCACAAAGCAGGGTTGTCAAGCAATAGCTTCCCTCATCCGGAAGACGCTCAAAGATTTCCTTCGCCGTTTTGCGCAAGTTGACAACGCACAGCACCTGCGGCGCTTCCGAAAGCCGTTCGCACAGCGCGTCTGTTGAAATACCGCCGAGTTCCCGCAGGATTGTACGTCTGAGCGCCTGATATAAGTGTGCGGTGTGCGGAAAAACTTCCGATATGGCGCACTGCGGGATAAATTCCCTAAAAATATCGTCGAGTGCGGGCTGCGTGGCAGTGCAGAGAACGGCTGTCACGTGATAATGTGAAACGAGCTGCGCAATCGCCGAAATGCAGGGCTTCAGGTAATCGTTCGGCAAGGTCTGCGCCTCATCAAAAATGATCACGCTGCCGGCAAGGTTATGCAGCTTTCGGCATTTGCTGCTTCGGTTCGCATAGATGGATTCGAAAAACTGCACGGCGGTCGTCACCACAACGGGCGCATCCCAGTTTTCGCTGGCCAAAAGCTGCCGGTATTGCAGGGGTGACAGGCTTTCTTCATCCGTCAGCTTATACTCCGCGCCCGCATAATGCGCTAAAACATTTTCCTCTCCCAACAGTGCGGAAAAGACCTGCACGGTCTGGTCGATGATGGAGGTATAGGGAAGCACATAAACGATGCGCTCCATATGCTGCGCGGCGGCATGCTCCATCGCGAAGGCAAGCGAGGAAAAGGTCTTCCCGCCGCCGGTCGGAACGGTCAGGCTGTAAAGCCCCTGCCGTTCATCCCGCCCGCGTTCGATGCAGGCGCGCAGCACCTGATTGCGAAGCCGCACGACCTGGGAAACATCCGAACACGAAAGATATTCCTGTGCTTTTTGCCGCACCTTTTTGACCAGCTCGGACAGCGGCGCTCCCGTACCACGCGGGGCAGGAGCATTATTCATGAAGGTCTCAGTATCGATAAAATCAGCGTCCACTAGGCAGGAATACAGCATACGGATGAAAAAATCGTGGGTCAGAGAGCTTTTGCTCTGCCGAAGCCATGCGGGAAGCTCAGCGCTTGGCAGGATGATTTCCTTCTGCCATCCCGCACATTCGTCAACGGTTCTTTTCAGCCGGCCGAAGAGCGTTCCTTCA
>CAVFWQ010000051.1:0-15010 GCA_963626285.1 bacterium | reverse complement strand
TATCACAAAATGCCTGAATTTGTAAAGCCGAAAGCGCGTTTTTTCTGCAAGGAAAAGGGAGGCAGGCGGCCTCTTTTTTCCGCCGCCAGCCTGCCCGCGATATTTTATTCGCCGAGCCGCGCCAGCGCTTTTTCGATGCGGGCAATCGTCTCATCCCGTCCGAGCAGGTAGGCAATCTCAAACGCGCCGCCGGGCGTGGACATCTGACCGGAGATGGCGATGCGCAGCGCCCACAGCACCGTGCCGTTCTTTTTCCCCCATTCAGGGATTTTCGCCATGATTGCGTCATGGATGGCGCTCTCCGTCCATTCGGGCAGCGCCTTCAGCAAATCAAGGCACAGCGGCAGCACTTCTTTGGCGGTTTCCAAACTGCTCTTTTGCTTCTTGTTTTCAAACAGAGACAGCTCGTAATCCGGCAGCACGGCCAGAAACGCCACCATATCGGGGATGCGGTTGAACACCTCGGTTCGGCTCTGCATCAGCTCCGCCAGACGGCGATAGTCGATATTTTTTCCCGCCAGCACCTTGTCAAACCACGGCGTTGCCTGCTCCAGATATTTGTCAAAGTCCATCTGCGCGATGTAGTGCGCGTTAAACCAGGTCAGCTTATTGACGTCGAAGATGCCCGGCGCGTTGTTCAGCCTGTGGATATCGAACGCCTCCACCAGCTCGTCCATCGTGAAAAATTCACGGTCGTCGCCCGGGTTCCAGCCGACCAGCGCCAGATAGTTGATGAGCGCCTCTTTCAGGTAGCCCTTGCCGATGAAATCGCTGTAATAGGCGTCGCCGTCGCGCTTGGAGAGCTTATGATGCGCATCGCGCATGACGGTGGTCAGGTGGATGTACTGCGGGATCTCCCAGCCGAACGCATTGTACAAAAGGTTGTATTTGGGCGTAGAGGACAGGTATTCCATGCCGCGCATGACGTGCGTGATGCCCATCAGATGGTCGTCCACGACATTGGCGAAGTTGTAGGTCGGCATGCCGTCTGCCTTGATGAGCACCATATCATCCAGCGTGTCGTTCGGGAAGGTGATTTTGCCGAACACCACATCGTCATATGTCGATTCGCCCGTCGTCGGCGCGTTCAGGCGGATGACATAGGGCGTGCCGGCGGCCAGCTTTGCCTCGATTTCCTCCTTGGCAAGGTGCAGGCAGTGCTTATCGTACTTGAACACCTCTCCGCGCTTTTCGGCTCCCTCGCGGCGGGCGTCCAGTTCCTCCCTGGTGCAGAAGCAGTAGTACGCCGCGCCCTTTTCAATGAGCTGCTTGGCGTAGGGCAGATACAGGCTCTTGCGCTCGGACTGGACATACGGGCCGTAATCGCCGCCGACGTCCGGTCCTTCATCCCAGTTCATGCCGCAGCCCTTCAAAGTGTCGTAAATAACCTCTGTCGCGCCCTCGACATACCTGTCCTGATCGGTATCCTCGATGCGGAGGATGAATTTCCCGCCGTTTTTCTTCGCAAACAGATAATTGTACAGCGCCGTGCGAAGGCCGCCCAGATGCATAAAGCCTGTGGGCGAGGGCGCAAAGCGCGTGCGGACTTGTGTCATTGGCTTTTATCTCCTTAATCCCTTGGAAATCGTGAAAGCGGCAGAGCCGCCCGATACGGATGAACCGATGCTTATTTGATTTGGAAGCTGCTCTTGAGGCTGACCACGCGGTTATACACGGCGCAGTCCCCGGTGCTGTCCTTGTCCTTGCAAAAATAGCCGTTGCGCAGGAACTGGAAGGTGTCCCCCACCTTGGCGCTGACGAGCGTATGCTCGCAGTAGCCCCGAACGACCTTCAGAGAGTCCGGCGACAGGAATTTCGTCACGTCCTTTTTGTCGGCCGCGTCCGCCGTATCCCATTCCGCCGTCATGAGCTGATCATACAGCCGTGCTTCAAAGGAGGCGCAGTCGCGGGCGTTGACCCAGTGGATGGTTCCCTTGACCTTGCGGTTTGCGCCCTCGGAGCCGGAGCGGGTGTCCAAATCGACCGTGCATTCCACATGGTCAATATTCCCGTTTGCATCCTTCACGACCCTGTCGCAGCGGATGATGTAGGCGCCCTTGAGACGCACCTCGCCGTCCGGCTTGAGGCGGAAGAACTTCTTGGGCGGCTCCTCCATAAAGTCCTCCCGCTCTATCCAAATCTCCTTGCCGATGGTCACCTGACGCTCGCCCAGCTCCGGATGGTCTGGATGGTTTTCCATCGGCAGGGTGTCCGTCCAGTCGTCCGCTACGTTGGTGAGGACGCACCTGAGCGGATTCAGCACGGCCATGACACGCGGGGCTTTTTCGCCCAAATCATCGCGCACGCAGGCCTCCAGCATGGCGACGTCCGACGTGGAATCGGCCTTGGCCAAGCCGACCTGCTCGACAAACGCCCGAATCGCGCTGCCGGTGTAACCGCGGCGGCGCATGGCGCACAAAGTGGGCATGCGGGGGTCGTCCCAGCCGGAGACATAGCCCTCCTCGACCAGCCTGCGCAGATGGCGCTTGCTCATGACCGTTCGGGTGATATTCAGGCGGGCAAACTCAATCTGGCGCGGGCCGATGGTGCGGTTGCCGTCCTTGTCCAGATGCGGCGCACGAAGCCCCGCCTTTTCCACCACCCAGTCATAGAGCGGGCGATGGTTTTCAAACTCCAGCGAGCAGAGCGAGTGCGTGATGCCCTCCAGCGCGTCCGAAAGGGGGTGCGCATAGTCGTACATCGGATAAATGCACCATGCCTTGCCCGTGCGCCAATGCTCCTTGTACAGGATGCGGTACATAGCGGGATCGCGCATATTCATGTTGGGCGAGGCCATGTCGATTTTGGCGCGCAGAATCATGCGCCCCTCCGGAAATTCTCCCGCCCGCATCCGGCGGAACAGGTCAAGGCTCTCCTCCATCGGGCGCTCGCGCCACGGCGAATCGGTGCCGGGACTCGTCAACGTGCCGCGGTACTCCGTCATCTGTTCGGGCGTCAGCTCGTCCACATAGGCCAGCCCGCGTTTGATAAAGTCCTCGGCAATCTCATAGAGCTTTTCGTAATAATCGCTGGCATAGAAAATGCCGCCCGTCCATTCAAAGCCCAGCCAGCGGATGTCCTGCTTGATGCCCTCGGCGTATTCGTTGTCCTCCTTGGCGGGGTTGGTATCATCAAACCGAAGGTTGCACAGACCGCCGTATTTTTCGGCCGTGCCGAAATCGGTAATCAGCGCCTTGCAGTGGCCGATATGCAGATAGCCGTTCGGCTCAGGCGGAAAGCGGGTATGAATCTTTTCACATTTTCCGTCCGCCAGATCCTGATCGATCGCATCCCAGATAAAATTGGTGCGCACGCTCTCGTTTTCCATCAAGATCTCCTCCCATTTCTTCTGAAAAAATCATGATACATTATACCGAATGAGGGATAAAATTACAAGCATTTTCCCGAATCGCCCGCCGAAAGACCGTTTTTTTGCTGTCTTTCCTCCCGGTAGCTGATGTGCGTCAGCTCCAGCCCCTGTGCGGGCGCCGTAATGCCCAAGGCAAGGCGGCTGCCCGTATCGAGCGCCTCCCGAAGGCATTCGGGCGGCAGCTTGCCCTGGCCGATGTAAATCAGCGTGCCGGCAATGATGCGCACCATGTTGTACAGAAAGGCGTTGCCGCGCACGACCAGGGTGATTTCCTCCCCAACCCTTGAAACGGAGATTTCCTCAATCGTGCGGACGGTGGTCTTGGCGCTGCCTCCGGCGGCGGCAAAGGCGGCAAAATCATGCGTGCCGAGCATGGTCTGCGCCGCCTCGTGCATCCGTCCGGCGTCCAGCGGAACGGGGATATGCGCGGTCAGGTTCCGATAAAGGGCGCTGGCATGCACGGCGTTATGGATGCGATAGGTATAGGTCTTATCCTTCGTGCAAAAGCGGGCGTGAAAATCATCGGGGACGACTTCACAGTCCAGCACGCGGATGTCATAGGGCAGGAAGCGGTTGAGGACAAAGGGAAATTTGTCCGCCGGAATGGAGGTCTCCGCGTCAAAATGCGCCCGCTGTCCCAGCGCGTGAACGCCCGCATCCGTGCGGCTTGCGCCGGTCACGGGCGTCCGCACCCGCAGGGCGCTTTGCAGTGCGTCCTCCAGCCTTTCCTGCACGGCTATGCCGTTCTTCTGCCGCTGCCAGCCCGCGTAAGCCGTGCCGTCATAAGAGACCGTCAGCAGATACCGAATCATGCGACCAGCCCCTCAAGGATGACCAGCGCCAGCAGCAGCGCCGTCCACAGCAGCGCCAGATAGTCGTTTTTCTTCATTTTCAGGATATGCAGCCGCGTGCGCCCCTCGCCGCCGTGATAGCACCGCGCCTCCATCGCCATCGCCAGCTCCCCCGCCCTGCGGAAGGCGCTGATGAACAGCGGCACCAGCAGCGGCACCATCGCCTTGGTGCGCTGCAGCAGATTGCCCGTTTCAAAGTCCGCGCCGCGGGCCGCCTGCGCCTTCATGATTTTGTCGGCCTCCTCCAAAAGGGTCGGGATGAAGCGAAGGGCGATGGTCATCATCATCGCCAGCTCATGCGCGGGAAAATGAATGACGCGCAAGGGAGACAGCAGGCGCTCCAAGCCGTCCGTCAGGGCGACGGGCGCGGTCGTGAGCGTCAGCAGGCTTGAGCCGAGCACCAGAAAAACCAAACGCAGGGAAAAGCGGACGGCGTTCAGGCTGCCCTCCACGGTGAGCGTCGCAAAGCCGAGATCGATAAGCGGCGTCGTGCCGGCGGTGAAAAAGAGGTTGAGCAGGAAGGTGAAAATCAGGATAAAGCGAAGCGGCTTCAGCCCCTTCACAAACTGTCGAAAGGGCAGCCTGGACGCTTTGCAGGCAAAGGCCAGAAACAGAACGACGGGAATGAAGGCCGGCAAATCGCCCGCCATGAACACGGCCACGATGAACAGCACCAGCAGAACGATTTTGACCCTTGGGTCGAGCGCGTGAACGACGCTGTCCGCCGGATAATACTGGCCGAGCGTGATATTGTCAAGCATGGCGTGCCCCCCCCTTTAACAGTTTTCTCAGCGCGTTCAGGGCGTCCTCCTGCCTGTACACGGTGGGGAAGGCAAAGCCCTCCGCCTGAAGGCAGAGCGAAAGCCGGCAGACCTGCGGGACGTCCAGCCCCATTTGCAGCAGGGCATCCGCCTCGGAAAAAATCTCATCCGGCGTTCCCTGCATGGCGAGCTTCCCGTGCTCCATGACCAGAATGCGCTTGGCGGCTCTCGCCACATCGTCCATGCTGTGGGAAATCATGACGATGGTCGTGCCGTTTTGATGCAGCTGCTCAATGAGCGACAAAAGCTCGTCCCGCCCCATCGGGTCAAGGCCGGCCGCCGGCTCGTCCAGCACCAGCATTTCGGGACGCATGGCCAAAACGCCGGCAATGGCGACGCGGCGCATCTGCCCGCCGGACAGCTCAAACGGCGATTTTTCCGCCATCTCGTCATAGGAAAGCCGCACCCTTTCCAGCGCCTCATGCACCCGCGCATCGATTTCCGTGGCGGACAGCCCCAGATTTTTCGGGCCGAACGCCACGTCCTTGGCGACCGTTTCCTCAAAGAGCTGCTGCTCAGGGTACTGAAACACCAGCCCTATCCGCTGCCGCACGGCGCGGCGATCCGCGCCCTTTTCATGAATGTCGCGCCCGTCCAGCAGCACGCGCCCCTCGGTCGGGCGAAGCAGGCCGTTCATATGCTGCGCCAATGTGGATTTGCCGCTGCCCGTATGCCCGATGAGGGCGACAAATTCGCCGCTGCGGATGGTCAGAGAAACGTCCCGGATGGCCGTTGCCTGAAAGGGGCTGTCCGGCTGATAGGTATGCGTCACATGGTCAAACGTCAGCTGCACAGCGCCTTCACTCCCTTCACCATGTCCTCCACCGTCAGGATGCCCTCCGGCAGCGGAAAGCCCTCCGCCCGAAGCGTTGTCGCCAGCATTGCCATCGGCGGCACGTCCAAATGCAGCGAGCGCATCCGCGCAGGGTCTTTAAAGACCTCCTTGGGCGTGCCGGACAGCACCAGCTTTCCCTCGTGCATGACATGGATGTACCCGCACAGCGCGGCCTCCTCCATAAAATGGGTGATCCAGACGACCGTCAGCCCCTGCTCTCGGTTGAGCCGCCGCACGGTGCCGAACACCTCCTGACGGCCGCTGGGGTCGAGCATGGCCGTGGCCTCGTCAAATATGATGGCCTCCGGCTGCATGGCCAGAATGCCGGCGATGGCCACGCGCTGCTTCTGCCCGCCGGATAAAAGATGCGGCGCTCTGTCCGCGTATTCGAGCATCCCGACGCTCCTTAAGGCCGCGTCAATGCGCTCAGGCATTTCCTCGGTCGGGACGCCGATGTTCTCCAGCCCGAAGGCGACGTCCTCGCGCACCATCGTCGCCACCAGCTGATTATCGGGGTTTTGAAACACCATGCCGGCCTTGCGGCGAAGCTGATAGGTCTTATCCTCGTCCGCCGTGCTCATGTTATCCACCAGCACCGTGCCGGACAGGGGACGGTACAGCCCGTTCATCAGCTTGGCCAAGGTGGATTTCCCGCTGCCGTTCTGCCCCAGCACGGCGACAAAAGCGCCGCGGGGAACGGACAGGGACACACCGTCCACGGCCTTTTTCCCGTCCTCCTCATAGGAAAAGGATACGTTTTGAATATCAAGCATTGCGTCAGGCATTCGGTTTCTCCTTTGTGAAAATGAGCTTGTTCAGCCGCTCAAACAGGGGCACGGCCGCGGCCAACGCGCTTTCGGCGGTCAGATTTTTATCCCGAAGCAGCATGGACGGCTCACGGGCGGCAGACAAAAGCAGCCGCTTATCCGTCTTGGTCATGGCCTCCAGCAGCTTGTCCGTCGGCGGCAGCAGGGACGGATCGATGCGCAGAATGAGCGTACCGGCCGTAAAGGTCACACTGCTTACGCCCAGCGGCGACACAAGCGCCCGCAGCTGAGCGATGTCGATGAGCCGCATCACGGGGGCGGGCGGCTCGCCGAAGCGGTCAATCAGCTCCTCGATGACGTCCTCCCTGTCCTCGCGCGTCCTGATGAGGGAAATGCGCTTGTAGATCTCCATCCGCTGCACATCGCCGGAGACATACTCGGCGGGCAGGTAGGCGTCCACCTTCAAATCGACCCGCGTTTCCGCATGAGCGGGCTGCGCGGGGCGGCTGCCGTCGCCGCTCTCGCTCTGCGCCTCTCGCACGGCCTCCTCGATGAGCTTGACATACATATCATACCCCACCGCGGACACATTGCCGCTCTGTTCAGGGCCGAAAATGTTGCCCGCGCCTCTGATTTCCAAATCGCGCATGGCAATGCGGAAGCCTGAGCCGAATTCCGTAAACTCCCGGATGGCGCTCAGCCGCTTCTGCGCATCCTCGGTCAGCATTTTATCGGGGCGCACGGTAAAATAGGCATAGGCGGAGCGGTTGGAGCGCCCGACGCGCCCGCGCAGCTGATAGAGCTGGGACAGGCCGAAGCGATCCGCATCGAACACAATCAGCGTATTGGCGTTGGGCACATCCAAGCCGTTTTCGATGATGGTGGTGGACAGCAGCACATCATACCGGCCGTCATAAAAGTCCAGCATGATGTCCTCCAGCTGCTGCTCCTTCATCTGCCCGTGCCCGACGCCGATTCGCGCCTCCGGCACAAGCGCCCGCAGCCTTGCGGCAAATTCATCGATGGAGCGCACCCGATTGTACAGGAAATAGACCTGCCCCTTCCGCGCCATTTCGCGGCGGATGGCGTCCCGAATGACCCCGTCCTGATAGTCAATGACATAGGTCTGCACGGGAAAGCGCTCCTCCGGCGGCGTTTCCAAAAGGCTCATATCGCGCACGCCCACCATGCTCATGTGCAGGGTACGCGGGATGGGCGTGGCGGATAGGGTCAGCACATCCACGCCGGTCTTCATGTGCTTTATCTGCTCCTTGTGCTGAACGCCGAAGCGCTGCTCCTCGTCCACGATGAGCAGCCCCAAGTCCTTGAAGACGACGTCCTTGCTCAAAATGCGGTGCGTGCCGACCAGAATGTCCACCTTGCCCTCTCGGACGCGCTGAAGGGTCTCCCGCTGCGCCTTGGCCGAGCGGAAGCGGCTGACCACATCCACGTTGACGGGAAACTCGGCGAGACGCTTTTGCAGGGTGTAAAAATGCTGCTGAACCAAGATGGTCGTCGGCGCAAGCAGCGCCACCTGCTTGCCGTCCATCACGGCCTTGAACGCCGCCCGCAGAGCGACCTCCGTCTTGCCGTAGCCCACGTCGCCGCACAGAAGCCTGTCCATGTTGGTCGGCGCTTCCATGTCCTGCGTGATGTCGCGCACGGCGCGCTGCTGATCCGGCGTCAGCTCAAAGGGAAAATGATCCTCAAACTGCCGCTGCCACGGCGTATCGGGCGCAAAGGCATGGCCGGGCGTGGTCTTTCTGTCCGCGTACAGCTTAACCAGGTCAAACGCCAGCTTCTTTAAGCCCGCCTTGACCTTTTTCTTTTGCTTTTCCCAATCGCCGCCGCCCAAGGAATTGAGCGGGGGCAGCTTCTCCTGTCCGCCGATGTACTTCTGCACGCGGTCAAACTGGTCGGTCGGGACATAGAGCTTATCGCTGCCGCGATACTGAATTAAAATATAATCCCGATAGGTTCCCTCGGTCTGCAGGCGCACCGTCCCCCTGAAGATGCCGACGCCGTGATGCTCGTGCACCACATAGTCGCCCTCCTTCAGGTCTGTAAACGCCTCGATTTTTTCGCCCGCCGTGCGCGTTTTCCGTGCCTTTTTATAGCCCGCGCCGAAAATATCGCTGTCCGAAATCAGGGCGAGCTTTTCATTCGGCAGCACGAAGCCGCGGGACAGGGTGCTCGGACAGATGACCGGCGCGCCGGGCAGAAGCGGCGTTCCCGCGATGCCGACGGGGAGCGGAAGCCCCTGCTCGGACAGGGCAATCTGCAAGCGCTCCCCGCGCGCCGCTCCGCCGGACAAAAGCAGGACGCGGAAGCCCTCGTCCGCCATGGCGCGCACATCGCTCACCAAGTCCTTAAAGCGGGACAGATAATGCTCGGTCGCCTTGCCGGTCATCCGAACGATCGTGTCGGGCTTTAAGCCGCTCATATCGCGCAGAAAATCCTGCATGAGGATAAGGGACATGGGACGCAGGCGCTCCAGCAGTTCATCGAACGACAGCACCAGCGCCTGCTGCTCAGGGATAACCTCCTGCCGCTCCATCGCCAGCTTAAATTCCTCTTCAAAGCCGGCCCGCCTGTCCTCTGCGCGGGCGCGGACATTTTCGGGCGCGTCCATGATGACCAGCGGGTCGCGCAGCCATTCGCTCAAGGTTCCCTCGTTCTTCGTCAGAACGCCCGCAAACAGCCGCGCATTCGGCAAAACGCCGCCGCTTTCCAATGCATCGGCATCGTCCAAAAGGCGAAGAAGCCCCGTGCGCACGGAACGCGGCACGGTCTCGGCATCTCCTTCATCCTCCTCGCCGGGAAGCGGCGGCAGGGACGGGGTGAACAAATCCTTGGGCAGACGCCTGACCTGCTCCGTCACATACCGCCTCAGCGCGTCCGCAGCGGGCTTTCTTTGCCCGTCCGCATACAAAAACGGCTCGGCGGGCGGAATGGAGACGCTCGTCAGCTTATCCTGACTGCGCTGGGTCATCAAATCAAAGGTGCGGATGGAGTCAATCTCGTCATCAAAAAATTCAATGCGCACGGCCTGCGGAAGCGACGGCGCAAACACATCCACGATTTCGCCGCGCAGGGCGCACTGCCCCTTGCCCTCCACGATGTCCACGCGCTCATACCCGCTCTCCGTCAGCGCCTTCATGAGCGCGGACGGCGCAATCACGCCGCCCGTCAGCAGGCGGAGCGTCTTTTTTTCAAACAGCGCAAGGTCGGGCAGGCGGGTCTGCAGCGCGTCTGCCGTGGCAATCAGCACATCCGCCTCGCCCCGATGCACCCGCACAAGCGCCTCCATGCGCCTGTCCGTCGTCTCCCTGCTCGCCGCGCCGCGGGTAAAGCTGATGCTTTCGGCCGGCAGGTAGGCCGCGCGGCCGTTCGTCAGCGTCGCGCAGTCGTCCGTCAGGCGGAGCGCCGCCGCATCGTTCTGCGCAATCAGCAAAACGGGACGCCCCGCTCCCTTGGAAAGGGCGCACGAAAGCGCCGCACGAAGACCCTCGCACAGGTCGTACAGCGCGGTGACGGTGCCGGAACGGGCCGCGCTCAGTACGGACTGCACGGGCGCCGTTTCGGTCAGCAAAGACAAAAAATCATTCAGCATGCTTCTTATTGTATTGATTCATCGCCGCGTCAATGCCGTTTTTCACCCAGCACAGGGCGGCATCCGCGGCAGTCATATAAGCGTCAAAGGCGATTTTCCTGTCCTCCTGCGTGTCAAAATGCCCCAAGACATAGTCTGCCAAGTCCCAGTCCTTCGGCGGCTGCCCCATGCCGATGCGGACGCGGGGAAAATCGCCGCTGCCGGTGCATTGCAGGATGCTGCGAAGCCCGTTGTGTGTGCCCGGCCCGCCTTTGCCGCGCAGACGCACCTGCCCAAAGGGAAGGTCGATGTCGTCCACAATCAAAAGCAGCTCCGCGGGCTGCAGCTTGTACCACGAAAGCGCATCCGAAACGCTCAGGCCGCTGTTGTTCATAAAGGTCTGCGGCTTGATCAGAACAATGCGCTCTCCCGCATACACGCCCTCGCCCGTCACGGCGCGGCACTTGAGCTTCTTGACGGGGAGGTCTAACTTTTGCGATAAAATATCAATGGTATCAAAGCCGGCGTTATGGCGCGTATGCTCGTACCGGCTGCTGGGATTGCCCAAACCGACAATGGCTCGCATAAAAAACTCCTGCAATGCTTACTTGACCCAATCCGACGGGCGCACCCTGACCGAACCGTCCGCCCCGATGGGCTGCATGACCATCAGGGAGCTTTCGTTTTCAAGTAGCGCCGTTTGCGGGCGCTCCAGCGCCAGCACAAAGCACACGCCGGCCACGGGCACGCCGAATTCCTTCATCAGGGCAATCATGCCGCGGGCCGTTCCGCCGCCGCGGGTGAAATCATCCACAATCAGCGTCCGCTGCCCATCATGCACGGCGCGGCGGGAAAGCGCCATCGTTTCAATCGCCCCGTTGCCGGACATATAGCTGATGTTGACCGCGCTGCCCTCATACACCTTGGTGGCGCGGCGCGCAATGACCAGCGGAACGCGCAGCGCGCCCGCCGTCTCCAGCGCCACGGGAATGCCCTTCGTTTCCATCGTCAGGACAAAGTCGATATGCTCGTCATAGTACCGCCCCGCAATCATGTTGCCCATGCGGGACACCAGCTCCGGGTCGGCCAGAATATCCGAAAAATACAGGAAGCCGCCCGGCAGCACGCGGGATGGCTCGGAAAGCATGGTGCAGACGCGCTCCACGAACGCCCTGTCCTCGCCTTTTACGCCGATCGGACGATAGCGGACGCCGCCCGCCGCGCCGGTCAGGGTCTCCACGCAGCCCAGATGCGCCTCTTCATAGATATGCGCCAGCATCGCCGCATCCTCGCTGATGGTGGACTTGGCGGCAGAAAACATATCGCAGAAATAGGACAGATTAAAAATGCGGTTCGGCTCGGCTGTCAGAATGCGCCCCATCACGGCCAGACGCTCGGCGCGCTTTATCTTCTCCATCGGTGGCATCCTCCTTGTCAATCGGTGCTTCCGGCGCTCTATTATACCGCAGCTTTGTGAATATTTCCACTGTTTTTCAAAAAAATGTTCGTGTTTTTCATTGAAACACGAACATCGGATTGATTGTACCACTTTTTCGGATGATTTGTGTGTATTTTGTTATTAATTTTCCACTTTTAAATAATTTCGTCCTCAATAAAGCATCTTGTTCTCCACCGTTGTCCACGTTCAATCCGCAAACAGCGGCGTAGAGAGGTAGCGATCCCCCGTGTCGGGCAGAAGAGCGACGATGGTCTTGCCCTTGTTCTCCGGCCTCTTTGCCAGCTGGATGGCAGCCCATACCGCGGCGCCGGAGGAAATGCCCACCAAGACGCCCTCCTTCTTGCCGACCAGCCTGCCGGCGGCAAAAGCATCCTCATTCTCTACGGCAATGATCTCATCGTAAATCTTGGTGTCCAGCACATCGGGTACAAAGCCTGCGCCGATGCCCTGAATTTTGTGGCTGCCGGCGATGCCCTTGCTCAGCACCGGAGAGGACGCGGGCTCCACGGCCACCACTTGCACGTTGGGATTCCGGCTCTTCAGGTATTCGCCGACACCGGTAATCGTCCCGCCCGTGCCGACGCCCGCCACAAAGATATCGACCTTGCCGTCGGTATCCTGCCAGATTTCAGGGCCGGTGGTCGCCTTATGAATCGCGGGGTTGGCGGGATTGACAAACTGGCCGGGGATGAAGCTGTCCGGAATCTCCTTTGCCAGCTCATCCGCCTTGGCAATAGCGCCCTTCATGCCCTTGGTGCCCTCGGTCAGCACCAGCTCTGCGCCGTAAGCCTTCATCAGCTGGCGGCGCTCCACGCTCATCGTGTCCGGCATGACGATGATGATGCGGTAGCCGCGGGCGGCGGCCACGGAAGCCAGGCCGATGCCGGTGTTGCCGGAAGTAGGCTCGATAATCACAGAGCCTGCTTTCAGCAAGCCCTTGTGCTCCGCGTCGTCAATCATGGCCTTGGCAATGCGATCCTTCACGCTGCCGGCTGGGTTGAAATACTCCAGCTTGCCCAGAACCTTCGCCTCCAGATTCTCGGCCTTCTCAATGTGAACCAGTTCCAGCAAAGGGGTCTTGCCAATCAGCTGGTCGGCGGATGTGTAAATCTTGCTCATGATGTTTCCCTCCTAAATAATATTATTGTTGTTATGCAAAATTCAGAATGATTTTTTCGCTTTCGGCAAAGCGGAGCGGAAAGGCCGTCCGAAGCGGTCATGGTCAAAAAGCGTATCATCCGGCTGTCCGCGCATCTGCCGATTGACGGCGGCAACATCGAAATTCCCAAAGGCAGTTCATTGCATTACCAACCTTTCTTGTAGGTTTGTACGAATTATAGAACGCACCCGTCTGTTTGTCAATAGCTGTTATACAATTTTTGATTGATTTACCCACCTTCCTGCCGTATAATAGGATTGTTTTTCAAGGGAGGGGCGGATATGCTGATTTCAACCAAAGGGCGGTACGCGCTTCGGGTTATGATTGATTTGGCCGAGCATCAGGCGGACGGCTTTATTCCGCTGAAGGTGATTGCGCAGCGGCAGGAGATATCCGAAAAATATTTGGAGAGCATCATCAAGCTCTTGGTCAAAGCAAAGCTGCTGACCGGCGTGAGAGGGAAGGGCGGCGGATATCGGCTGGTCAAAGCGCCGGAGCAGTATACCGTGGAAAGCATCCTGCTGGTCACGGAGGATTCCATGGCGCCCGTTTCCTGCCTTGCCCCCGATGCCGGCGTGTGTCCCCGTTCATCCGAATGCCGCACGCTGCCCATGTGGCGCGGACTGGATAAGCTCATTACGGAATACTTTGAGAACATCACCCTGGCGGACCTGATGCACAGCGAGCCGAATGGGTATGACTATGTGATATGACCCGCACGCCGCTTTGCACGTGTTTCGTCAGCAGCTCCATCACCCCCGAGGCATCGGAATGCCCGATTTCGATATGCCCGATTTCTGTTTTCATATTGCCGAAATATCATAAACCCCGCCGCTATGACGGGGTTTTCGGAATATAACAGCAGGGTGTCAAATTTTCCTTGACACCCTGTTTTCATATCCGTTAATGATTGATCATCTGCTGGCGCAGAGGAAGAAGACCGCGACTGTGCCGGGACCGGAGTGCGCACCGATGATGGCGCCGATTGGCCAGAAGAGAATTTCGCCCACGTCCGGCACAAGATGCCGTATGGCGTCGGCGGTATACTGCGCGTCCTCCAAGCAGTCGCCATGGCCGATGACGACGGTCTGCCCCGTCTTGGGAACAGCCAGCTCCGCGTACTTTTCGGCCAGCGCCTTCAGCGCCCGCTTGCGCCCCGCGACCTTTTCCTGCGGGATGAGCTTGCCTTCAAAGTTGACATTCAGGATGGGCTTGATTTTCAGCATCCCGCCCAAGAAGGCCGAGGAGCGGCTCACGCGCCCGCCGCGGTACAGGAAGTCCAGATCATCCACGGTAAACCAGTGCGCGATGTTCTGCCGATGCGCCAGCACCCATTTGACCAGCGCGTCCGCGTCCATGCCCTCGTCCCGCTTTTGCAGGGCGTAATAAACGAGAAGCCCCTCGCCGCCGCTCGGACAGAGGGAATCCAAGATATAAATGCGGGCGTTCGGGTAGCTTTCCAGCACCATTCCCTTGGCCAGCTCCGCGGTCTGCAAAGTGCCGCTCAAGCCGGAAGTAAAGCAGATATAAACGACCTCATGGCCGTCTTTCACCAAATCCGTGAACACCCTTTGATAGTCCGTCAGGCTGACCTGCGCGGTCGTCGCCACGGCGCCGTTTCTCAGCTCGTCGTAAAAGAGGTGCAGCGCATCCGAGCCGTCATAGGGAACATACATTTTTTCCTGCCCGTCCAAATGGTACGGCATGGGGATTACGCAAAAATCCTTCTGCTTGTCCACAAAGCTCTTGGGCAAATCGCAGGCAGCATCCGTCACGATGTAAAGTGCCATCGTTTTTCCTCCCATCCGGCCGTCCTTCTGTCCGACCCGCACAAGCATTGTACCAACGGTGAGGAAATTTGTCAATTCCCGCAGGGAAAACCGCTTCAACGCATAAAAGCACCGCCACATAAGCGATTAAATTACAAAAAATGGTTACATTGAATGATAAAATGTAACCATTTTGTGACCCCGTCAAGGGATGCTGTGAAATTGGAGGCGCCACCCGGAATCGAACCGGGGAATAAAGGTTTTGCAGACCTTCGCCTTACCGCTTGGCTATAGCGCCGGAAAAAATGGAGCGGTAGACGAGACTCGGACTCGCGACCTCCACCTTGGCAAGGTGGCGCTCTACCAACTGAGCTACTACCGCATAAA
>CAVFWQ010000050.1:0-15045 GCA_963626285.1 bacterium | reverse complement strand
ATTGCCTTGAAGGCATGGTGCATACCACCGGCTTAGCCGGTGGTTTTGATTTTTGCAGCCTTGCTATGCAGGACGAAGCACTTCATCCTGCATGGCGCGTGTCAAAAACGCAGTTTTTTGACACGCAGAGCATATATCTGGATTGGCGAGCGGCAGATAAGGAAGAAATTCGTGATTTTGAATACGACTTGGTTTATTCGTTCATTTATGGGCAGCAAGCAACTGATATATGCCGTCAGGTACAATAAAAAGTTTTTGCGACCATCGAAAAAAACTTGTTTCCCGTCCGTCTAATGATTGAGGAGGTGAGCAGCAGATGCAGACACAGAGGACACCCGACCCTTGCGCGGAGCAGGCATTTACAGAGCTTGTGGAAACCTATCAGACATCTCTGCTGCGTATGTGCTATCTCCATTTGCAGGATATGGGGCTGGCTGAGGATGCCGTTCAGGAAACATTCATCAAGGCTTATCGCTCTTTGCCGTCCTTCAGAAACGAGAGCAGCATCAAAACATGGCTGATGCGGATCGCAATAAACACCTGCCGCGATGCTCAGAGAGGCACATGGCTGAAGCATGTCAATCGTCATATGACACTTGAGCGGCTGTCGCATGCAGCAGCGTCTGTTTCCGATGATGCGATAACGCTGAACATGGAAATCGCCAAGCTGCCTGTCAAGCTTCGGGAAGCGGTGCTGCTCTACTATTATCAGGACATGAAAATTGAGGAAATTGCAAATGTGCTGGGCATTGCGGCATCCTCCGTTTCAACAAGGTTGAAAAAAGCAAGAAGCAGGCTGCATCAGGCGCTGAAAGGGGTGTATTTTGATGAATGAACAGCGAGATAAGCATTTTGTGCAGTATGCCGTCAATACGGGGCTTTCTTCCATTCAAGGCAATTCCGCACTGGCACAGAGCATCATAAGGCAGGAAGGAACGCGAACGGCTTCCGTAAAGAAAAAAGTGTCGCTGGCGCTTGTTTTGAGCATTGTTTTTATCATCGCCGCCATGACCGCGCTGGCAGCTGGCATCGCATTCCATATCATGACGCAGCGAGTCGCCGCGCTGGATGCGGGCGGGCAGATGATGACATGGGGCCTGCATGAAAAATATGCGTTTGTGCAGGCCATGCGGGAATCCGGCTATGCGATGAACGGACAGGACTGGCAGGTGCTTTCGGATGAAAGTCGAACAGAAAGCGACCGAGAGGCTGCGGCAGACAGAATTATCTATGAACGATACGGCGCAGTGCAGGAGGAAGCGAACGCTTCCAGGCCGCTGCCCGCAGCGTCCGTTCTGGGTAATGCGCCGGATGCGGTTTTGATTTTCAGAGAGCGTTTTCTGGCCGAAAATCCCGATGCGACCGATGATGACTATACGGATGCTCTTGGATACTGGCTGCGTGATGCGTATATACCGCAGCTGGAAGCCGCAAAGAGTGCTGATGCATCATCTGCAGAGGCTGAACCGTCTCAGGCGGTCTTAACAAGAGAAATGGCGGAAACAAGCGCCCGCGAGCAAATGACCGAGGTGTTCGGCTGGCCTGAAAAGGCCGCAAATCAGGCATCGCTTGTATCGGAACAGGATGCGCAAAGCGGCGCATGGCACATCACCGCCCAAATATCCGCGGATGCGTTAGAGGATGCCTTTGAGCCTGTGCTTGAAGATGCAATGCTTCAAAAAACGGCTTTCGGCTATAGCTTCTCTTATTGGGTCATCTTGTCTGCAAACGGCAGCTATTGCAGAAGCGGTGATTTGAACTCGCTGCTGGCGACCGTCGAAGAGGTCAACCGCAGGGAAGCGCTCTATCAAATTGACGTTGACGAGGCCGAAAGCATCGCTTTGGCTGCCATTCGGGAGAAGTATTCGCTCGGTCATGCGGAGATCAAAAAGTATTTCGTTTACACTGCGGATACCTATACGAATGACGCCTCCTGTATCCGCCTCGGTGTTCTGCTCCGCACACGCAACAATTCCGCCGCGCCGTGGGACTATGCCGCGATTGTCAACCTCACAACAGCGGCTGCGGATGATGTATTCTCGGTCGACGACCTGTTCGGCGAAAAAATGGAGCGGCTTGCAGCGGCATGGGAGAAGCTGCGGGATAACGGGAATTGGCTGAACTACCTCCGTTGGTACAGCACATGGTGTCCATACGGTGATTTTGGGGCTTGGCCTGTTTCGATGCAGAAAAAAGCGTCCGAATTATTTCGGAAAGCAGGCGCGCAGCAAAGGGGCGAGCTGACCGATGAAACGGGATATTATCCGCTTCGGATGTTTACCAATCACCTGTACGGCGAGCCGGCCGATGATGAGCTCAGCGAGGAAAGCGCGCATCGCATCGCCTGCGAAAAGGCATCTCAAACGCTGGACATCAGCGCCCAAACGATGGCATCATGGAGCGTAAAACGAACCTATTCCCGCGATAAGGACAGCCGACCGATTTGGCGGTTTCTGCTGTATGATCCCAATTCAACCGCGGGTCAGGCGTGGCACTTTGTTGTTTGGATGGACGGCATGACCGGAGAAATTCTTTATGCCGACCAAACAGCGCCAAACGGAAGCGGATGGTATAATGATGCGGATGTGTTATAATAACGGTGTTGGCGTCGGAAAAAAATGGCAACCGATAAGCGCGTTAAAAATTTCGGCAGATTCCCGATGCGCGGCAGCGGGAGCGTGACTGATTCGGTTGAACAGGACAGCGCATAAAAAATTTTTCCTGCCCGCGCCGTTCACAAAAAGCGATTTTTGCATGAACGGTGCGGGTCGTTGTTTATTCCGATAACGATTCGCGGAAAAACGCAGACGAAATGCAAGGATGGGGGTCGAGAAACGCAGACGAAATGCAGACGAAATGCAGGGATAATGCCGAAAGTGCGTCCTTTCCGCCTTGTCAGCGGAGGAATACACAGGGCATTTTTAAGCGTTCAGCAGCTCTTCCATTCGTTTTTCCAAAGCGCTGTCCAAGGAAAACAGCTGAAGATAGCGGATAAAGGCTTCGTCCATTTCCGCCGGCGTTTTTTGATAGACGGAAAGAAAGCCGTTTGCGGCGTCCTTTTCCCGATAAAAACGCAGATACTGCTCGATGCCGAAGGCGGCGATCAGCCAGTCCGTAAAGGCGCCCATGACGGGATAGGAGAAGGACTCATCCACGGAAAAGAAGTATTCTCTGTCAATCAGTCGGCTGATTTGAGGGTTCTGTCCCGCTTTGAAATGCCGAATAGCCCAATCAAAATTTTGAATGCCCCACCATTGCCGGTCAAAATACATGGCCAAGCCTTCACGGACGGCCGGACTGTCCGGATGGCCGACCAGCTCGCTGAGAAGGTGGGCGTCTTCATGAAAGCCGAGGCAGTGAACGCGCTCATTGCAGACGGCATAGATGCGGTCGGGCGGCGCGGCAAAGCCGTTGCACGGCTCATTATCGCCGTACAGCCGGCCGACTTCCTCCGCCGAGGCGCAGAGAAAATAGCTCAATTTAAAGGACGGCTTGACGCGCAGCACATGGCAGATGTATTGAAAGCAGCCCTCCTGCACGGAAACGATGCGCGTCAGGTCGCGCTCCGCCTGCGATGATGGCTGATAATGGAACAGATAGTGTTCGCTTTCAAACCACTTCAGCTTCATTTTTCCTCCTGCGCCGTATACGGCCAATAAACGCCGCGGGGCGTTCCTATCGAAAAGCGAAAAAGCGCAGTTTGCTCATCCGAGCGGCACGGGCATGCCGTCAAAGTCAGGCATCAGCCCAAACGGAATGTATCGGTTTTTACGTTTGATTTTCGTGGCCGTATCGACGGCGTTCAAAAACCGCCTGCCGAAAAAGGAACGGATAGCCATGGGAAAATTATTTCCCGCCCAGCAGGTTGCCGATGAGCTCGGTCACGACGCTGCCGCCGATGGAGGACAGGATATTGCCGTCATCATCGCCGGTCAGCAGCCTGAGCGCCTGCTTTTTTTGATCGCTGTCAGCCTTGCGATACGCTTCGACCAGCTTTTTCTCGGTCGCTGTCAGCTTCATGGCGCCGGTTTTGGCGGCGGAAGAGGTTGTCTTTTTGACGGCGGACTTTGCCGTGCCTGCCGTCTTTTTCGCGGCGGTCTTGGATGTTCCCAGAAGGGATGCCTGCGTCACGCCCGTGATTTTGGCGATTTTTTTGATGGTTTCCGTGGTCAGCTCCGCTTCGCCGCGCTCCGCCTTGCTGATGTCGGACGCGGTGATGACGCCGCCCAGCTTTTGGGCGAGCTTCTCCTGCGTCAGATCCGCATTCAGCCGCGCCTGTTTGATACGCTCTCCCGTCTTTTTGCTCATAACGATTCCTCCGTTTTTCTTTATCATAGCATATTTTTGCGGAAAATAAAAGCGCTGAAGGCAAGGATATTCGCCCTCAACGTTACAATACAAAAGGACTGCGGCGCTTTCCGCCCGCGCTGAGACCGCAAATCAGACCCATCGCTCCTCCGCCCATGAATACTGCTCCATATAGCCCGTCTGCCGGAAAATTTCTTCCTCCGTATGGGTGAGCCGCGCCTCATACAAATCGCAGGAGAACAGCGCGGTGTTCACCGCATAGCTGTTGTGCATATGAATCAGGATGTCCTCCCCGCCGACGGCCGCAAGCGAGCCCCTGAGCGCACGGATGATTTTTTTCATATAATCCTGACGGGCGTTTGTGTAAGGCGCGTCCTCAAAAAGGACGGAGAATATTTCCCGCTTCGTCACGCTGGCGCCCTGGCGGTCTATCAGGTAGGCCAGCATTTCCTTTGACCGCAGCATGCTGAAGGCCACCGGCATTCCGTCGCAGAAAAATTCAAAGCTCCCGGCGGTCTTTGCCCGAAAGCGGCAGGCCTTTTCCGCGACGGGAAAGCGCAGGTGCTCCAGCTGCTTTTGAATCTGCTCCAGCGTGACGGGCTTGAGCAAATAGCCGCTGGCGAAGAGATTAAAAGCGTCCTGCATATAATTCGTATAGGCGGTGGTAAAGATGATGTTCGTATCGGGCTTGAGCGCCAGCAGCTTCTGCGCCAGCTCTATCCCGCTGAGCGCCGGAAGCTCCACGTCCAGAAAGGCGATATCCGGGAGGCAAGAGCCTTTTTGAATCGCCTCCAGCGCGTCTATCGAATCCCCGAAAGCATGCAGCACGGCGCCCGGCAAGGCTTCATGGATCAGCCGCTCCAGCCGGCTGCGCTCCAAAGCTACATCTTCGACCATGAGAATGACCATCATAAGGCCTCCTTCGGGATGCGGATTCGTACCGTGCAGCCCTCTTCCGGCGCGGTGGTAATGTCAATGCTTGCACGGCACTGCTTTTCCAAGCGTGTCTGTGCGTTGTTCAGTCCGATGTGCAGGGCGTTGTCTTTGGAAACCGCCGCCCTGTCAAAGCCCGGTCCGTCGTCGGAAACGGTGATGATGATTCCCCCGTCGGTCTGCTCCGTTCTCAGCGTCACGGTGCCGCCGCCGCGCTTTTTCGCAACGCCGTGGCGAACGGCATTTTCCACGAGCGTTTCGATGGAAAGCCCCGGCACCTTGAAATCGGTCACGGGCGTATCCAGAACGACGCGCATGCGGTCTCCCAAGAGCTGCTGCTCAAGGGAAAGGAAGCAGCCGATGTTCTCCAGTTCATGCTCGAAGGAAATCAGAGCGTCGCTTTCTATCGCCTGATAATGCGAGCGGAGGTATCCGGCCAGTGTCAGCACGGCTTCCTCCGCCGCCGCGGCGTTTTCGTGGCACAGCTCCGCGACGCAGGAGAGCGCGTTGCAGACAAAATGCGGGTGGATCTGCGCGATCATGGTTCGAAGCCGCGCTTCATTCAGGGACTGCTCAAACTCCATCCGCTCCTGCAGATACGCCTGAGACTGGAAATAGAGATAATAGGCCAGCAGGCTGAAGGCAATGGCCGTCTCCTGCATTCCCACGATTCCCCCGAAGAGAATTTCTATCAGCATGCAGGAGCCGATAAAGAACAGGGCGATCAGCAGGCCGATGGATTCCTGCCGGTGCTTTTTGTGATAAAAGGCCGACCAGAAAATGATGACGAGATACACAAGGGAGCATACCCATGTGACGGCATAAAAAGAGCCGGGCGTGAATACGTTCTGAGGGAAGGAAACGACGATTCCCGTAAAGAGGGAAAAAAGCAGCGCCGCTTCCGACAAAAGGAGCGGCAGGCTCAGCAGCCTTTTCAGCCGCTTGCTTTCGCCGCGCAGAGACACCAGCAGCACCACATACAGGATCAAAGGATTCAGCATATAGCCCGCATGGGAGAGCAGCGAGCGGATAACGGCGGCGGAGGGATCTTCATTCAGTCCGGCCAGCTGGTCAAGATTGCCGATGACGATGCGCAGCATGGCCAGACCGAGCAGGAGCCAGAATCGGGATTTGATATGCCGCTCTATCAGCTTGTTTGCGATAAGCTGCTGGGAAAGCAGAAGGGAAAGAAAGATGAAAGCGAAGTTTCTGGCGATCAAGTCAAGCAAGCGCGATCCCTCCCTGACCGGAATTCATCTGCATTATATCATACCCGCGGCGGAAAAACCAATCTTTTTTATGATACCGGCATAAGAGTACCCCTTTTTTTCCCTTTTCGGGGCATATAATAAATCGTGGGTTACTGTGCAATACAGGCAACCCCGCCGAGAATACACTGTGCAGAGGAACAAAGCGCATGAACATCCTGATCGTGGAAGACAGCCCTCCGTCTCTGAAGCGCATCCAGCGCCTGCTTCAGGAAGCGGAGCCGTCCGCCACGCTTTTCGCATTTTCCGATTCTTCCGACGCCATGGATTTCATCCGTGCGGGCAAACATTGTCCGGACGTCGCCTTTCTGGATGTCGAAATGCCCAGGCCGAACGGCCTGCAGCTTGCAGACGGGCTGCTGGCGCACAATCCCCGCGCCAATGTGATCATCGTTTCGGCGCATACGCAGTATCAGGAGGCCGCCTTCAGGCGCTTTGTCAGCGGCTATCTGGTCAAGCCGGTTCGGGCGGAGGACGTTCGTGCGCAGCTGGCGCACCTGCGCTATCCGCCGCCGACGGAAGATCCCTGAGCATGAGCTCCTCCGCAGTGCGGAGAACCAAACGGGGGACAGCTTTACAATATAAAACTCGGCAAAGAAAGAAGGAGTTTGAGGTATGATGGCTTCAAAAAAGAGAGGCAACACGGTTCAGCGCTTCATCAGTCTGCTGACGGCGTGCATCCTCCTGTGCTCCGCAGCGCCGATGCAGGCTCTCGCCGAAAACGGGATGTCGTATGAGGCGTATGTTATCTATGACGGGAAAGTCCATACCTACACGCACTATTACGATGCGTGGACCTACGCCGTCAACATGAATAACAACACCGTCATCCACATGAGCAAGGACTGGAATATTACCGGCCGCCTGGATGTGAAGGAGGGCGTTTCCCTCACGGTCAACATGCACGGCCATGTCATCAACCGCGGGAACGTCGACCCCAATAACCCGACCTATGCCAGCGATTCAAGCGGCAGCGGCAGCGTGTTCATGATCAATGACAACGCAAAGCTGACCATCATCGGCTCGGATGAATACGACGCGCCGACCGAACACAAGGGCAAGCGCCTCACCAACTACCTGTGGTACTGGGACAAGCAGGGGAATGATGTGATTAGCGGCGCGCTGATCACCGGCGGCGCGACGGACAGCGAATACGGCGGCGGCGCTTTTATCCTGCGCAAGCAGGCGCAGCTCACCATGACGAACGTGACCGTGGCGGGCAACGTGGCAGACGCGTGGGGCTCCTATTACGGCTTCGGCGGCGCGATCTCCTTTTTCAACAAGGAAGGCCGCGCCACGCTGACGAACTGCGACCTGATATACAACTATGCCGAAAAAATGGGCGCAGCCGTCTGCTTTGACTCCTCGGACTGCTTCCTGACCATGAACGGCGGCATGATCGCCAACAACTATACGGAGGGCAACGGCGGCGGCATCGCCCTGTATTCGGGTGCCGATGACGCGACGCTCAACCTGTCCAACGCGGAAATCATGGCCAACAAAGCGGACGCATACGGCGGCGGTCTCTACCTTGGGGCGCAGACGACCGTTGTCAATAAAGGCAAGATCACTCACAACACCGCCGGCACAAGCGGCGGCGGCATCTTCGTCAAGCAGGAGGACTGCACCCTGAACGGCTGCACCATTACCTATAATGAGGCGGCGGAAAAAGGCGGCGGCGTTCTGCTTGAAAACGATAATCTTGTGTATGTGCCGAAGCTCAATTTGCTGGGCACCCTCACCATCAAGGAAAACACCGTCAAAGGGAAAAAATCCAATCTGTATCTGAAAAACGGCACGCCTGTTTTTCGGGACGCGAAGATCTACGGCATTCCCGAAACCGATTCCGAGATCTGGGTCTCCTCTACGGTGGACGCCATCATTTCCTATATCCCCGATTCCTATAACGACACGATTTTCTATGCCGATGAAGACGGCAAGTTCGTCTACTGGGCTACCGGCGACATGGTCAGCTCGGATTACTACCGTCACCTGGTACTCGCAAGCGGAACCAAACCGGCGGACGCGACGATACGTCTGCCTGTCACGACGCTTGAGGCAACGCAGGTCTCCAACACCGTTTCGGCCTCGGCGGACGGCCAGCCGCTGCTTCCAAAGTCAGCGTATACCTATAACGGCTATACGGTCTACAAGGGCTACGGCATGCAGGACGACCATACCGAAGCGAATGTGTATTATTATTCCGACGGCTACTTTATGGGCGACCCCGCCGACTACAACGAGCATCTGGCCTCCATGTCCCTTCGCATGGCATCGGCGGCCATGGCTTCCGGCGATTTCAGCGATACGCACGAGAACGACAGGGATTATACGATTCAGGCGAGCCACATCAAGCAGCTGTTTTCGGACATCGGCGTTTCGGATGAAAACATTTTTCTTTCGCCCTCCTATCTTGTCAAGCCGACCGCAGACAGCATCGCCTGCGCCATCGGCAGCAAGCCGCTGCTGGGGAAGGACGGCAAAACGGACACCGGTTATGTGCTGATCCCCATCACTGTCCGCGGCGCGGGCTATGAGAGCGAATGGGCGAGCAACCTGACCCTCGGCGGCGAAGACGGAAAAGAGCATCAGGGCTTTGCCGATGCCGCCGATAAGGTCAAGAGCATGCTCGACAGTTACATGGAGGAGCGCGGGATGAAGGAGAAGGCGCAGGCGGGCAAGGTGCGCTTCTGGATTTCCGGCTTCTCCCGCGCCGGCGCGACCTCCAACCTGCTGGCCAAGCGGCTGATTGACGAGTACGGGGATGCCGCCGTTTTCGCCTATCCCTTTGAAGCCCCGCAGGGCGGCCTCAAGAGCGCCATGCGCTCCGACCGAAAGTATACCGGCATCCACAATGTCCTGCTGGCCGGCGACGTCGTGCCCCATGTCGCCATGGTTTCGATGAACTTCCAGCGCTACGGCGTCGACCATTTCCTGCCCGGCACGGAAGTCGGCACCGCGAAGACCGATACGACCGATGTCACCGTTGGCGACGCCAGACAATATACGCGCAAGCGCTCCGGCAGCCTGGCCCGCACAATCGAGGTCAAAGACGGAAAGATTCAGGGGGACGTCAACGCTTATACGAGCGAAACGTTCTTCCTGAAGGATAACGACTATTACGTCGTAGGGACAGACAAATACAAAGAGCAGAAAAAGAAAATGCTCCTGCAGCTGGCGGCGACCAAGGACGGCTTTATCTTTGACGATTATTTCCATCTGGCCACGCTGACGCTTGAGGGCATCTATGCAAAAAGCTGGATGAAGGAGGTCGGCTCCGCCGAGGTGACCCTCACCGACTGGCTGCCGGACATGGCCTTCTATCTGAACTACTGGCTGATCGGCGAAGACCTTCTCCAGAGCGAGAAGGCGCGCTCCGCCTATGTTTCCACCAACGCGCAGAGCGCATTCCGGACGCTGGCCGTGGACGCCTTCACGAACAGACTGCAGCCGGGCAATATCAAGGATAAGGTGCTGAGTACGCGGACACTCGCGGCCGTGGCGGTGTGGATGGGCTCCTGCATTACCGAAATGCTTGCCGCGATTGAGCCCGATTTCATCCACTACAGCTACAGTTTCTATGACCTTCTGGCAGACACCGGCATCTTTGATGACGACTGCATCCCCCTGTCGAGGGAAGAAGCGGTTGCGGCGCTCAAAGTCCTGTTCCATATTTTGTGGGGAGATTTGACCAAGGTCTCGAACTACCCCACCGCTACGCTCAAGAATTACAATACGGACGATTATCTGGTCGTCCTCGGCACGCTGCTTTACAACGCGAACCGCATCATCATGAACCATATGCCCGATGTGGTGTTCGCATGGCTGCGCAGCTATGATTCCTTCTATACCGACAACAAGGACGGGGTGAGCGACCAGAGCTACGTCGTCAATACCGCCAAGGATGCCGATGTGAAGCAGCCCTACCTGACCATGAAGGTCAACGGCGCGGAGGTTCGGCTGGAGGCCGGGCAGTCCTATCAGCTCGTTGACGACGGCAGCGGAACGCAGCCCGCGGTCACGGATATCTGCCTGCATACGGCGGATGAAAACGCGGGCGGCATGGTGTTTTATACCCTCGGCAGCGCCGCTGCCGCCGCCAAGGTCGATTATAAGGACTACACATACTTTGACGGCACCAATCCGCTGGCGGACGTCACGGACTGGAGCACGCCGCAGAGCATCACGGCGCACACCGTCTGGTACGATACGCCGAGCAGCAACGCGACCTTTACCATCTATTTCACCAAGAACCCCAGCCTGCACAAGGTCTATGTGAACGGCGAGCAGTTCGGCGGCGTGTGGGCGCCCGGCGAGACGGGCACTATTCCCATCGTGGACCCGGATGCCTACCATGAGTATACCGGCAGCTGGCTCGACAGCAGCAAGATGGATATGCAGAAGGGCCTTCCCGAATGGACTGTTGCAACCGATGAGGCCACGGGCGATAAAACGCTGACATTCACGATGCCGAAAAGCCTCACGCAGGATGTATACTTTGTCATCAATTACACGCAGAAAAAGGTGAAAGAGCCCGTCGCCTCGCCGCAGGACGGAACGTACGCATACGACCAGCTCGTGACCTTCTCCACGCCAAGCGGCACGGCGGAGGAAGGCTTTGAGCTTCATTATGAATATCAGGCGAGATACAAGCTGCCGTTTGACCCGTGGCAAAAGGCGGACAGCGACAAGCTGCAGATCTACGCATTGGGCAATGAGGGCACGACCGTATGGGAGGTCAAGGTTTGGGCTACGCGTGACGGATGGCAGAACAGCAATGAGCGGACGTTCATCTATATGATAGACCCCACCCAGCGCGAGTATATCGTGCATGTGCTCAACGGCACGCTGACCGGCACTACCGAATCCTACGGCCGGTTCAAGCCGGGGCAGACTGTCGGCGTGACGGCGAGCATCCCCTCCGATTCCTACTGGCTGGAGCGCTGGAACACCGAACCGGACGGGCTTATCCCCGAAACGACCGCAGAGCTGACGACTACGTTCACCATGCCCGCAAGCGATGTAACGGTTCAGCCTGTTTTCGTGAAAAATCCGCCCAAGACAGGGGACAGCGCAGACCCCTTCCTTTGGGCGGCCGGCGCAGTGATCTCCGCAGCAGCCATCATTCTGTTCATTTGCAGCCGCAGGCGTCAGAACCGCGGATAACGGCATGCAAAGAGTTTCCCCGACGCGGGTCGGAAAAGCACGATCGACACAGAGACCGAAAAACAGAGGAGGGACAAAGAAGTGAAACCAAAGAAGAGAACGGCGCGCTTCATCCTCGTATGCGTCATGGCACTGATGCTTTCGGCGCTGAGCCTGACGCAGGCTTATGCCTGCACGGCCGTCTATGTGGGGGCGGCCGCCAGCGACGACGGAACGGTCATGCTGGCGAAATCCAACGATTATCAGGACGTGTGGGCCAACTATGTGACCGTCACGGAACGGGTGGAGCAGCAGCCCGGCAGGACGATGCCGGTCGACAACGATGCGACGGTCTTTGCGGAGCTGCCGGCGACGACCTACCGCTATACGTCCACCCCGTGGATGGACAGCACGACGGCGGCCAACGGGCTTGGCAGCGATGCCACCGTCTGCACGAACGAATACGGCGTGGCGATGGTCATGTCAATCACTTCCTTTTCCAACGCCGCCGCGATGGAGGCAGACCCTTTGATCGAGCACGGGCTGTCCGAGTTTACCGCCGTTGATTTGGTGACCTGCCAGAGCGCCACCGCCCGCGAGGGCGTGGAGGTGCTGCTGTCCCTGATCGATACCTACGGGAGCAGCGAGGTCAACATCGCCCTGATTGCCGACCGGACGGAAGCGTGGTATGTGGAAATGTACAACGGCCACCAGTATGCGGCAGTCAAGCTGCCCGCCGACAAGGTGTGCGCGTTCGGCAACGAGTTTTCGCTGGAATATGTATCCGACTATGAGGACGCGATCCTTTCGCCTGAGCTTGAGAAGCTGGCGGTTGAAAAGGGGTTTGCGGTGTACGGCGACAATAACGAGCTGAACCTGCTGGCCACCTATTCGGGACAGGAAGTCGTCACCAATTACTCGCACATGAGGACGTGGATTGCCCATCAGATACTTTCCCCCTCCGCCTACGGGGAGTATGATAAAGATGCAATCTATCCCCTGTGCTTTGCTCCGGACGAAAAGGTCTCCCTGCTCGACGTGATGGAGATCATGCGCAACCGCTTTGAAGGCACGGCTTACAGCCCCGATGAAACAGGCAGGACGGATATGCGCGTCATTGGCACCGATACGGCGCTGAGCGTGCATATCGCGCAGATTTATCCCGAACTGCCCGCAGACATGGCCTGCGTCACTTGGGAAAGCACAGGTCCTGCGATATATGGCGTTTTTGTGCCGGTATCCAATGCGGCGACCGCTATCAGCGAGCCGTACAGCCGCAACCAGAGCGCGGAGCAGGCGGGCGTGTTCGATACCGACCTGTATCCCTATTACCGCTTCAAGGAGCTTACGACCCTGAGCGTGGAAAAGAACGATTACCAAATTTATGGCCTGCCCGTGCGCGCCTACTGGCACGAGGCGGAGACGGGCATGACGCAGGGCATGCGGGCCGTGCTGGAGGCGGCGGCGAAGCTCAATGACACGGAGACCGCCCATCAATACATCACGGATTACTGCAACCAAATGCAGGAGCAGGCGTTCTCCGATGCAGGCGAGCTGCTCAATGCCGTTCGCTGGTATAAGAGCAAGAACAGCAATACCATGAAAAACGGCAGAAATCCGGAAACGCTCGAAGTGATGGACGAGCTGAAGGCGGTCGCCCCGCTGACGGTGACGCTGGATGCCGCGGCCTATCAAACGATTCCGACGCCTCCGAGCGCGGAATGATGCGCGCTTGCGCGGTATTGCCCGCAAAGTACGATTGTACGAAGCCATCATAACTGCCTGATGACGGAGCGCACGGACAGTGCTCGGACGCATTGCGGCATGGAAAAGCCGCTGACAGGTGCTTTGAAAACAGGGTCGGGCGGTCATCGGCAGACTTTTTGAAGAAAATATCGATAAAGCGGCAGTCACTTGTTTCCAAGCGGCTGCCGCTTTATATTTCGGCGGTTATGGCGCGTTTATATTTGCGCAAGGTATTTTCTTTTTTAGACCGCTGCCTCAAACAGCGCTCATCACGTTTCGCTCTGCGCTTCGTCCTTCTTCTGCCAGAAATGGCGCTTGGGCTTGGGCAGACCGAAGGTATGGCCTTCATCGTAGTTGACGGACTCACAGGGCTTTTCGAGCTGAGCGGGGTCGTTCAGGTATTGCAGCATACGGGCGCACATCATGCCGAAGACGCGGCCGGGCGCGATGCGCTCATCCACGTTCACGCCGATGGGCAGCTTGCGCACGCGCTTGGCTTGGCCGTCCGCGCCGATTTCCACCGTGCGCTTGGGCGCGCCGATGGACCAGAACATGCTGGTGCTGCCGAAATTGTAGATATGGTGCTTGACCGCCGGCATCCCGATGGAGGCCATGTTGGTCAAAAAGAGGCTGGTGTGGAAGGGGCTGGCGTCAATAATCGCCTTGGGCATGATGCCCCAGCGGTCGGTCAGGCGGGCGAAGGCCACGACAATATTGGCAAGCACCGGGCGTTTGAGAAGCTGCGCCATCTTCATGGTCGCATTGTCGGCCTCCTCCTGCCGCGCCTGCTCGATGACCTCCTCCACGCGGTCGGCCACGTCAAAAATGGTGTCCGTAGGGTCAAAATAGCATTTGGTGGTGTTCTCTTCCACCTGAGAGGGCGAATCCGCGTTTGATTTCAGCACCGCGAAGGAGACCGTCAGCGTCTTGCGGGCATAGGTGCGCTTGTTGATGATAAAGCGGTTCAGCTCCGGCAGCTCGGCCGTCGTGCGCACGAAGGCGGCGATCAGGATCTCCATAAACGTCAGCTTATAGCCCTCCTGCCCCTTTTGCACGATATACCGCGCCAGCTTTTCATAATCCACCGAAAAATCCATCATCACCTGCGCATCACAGCGCATGGGCATGATATACGGCGTCAACGCCACGATCGGGTCGATTTTTTTAATTAAATAGCCGTCCGAACGATGTCCAAACATAAAAGTCCTCCTTTCGTCATCTGCTTCCATGAAACACGCATACAGTATATCATGCTTTCGTTCATTTCGTCAATGTGACAAAATTATGGCATATGACGGATGAAGAGCGAAGCGTGTCTGACGGTCAGAGGATGAAATATCGGAAATCTTGAGCATGATGCAAGAAAATGATGTCTTTTACATGACCAAGGAATCGCAGGATGCCCCGCCGAAGACCTCGGAAGTTTGAGGATGCTGACGACATCCTGCTTGTCTCAATCGGTTCGCATACGATTTGATGAATGCCTTTTGCCGGCACCGGCTTGCCAGCAGCTTTATGCTGGCCATTCAGCGGCGAACGAGCGCTTATGCGGGGCTGCCGTAAAACAATGCACACTGCAAAGGGAAGCTGCGACGGCGGAAAGGTCAAATGGCCTGATTGTTCTTTTCCTCCGGCAGCCAGGGGC
>CAVFWQ010000049.1:0-15183 GCA_963626285.1 bacterium | reverse complement strand
GCTTAAGTCCATTACTTCCGAAACCATTCGTAGCATAACAGGACGGGAATGGATTCTACAGCTATTTTGAAATGAGAATAGTATAATGTCAAAGCCGTCGATTTTTTCACCTGTGATTGACAGCGCGTCCGGCAAGGCATAAAATCATCCCGTGAGCCTATCGCTCACGGGATTTTTGCATAAAGGGGTGTTCGCATTGAAGAAGGCCGCTTTTCGGGAGGCGCTGACCCGCACACTGCCCATTTTTTGCAGCTATCTGTTCATCGGCGCGGCCTATGCCATCCTGATGAGCAATGCCGGCTACCCGTGGTATATATCGCTCCTGACGAGCGCCACAGTGTATACGGGCGCGTTTCAGTTCATGCTTGTTTCCCTGCTTTCCGGCGGGGCGGGGCTTGGCGTAATCGCCGTGACCGCGCTCTTCATGAACAGCAGACAAACCTTTTACAGCCTCACTTTTTTGGACGATTTCCGGCGCATGGGGCGCAAAATGCCCTTTATGGTGTTCAGCATGACGGACGAGACCTACGCCGTGAACTGCAGCCTGCCCGCCGCGATAAACGACCGTGCGGACGTGATGTTCTTCAGCGCCGTCCTCAGTTACCTTTACTGGCTCCTGGGAACGCTGGTCGGCGGCGTGCTGGGGCAGATCATCCCGTGGGACTTGGAGGGCATTGATTTTTGCATGACGGCGCTGTTCGTCGTCATTTTGGTTGACCAATGGGAGCATCTGCGAGACAGAACGCCCATTGTGCTGGGCGGCGGCATCGCGCTCGTCTGCCTGCTCGCAGTCGGCAGCCGGCGCTTTATGCTGCCTGCCCTGCTGCTGACCTCGGCGGCGCTGCTCCGCAAAGGGAAGGAGGCGGATGCGAAATGAGCGCCTCTGCGCTTTCCGCCATTGCTGTTTCCGCGCTCTGCACGCTGTTTCTCCGCGCCCTGCCCTTTCTCTTTTTCGGAAAAAGCCGCACCATGCCCGCATGGATGACGCGCCTCGGCGCCATGCTGCCCCCGGCAATCATGGCCGTGCTGGTCGTCTACTGCCTGAAGGACGCGGTCGCCGAGCCCGTCCGAACCGGCATCCCCCAGCTTTTAGGCGTGCTGACGGTCGTCATCAGCTATAAGATCAGGCACAGCACGTTTTTAAGCATTGTTTCGGGCACGGCGGTCATCATGCTGGCCTTGCGCCTGCTCCCTCTTTAAGCCTTTTTTTCTTTAAAAACGACCTGCTTCTGCCACAGAAATTCCAATACAAAGTTAATGAGCATCGTGAGCGCCAAAATCAGATATTCATTCCAGCCCGCCTTGGCCAGTGCGTCTCCCCACCATGTGCTGAGCGGGATAAACGGCACATAAAAGAGCAGCGCCAGTCCCATCGCCCGCGGAACATTGGCGGCGGATTTGAAGGTGAATTTCCGATTGAAGGTGCAGTTCCAGATGACGCTCAAAATCAGCGAAGGCAGATAACAGTACCAGTACGAGGGCGATGTCGTCTCCTGCCCCGCGTTTTGCTGGCCTGTAATGATTTGCAGCAGGGTGAACGAGGCGACCTGAATCAGCCCCGCCGAAATGGAAAACAGCGTAAATTTAACGGCCTGAATGAGATTTTCCTTTTTCCGTTCCGTCATAATTCAACCTTCTTCATCATTGGTTTATTCGTCTTTTCCCCAAAAGATTGCCGTTTGAACAGCTTTATGCCAGCCTTTGAGCAGCTTTGCGCGCTCCTCCTGCGCCATGCTCGGCGCAAAGGTATCCTCGATGTGCCAGCCCGCAGCCGTCTCCGACAAGTCGCGGAAGATACCGACTCCAAGCCCCGCCAGCAGCGCAGCGCCCAGCGCGGTCGTCTCCAGCACGGCGGGACGCTGCACCTCGGTCTGCATGATGTCCGCCTGAAACTGCATCAGAAAACGGTTGGCGCTCGCGCCGCCGTCCACGCGCAGCGCCGTGGTCGTTTGCCCGCAATCGCGGCTCATGGCGGTCAGCAAATCGGCGGACTGATAGGCGATGGACTCCAGCGCCGCCCGCACCATATGCTTGCGCCCCGTGCCGCGGGTCAGGCCGACCACCGTGCCGCGGGCGTACATATCCCAGTGCGGAGCGCCCAAGCCCGTGAACGCGGGAACCAGATACACGCCGCCGTTATCGGGGACGGACATGGCCACGGACTCCGTGCCCTTCGCGCTTTCCACCAGCTTCATCTCATCGCGCAGCCACTGCACCGCCGCGCCGCCGATGAACACGCTGCCCTCCAGCGCGTAGGTTGGCTTGCCGTTCAGACGCCACGCCATTGTCGTCAGCAACCCGCTTCCCGAAAGGCGGAAGGTCTCGCCGATATTCATCAGCATAAAGCAGCCCGTGCCGTAGGTATTTTTGACCATGCCCTTTTCAAAGCACGCCTGCCCGAACAGCGCCGCGTGCTGGTCGCCCGCAATGGCGGCGACGGGAATCGCCGCGCCTAAAATGTCCTCATCCAGACAGCCTATCATCTGCGCGGAATCCAAGACCGCCGGCAACACGGCGCGGGGAATGTCAAGAAGCCTCAGCAGCTCCTCGTCCCAATCCTGCGTATGCAGGTTAAACAGCATCGTGCGCCCCGCGTTGGTCGCATCCGTGACGTGCGGATGGCCGGACACCAGATGCCAGCACAGGAAGGAATCCACCGTACCGAAGCAAAGCTCGCCCCGCTCGGCACGGTCGTGCAAATCCAATGTATCCAGCAGCCACTTGAGCTTCGTGCCGGAAAAATAAGCGTCCGGCACAAGCCCCGTTTTTTCGCGTATCATGTCCGCATGACCGTCCCGCACCAGTTCTTCCACAATCGGCGCGGTGCGGCGGCATTGCCAGACGATGGCGTTATGGACGCACTTTCCCGTCTTCCTGTCCCACAAAAGGGTGGTTTCGCGCTGGTTGGTCACGCCGATGGCGGCGATTTCCCTGGGGTCTATCTGCGCCTTGCGCACGGTCGCCCGCAGCGCCTCTATCTGCGTGGATAAAATGTCCGCCGGGTCATGCTCCACCCAGCCGGGCTTTGGATAATGCTGGGCAAACTCAAAGGCGGCCGAGGCCAGCATCTGCCCCTCCAAATTGAAAAGAACGGCGCGGGAGCTGGTCGTTCCCTGATCCAAGGCAACCAGATAACGTTTGTTCATGGTTAAACTCCTTTCAAAATATCATACGCTTTTTCGTTTGTACCACGGCATCTTCGGCTGTCTTTTCCGTTCCGCCTCCGTTTCGTTTCTGCCGGCGCAGGGCTGCGGCTGTGCCTGCCCTTCCTGCTTTGCCGAAAACGAAAACCCTTCCCGAACCTTATCTGTGCATCCGATGAAAAGCAGTATCAATATACGATCTTTTAAAAAACGGGCAAAGGCGTCAACCCTTGCCCGTTTCGTATTCAGGAATTTATTCCAATTGAATGCCGTACATATAGGAATTGCCCTTGGAGCAGGTGCCGATGACCAGCATATCCTTGTACACGGCGGGAGAGCCTTGAATTTCGCCGCCCAAGTCCAGAGAGGACAGGTACGCGCCGGAGCGCGCATCCAGCATATGCAGCGTGCCGTTCATGTCCGCCTGAATGAGCCATGCATCGCCCGCCTCGTTGTACACGGCAACGGGAGAGGAAATGGCCTCGGCCTTCAGATGGTACTGCCATGCGACCTCGCCGGTCTCCTTGTTGAGCGCTATGATGGTGCTGCCGCCCTCATCCACCTTGTTGGCGGTGAAGATGACCAGATGGTCGATGGAGTTTTCGCCGATGACGGGGCTGGCTTTGAAGCCGCTCCGCTCGGTGCTCTTGTCCTGCTTGCACTTGATTTCAAACGTCCAGTCAATTTCGCCGGTCATGGCATTGATGCGGCGGGCGGAGACGTTCTTCTTCGAGCCTAAGCGGGCAGCGTTGGTGTTGCCCGTATACAGCCAGAGGTTGCCCTCATCGTCAAAGTCCAGCGCGATGGCGGCATCCGTATTATCGCCCATGTCAGCCGCCCAAACGGTGCGCATGGTGTTGACGTCCACGCAGCGGAGAGCGCCGTAATTGTCCGCCATGAAGACATAGTGGTCGTACATGGCAATGCTGCTTTCGATGCTGACCTGCGAATCCTTGGCCTTTTCCGCCTTGCTGCGCAGATAGACGGTAGAGGGGTTGACGGTCAGCGTGCCGGAGGTGCCGCTCTCGTCGATGGAAAATTCCGTCCCCAGGTCAACCGTGTACAGAAGGCCGTTTTCACCGGCGATGACCATGGTGTCCATGTTCCAGAGCATCAGGGACGAGCCGTCAAACGCGCCGTTCGTGCCGTACTGCTTCTGCGCATTGTTCTTGCCGGAGCGCCCGTTCATGAACAGAAGCTCCTTGCCGTCAATCAGGTTGTACAGATAGAAGCCTATCTGCCCCGTCTTGCCGCCCGCCATTTTGGAAACGCCCTGACCGAAGGAAATCATCGGCTTGCCCGATGTATCCACGGAAACGCTGCCCTTGAGCGGATAGCCGATGTTAATGGGGTCGCGGGTCGCCGCGCCGTCCTTCAGGTCAAGGAAGTACACCTTGCCGTCCTGCGCGCCGAAAATGACCTCCTTCAGCGCGGAAACGGCCTTCTTTTCATCATTGATGTTCATGATTTCACGGACATCGCGGCTCCACTTGACGATGGCGGGCTGACCCGTCCAGCCGACGCCGTACAAAGTGCCGTCCGCCGTCTTCACGGAGCCGATTTCGCTCTGCCAGACAATGCTCATCTTGTCCTCGGCGATTTCCGCCGTGCCGAAGGCCGCATTGCGGCGGAAGGAATCCCCGCGGAAGGTCAGAACGCCTCCCTGCCAGTAGGTATAATTGTCGGGATTGACTGCGGTCAGCGCCTTATCGCGCGCATAATCGCTCTGCGCCTTCGAGCCGATAAAGACCGTGTCCGTGATTTTAAGGCTGCTGTTGTCGCTGACGGCGGTCAAAAGCGGCATGGGCGTCGCCGTCACGACCGCCTCGGTGGGGGCGATGGTCGGCGTGGGCGCCTCGGTCGGCGCGGGCGTTTCCTCGATAACGGGCTCTTCGCCGTTTGCTTCGCTCAGCGCGTCCGTATCGTCCGTCATCTCTTCCGTCCAATCGTCCGCGTCTTCTTCATTTTGGTCGTCCGTATAGGCATCCGTACCTTCGACCGGAATGCCCTCGGCCATGTTGTCTGTATCCTCTGTATATTCCGCTGTATCATCCTCTGTGTAATCGTCCGCAGATTCATCCTCGCCGCCGTCATTCGCGCCGACGCCTTCCGAATCGTCTTCTGCAATCGGCTCATCCGTTGCGGCAGGCGGGGCAGACTGGGAAATGACCGTGCTGCCCATCACAATCAACGGCGCATTCACATCCGCGACGGGTGCATCCGTTGCAGGCGCTGGCGTTTCGGTCGCGGGAGTCGGGGTCAGGTCAGGCGTCGGGGTCGGCGTTTCCGTCGGCATGGGCGTTGACGTCGGCTCGGTGAATGAAATAAAGAGGGATTTATCCGTCGTCACCCAGTTCTCGCCCTGCTTGAGCGCGGCAAACACATTGCCCGTGTACGGCGTTTCAAAAATAACGGTGATTTCCCACACACGGTTGGTCTCATCCTCGCCGTTGGTCTTGGACACGGAGCTGACGATTTCGTTGCCGTTTTCGTCCATCAGACGCACATTGCTCACGTTCTGCGAGGTCGTCAGATTGAACAGAGAGCGTGTGCCGGTCGTGCCGTTCAGCGTGGCGGACTTGAATTCATACGCCTGCGCGGGCTGCTCGGTCGGGCTTATCATGCCCTTCACCTGCGTGAACATCCCGCTGATGCCGGATTTCACCTCGTTCAGCTTGCCGATAACGCCCGTATCTCCCTCCGGCAGCAGGAAATAAACGCCGGCCAGCAGCACCAGCAGGAACAGCACGATGACCAGAACAGTCCGTCCGACAGAGCGGCGCGGCTCTTCCCCATCCTCATCGTAGTCGTCCTCCTGCGCACGGCGCTGCTCCATGCGGCGCTCATACGCCTCATCCCGTTCGGGGCGGACATTGCTGCGCGCAGGCTGAGCGGCGCTGCCGTCATCCACAAAGCGCGGGCGCGGCTGCTCCCCCGTGTCGTACTGCGCCGAGGGGGTGGCAGTCACGGGGCGGGCATAAGAGTGCGGCTGCTGGCGCACGGTCTGCTGATAGCCCGTCTGCGTCATGCGGGTGTAAATGCCCGTCTGCTGCGGCTGCTGCAGGGAACGCCGCCTCTGGTCGCTCACATTGTCCTTGGTATAGACGGGCGCCGCGCTTCCCTGCGGTGCGTCCGGAATATCCGACATCTGCCCGATGACAGGTCGATTTTCGCCTTGAGCGGCGGTCTGCGCGCTGCTTTGCGTGTCAGGCTGCATCCCGCTCTGCACGTTTTCCTGAGCGGCATCGACCGGCGCGTCCGTCCGTTCGGCGGACTGTGCGGCGGTCTGCGTATTTTCCGTCTGATAGCGGGCGGAGCGGCGATGGCGGGTCGGCTGCTGCTCCGGCCGGCTCATATAATCATCGTTCAAAGGGTGTTACCTCCTTAAAACTCTTCACAAATTGCATTCATGCCCTTATGGGTATAATGACCCATTTGTTATTATATCAAAAATGCGCGTCTTATACAAGCCATAAAAATGAAGGCTTGTGAAGCACCGCAAGCGCAAAAAATCAAACGAATCCATCAAAAAAACGAGAAGCCCTTCCGAACAGCTTCTCATTTTTTACAATCATTAAGCCGATGATTGAAGCCGCTCCGCACAATTCGGCGGTGACGGTTTGGATGACTTTACAGGCTGTCCGCCCGCCAAATCGAAATATACAGCGCGCCGTCCTGTGAGGAGGCATCGATGCGGACGGGAAAGTCGTAGTCGTTGCGGAAGATGAAGTTCAGGTTTTTGTTGCCGACGGCGGCGTCCACGCCGTGCGGCAGGTAAGACGCGCCGTTTGCGCCGTGGGCGCGGCGCTTGATCACGGTGAGGCCGGGAAGCTGAAGCACCACATTATACAGCGTGGACGACACCTGACACGTTCCGCCGCCGTAATTGAGCTTGGTCTTGCCGTCGGCCAGCACAGGCGCTTTATGGTAGCCGTTCCTTTCGGTGTACGGGCCGATGTCGCTGTTGAAATTCAGGGTTTCGCCGGGCTGCAGGGTAATAGTGGAGAGCTTTGCGCACGCAGTGGCGATGTTCTTCATGCGCCCGATGTTTGCCTCGGTGGTGGTGATTTTGTAATACGATGTGTAGACGGCAATCGGCGCGTCCATCGCCGCCTCGTCCGCCGCGCTCTTGACCATGACGATTTCGCTCAGCAGGCGGGTGTCGATGTAGCCGTACTGTCGATGATAGATGACCTTCGCCCAGCCGTTTTCCGCACCGATAAAGGCAAACCGTGCGCCCTCGTGCAGGGTAATCAGCGTTTGGGATGCGCTGTCCGCCGCCGCATAAACGGGCGTATCACACACGGCCGCCGCCATATACCGAAAGACCTCGACCCCGTAGGGCGGGGTATTGACGGCATCGATCGCCGTCACCTGGTCAAGCCGTGAGCGGTAGACATAGCCCATCGTGCCGTTTGCCTCGATGCGGGCGAACTTCGGCGTGACCTCGTACACGCGCACATAAGTGCCTTTTTTGACATAGGCAATGCGGTGCGCCTCGCTTTCATCCTCATACAGCCCCGCATCGCCGCCGGTAATCTGCGCACGGTACAGCGGCTGTTTTTCCTCCGCGCAGGCCGGCAGCGCGGGCAGCAGGAGCGTGAAAAGCAGCGCAAGGGCAAGGGCGCGGCGCATATCATTCCTCCCGATAAATGGCCATGAACAGGCAGTAGTCATGACAGGATGCCTCAATGCGGATGGGGAAGTCATAGGAATTCCTGATGCGGAAATTCAAATCGCCGCTCGATGCGTCCACGCCGTGCGGCAGATAGGACGCGCCGTTTGCCCCGTGCGGGTGGCGCTCCACGACGGTGATGCCCGGAAGCTGAAGCACGGTGTTATACAGGGTGGATGAAATCTGGCACGAGCCGCCGCCGTAGCCCAATTTGGTCTGCCCGTCAATCAGCACGGGCGCCTGCATATAGCCGTTGCCCCTGGTAAAAGGACCGACCGAGCCGTTAAAATCAAGCAGCTCATTCGTCTGCATGACCCGCTCCAGGCGCGAACAGGCGACCTTCAGATTGACGATTCTGTCCTCGTTCTTGTTGTAGAAGGAGCAGAATACAGCCAGGGGCGTTTCCGCGTTTCCTTCCTCCGGCGCTCCGGCGACAGGCAGAAGCTCCTCCAGCAAACGGGTATCCACCCACGCATACTGTCGGTGATAGACCAGCTTGGCCCAGCCGCCTTCACAGCCGATAAAGGCGACCCTTGCACCTGCGGTCAGGGTGGACAGCAGCTCCGCGTCCGAATTCGGCTCGGCCAGAACAGGCGTTTCCTGCGTGATGACCGCCCAGTGTGTGTACACCTCCACGCCGTACGGCGGGGTATTCACGGCGTCAACGGGGACGACATTATCCACGCGGTGGCGAAGGATATAGCCCTTTCGGGTCTTGAGCTTTATCTCCACCCAGTTGGGGTATACGGCGGTGATTTCCAGCTTTTTGCCCGGATTATACCACGCCAGCTTCTTGGAATCCTTGTCCATCTCCGCATAAACGGTGGTGGTGGAATTCTTGTAATTCAGCGTGACGATGCCGGTATACAGCACCTCGTCCTCCGCGAAAGCGGCGGGCAAAAGCAGGAGCAAAAGCAGGGAAAGAACAATCAAACGGCGCATGGCAGCCTCCGAAAAATGCGTTGAATTGCGCCTTTTACGGGCAATCCGTGGTGATAACAGCCTTCATTATAGCATGAGCGGGCGGAAAAGCAAAAGAAATCAGCCGATTCTCCGAAAAAATTTACATCAGTGCTGGAAGATGACGAATGAGGCGGAAGCGGGGTACACCTGCACGCTGCTCTGATGGTCGGTAAAGCTTTTGACATAGGCAGCGGTCTGGGCATACGCCTGTGCCAGCGTCACCGCCTTGCTTCCGTTCCATGTGTTTTTCTTATCGACGGGGTCCCAGCCGCCCGCGCTGCACAGACCGCGGGTGAAGCGGTCAAAGGAGCGGCTCTCGTCAATGCTGCTGCCGTCACTGTTCGTGTAATAGGTGAACCAGCTCTGCTCATTGTACAAGGAGGCGGTCAGCACATAGTATTTGCTCTTGCGAAGCTCGCCGATGTTGGCGGAAACCACGCTGCAGCCGCTGGTCAGCGGGATGGTGACCTCATCATCACCCTTTGAGAAAACGGAAATGATGCTGTCGGTGAAGGCAGACGGCGGCACATCGGTGATTTCCGCGCCCTCCGGTATCTCGTCCGTCAAATCCGCCGTGCTGATGGCGTTGGCGGCGCTGTTTCCGGCGACATAGTAGCCGGAATAGCAGTTGGCCAGTAAGACCACCACGCGCCCCGGTATCTTGTCGAGCGCGCCCTTCAAATTCGCGGCGGTAATGGAGGAATTGTCATAAAAGAAAATCGTGCCGTTTGTGTCGCCGTGACCCAGAAAATAGAAATAGGTCACGTCTGCCCCGTTGGCTTCGTCAGCCAAGGCGCTCAAAACGCTCAGCACCCGCGAAGCGCTTGTCTGGTGCATGACCCTGACGTCAATCGAATATCCGTTGATGCGCTGCATTCTGAGCATGGCGGCCATGCCGTCCACATCGTTTTGGCGCTTCAAAATGCCTGCCTTGGTAGCGGTCGGCTCAACGACGACAACGGCGCGGTAGGTGGGCGTTGTGCTGGGAACATCCTGCTCGGTGGGATAAAGCATCATGTGCCATGTGCCGCGCACGCCTGAATCGTCCTTGGCGGTCGCCGTGACGACGATCTCGGTCGGCTCTGTTACGGTCTTTGCGGTGATAACGCCCTTTGCGCTGATGACGGCATAGGCGGAATAATCCGTATCGCCCTGCTCAAAGCCCCATGTGACCTCTTTGGAAGAGGCCGTGGACGGATAGACAGCCGCCTTCAGCTGGGCGCGCTGGCCGGACACAAGGTAGGTATCGCCCGAAATTTCGATGCTCTCCGCCTGCTGAAGCACCTCCAGGGTGAAGGACTGCTTGATTTTCGTGCCGTCCTGCGCGGTCGCGGTGATGACGGTCTTGCCTCGCTTATAAATTTGCAGATTGGCCGCATAATAAGGCGCCTCGCCGTACTCGTCATCCTCCATCGGGAAAACGGCGGCCACGCTCGGAACGGAACTGGTCACCGTCACGCGCCGGCTGGCCTCCTCCGGCGATATCACCGCCCGCAAATATACGGAGTCCGTGTCATTGGCCGTTACCGTGAGGCGGTTCTTCTCAACGGGCTGGATCGAATCGCCGGCCGAGCCTTCTTCCGCATCCTCCGAAACGGCGGGATTGAGGGCATAATAAAGCGTTATTGTTTCCGCCCTGGGCAGGATGGAAACGGTGTAGGCGGCGTTCACGCCCTCCAGCCCGTCCTTGGGGGTGGCCACAATGACCGCCGTGCCGGCGGAAGCCTGTGCGGTGATTTTGCCGTCTTGGGTCACGGAAATGATGTCCGGCGAAAGGCTCTCCCACCGAACGCCCTTATTGGTCGGGTCATTCGGAATCGTCCATGTGGTCAGGTACGCGCTCTTGCCCTTTGCCAGCTCCTTCGGGCCTTCAATGCCGATGAGCGATACGGGCTTGGTCACGCTGATTTTTACCTTGGCGCTCTTGTTTGAGCCGTCCACGGTCTTGGCCGTGACGGTCGCCGTGCCGCCCTTTAAGAGCCGAATAACACACTGCCCGCCGCTCTGCGCCTCCAAGGACACGATGCCCGCGGGCGATACGCTCCATGCCGCTTCTGTGCAGCCGTCCAGCGGAAGGATCTCGGTGGTGAGGGTATAATAGACGGTTTCAATCATCCCCTCGTCACTGGTCGGCAGCTTCAGGGAAATGGTCTTGCCGTTCACCTTGTTCCTGTCTTCATCCAAAATGCTGATGCTCGCAGCGGCGGGCAGGACGGTGACAGCGACGCTCTTTTGCACACTGCCGTCCTTGGCGGAGATGATGATGGTCGTTTCGCCCTCGCTCTTTCCCGTCACGCGGCCGGAGGAGGTCACGGCGGCGATTTTTTCATTTTGGCTTTTATAGGTCAGCTTCTTGTCCGAGGCTGTGGCGGGATAAACGCCGGCATTTAAGGAAACGGTCTTCTTGAGGCCGACATAGTACGTTTCCTCCGCATCAATGCGCTGCACCTTTGTTTTCACCGTCAGGCGCACCGCAGCGCGTTTGTTCGAGCCGTCCTGCGCGGTGGCGGTCAAGGTGACCGTCCCGTTTTTGACGGCCGTGACCAGGCCGTTTTCATCCACCGAGGCGATCTTCGCATTGGAGGACTTCCATGTGACACGGCCGGATGGACACGCCGTTTCCGGCTCAAACCGAACGCCGAGCTGCGCCGTGTTTTCGGCAGCGTCCGCCGCATCCAAAGAAAGGGCGGTGATGGGCGTTCCGTCCTTCACGATGCGCATGGTCTGAATGGCGGGAGCCAGCGTGAAGGAGGCGCTTGAGACAATGCCGGAGCCGTCCTGCGCCTCGGCGCGGACAGACACGGTCACGGCCTGCGTGACCTTCTTGGCCGTCACCTTGCCGCTGGTTTTATTAACGGAAATATAATCCGTGTCGTCCGTGTACCAATAAACCTTTTTATTGGTGGCGTCGGCTGGCAGAGCGGAAGCCTTGGCGGTCGAGGAGCAGCCTCCGGCGAGCTGGTCAAGGAAGGACACGGAGATACTCTTCACCAGGGTCACGCCCTGCAGCTTCACGGTCTTTTTGACCCCTGAGCCGTCCTTGGCGGTCGCCGTGATGGTGACATTTCCTCTTTTGTGCAGGGTGACAACGCCCGTCTGCTCATCCACATAGGCGATTTTTTCGTTGGAGGACTTCCACTTGACGGCCTGCCCCGCATTTTCCGGCAGCACCTGCGCCTGCAGATAAAGGTTCTGCCCGTCCTCCTCAAAGACGATGGTCTTGACGGACGGCAGCACGCTCCCGTCCTGCGCCAAAATGGAAATGCTCTTCACCTGCGGCCGCACGGTCAGGGTAATCGAATCGGAAACCTCCGAGCCGTCCTTGGCGGTCGCCGTGATGGTGACGGTCTGCACATCCGTTACCTTTTTCGCCGTCACCTTGCCGGAGGAGGACACGGTGGCAACGGCCTTATTGCTTGTCGTCCATGTCAGCTTTTTGTTGACCGCGCCTTCGGGCAGCACCTCGGCGCTGAGCGTCAGAGATTTGCCGCCCGCCAGCTCGGTGTCTCCGGTCAGGAAAATATCGCTCACGCTGTACAGCACGGTCAGCTTCATGGACGCGCTCTTCTTCGAGCCGTCCGCAGCCGTGGCCGTGATGGTCGCCGTGCCTGCGGCATGGGCGGTCACAAGTCCGTCCTCGTCCACGGTCGCCACTTTTTTGTTGGAGCTGCTCCAGGTGACGCGCTGGATGGCGTCTTCGGGATAGACGGCTGAGGACAACGCCAGCTCGGACTCCTCATACGCCAAATCAAGGGTCTCCTGGGTGCAGGGCGCGCCGCCGATTTGGATTTCAACAGCCTGCGCCGGCGGGCAAACGAGAATTTCATGGGAGTTGCTTTCAATGTCGCCGTCCTTTGTCGCGGCGGTGATATACACATAGGTCGGCTCGGCGACGGTCTTGGCGGTCACTTGACCCTTCGCATTGACAACGGCGACGGTTTCATCCGAACTTGACCAGACGATATCATTCGCATTGGTCGGATACATCGGGGCAAAGGTGGCGGTCATTTGTTCGACCGCGCCCGAACGCATGGCATAGGGGCCGCTGAGAAAAATTTCCTTGATCAGATTCACCGCCGTCACGCGCAGGGTCGTGCTCTTGTTAGAGCCGTCCAGCGCCTTGCAGGTCACGGTGAATGTGCCGTTCTTTTTCAGCGTCAGCCAGCCGTCCTCCACATCCACATCCGCGTAAGATGTTGAGGATACAGACCACTTGACATTCCAATCGGCCGTCTCCGGCTCAATGTCCGCCGTGAGCTGATAGCTGTCGCTTTCCGCGCTGTCCAGCGTGACTTTTCCGTCCGTCGCCTCCCCGTCCACGCAAATCACGATGGACTTCACCTTGGGGATCTCATTCGCGGCGGCCCCTTCCTCCTCGGTCAGGGCTTTATCATCATCGGGAATGTCGGTTTCATTCGGCTCGAGATCCTCGTCAACGGTCGGGGCTTCGTCCTCATCAATGACGGGGATCTCTTCCTCGATGGGAGCGGATGTTTCTTCGGATGCTTCCGCCGGAACGGGTGTTACAGCTTCTTCGGGGATCTCCGTTGCTTCGGGGACAGCCGTGCTTTCTTCGCTCGGATTTTCTTCGGCGGTATCCGTCTCCGGCACGGGCGTTGCATCTTCTTCGAGGATCTCCGTTGCTTCGGGGACAACCGTGCTTTCTTCGCTCGGATTTTCTTCCGCCGCGTCCGCATCCGGCACGGGCGTTGCGGCTTCTTCGGGGCTCTCCGTTGCTTCGGGGACAGCCGTGCTTTCTTCGCTCGGATTTTTTTCGGCGGTATCCGTCTCCGGCACGGGCGTTGCAGCTTCTTCGGGGATCTCTGTCGCTTCGGGGACAGCCGTGCTTTCTTCGCTCGGTTTTTCTTCGGCGGTATCCGTCTCCGGCACGGGCGTTGCAGCTTCTTCGGGGATCTCCGTTGCTTCGGGAGCTTCCGTCTCCGCTGCATTTGTCAGGGGAAGCGCAAACAGCGGCAGGGTGCGATCATTTTGATAATACACCTCGCTCTGCTTTGCGGCGGCGGCCTTTGCTTCTTCCTCGCTCAGCGGCGTTGCGGCGCCTGCCCGCACATAGGCGTTTTGGGCTGCGCCGTCCTCGGCATAAACAAAACGCAGAATATCGCGCTGCGCGTTCTCCGTTTCCTGACGCGCCGCAACATACACCACGGTCTTCTCAGCCAGCTCACCCAAAAGGGATGCGCAGCGCTCATCCGAATAGACCTTCGTTCCGGCCTTCAAAAGCGCATATCCCTTGGAAAAGCGTTCTTCCGCCGGCGCTTCGGTCGCATCGGGCACTTCCGATGCCATCGGCGCTTCCGTTGCCGCTTCGGCCGATGCCGGAATTTCCGCAGGCGCTTCCGTTGTAACCGGCTCGTCCGTCACAGGCGCTTCGGTCGGGGTTTCGGTCGGCGCTTCGGTCTGCGTCTCCGTCTCTCCGGCGGGCGCACTTCCCTCCTGCACGGCTGCGCCGACAATTTTTTCGTCCTCCGCCGTCACGGGCAGAACGGGCATGGAGCCGAATGCCAGCACTAAAACCAGGATAAAGCAGAAAAAGCGTTTCCGCCGCATACGCAGACCTCCTCAATGGGGGAAACTCCCCCATTTCATAGTATAAAATATTGCTTTTTCCGTGTCAATGCAGTGCCGGAAAAGTTTACAGTGTATCCATTTATTCAGACATACGAAAGCGCCCCGCATCGTTTTTTGATGCAGGGGCGCTCCAGCCTGTCAAAGAAGGCGCATTGTCATCTCGCAATATGGCTTCTTATACGAGAGAAAGGAATGAAAGCATGCGCATCCACTTATGAATCGCGATCTTTTTTCGCGGCAAATTTGAGCTTTACCCAGACGGTAACCGCGGGTAGCCCTTGCGCTTGGCGGCGGCATAGCTCAGAATCCGGTTTTGAGGGCAGAGAATGCTGTCGTAGTATTCATTGCAGACATATTCATATCACGGCATGTTGTCCTTCTTTGTCATCGGCCGCTTGCAGGGCAGCAACGGGATTCTCCCGCTGTCGAAGATCTGCCTGCAGATTCACGGCGTTTTGCATCCCGCGTCGGCAATTATGACTTGTACCTCAGGCTAATGCTCCGTCAGGCGTTCGAATACCGTGTCAAAGGCGGCGCTGTCACGTACATTGCCGGGCGCGGCCTCCGTTTTCGGCACATATCCATGCACAGCATTTCGATTGCCTGTCTCTGTTCTGCGTCCTTCTTCAGCTTTTCCATCACCGTCTCTATGATATCAGAAAAGACCGCTCAGTGCGACCTTTTTTGACAGACTGTCCCCGAAGCTGTGTGCTTCGGGATTTTTGTTTCACGAAAACCCCACGCTAGGCGTGGGGTTGGGGGAAGCTTAGAGCTATGCCTATGATAAAAGAACTCCTTTTGCTAAAATAACAT
>CAVFWQ010000048.1:0-15387 GCA_963626285.1 bacterium | reverse complement strand
GTCGCAGCCGCAAACACGGCGCAGACCAGCAAAACGGGGGTATCGCGTTTTTTCCGTATAACGGTCTTTTCGGTCAGATACGGATTTTTGCTGTCTATCATTGCACGCTCACCGCCGCCCGACAGTCTTCAAACGCCTGATACTCTTCTCCGCCCGCCATAACCGCCGTGAGGCCGCCGTATTCCTCCGTGAAGCGCAGCGGCTCACCAATCAAACAACGCTCGTAAAAGCATTCATCCTCATCTGAAAAAAATTTTGCCGGACATTTCATCCTTTCTTCCCTGTTCATCGGAACAGACTCGGCGGCGGAAAGGGAAAGCGTCGGCATCGGAGCCGGCAGGAAAGCAACCTTCTTCTTCATGGTCGGGTCCAACCCTCCTTTTTTGTGTCAATGTGCATCGGAAGCTGTGCTTCCGTTCCTGTTCGGCGGCGCGGGAAGGAAGGCGCTCATTGGACGGAGCTTTCTAAAGCAAAATGCATCAGCATAGAGCCGAAGTAATCCATGTCAAACCCCTTTTCCGTAGGCACGAGGTTCAGCGCCTGTGTGTAATAATCGATGATAACGCCGTCTGTCTCGCCCGCTTGGGCAGGCACTTTGCCGAAGAACCAAGTAAGGCCGGGGATATCCGTACCCGCCATGACGAAAGCTGCCGTTCCGTCCTCACGGAGCAAAACGGAGTATTCGTAATTTCCAAACTGTTCGGCGGTCATGTTGCAGCCGCTCACCTCCGCATCGGTCATGACATACTTCTTGCCGATCATGATTTCGGCGTCGGCGGCCGATACGGGTACAGGCGCGTCCTCCGATGCTGTCTCGGATTCGGCGGGTGCTTCGGACGCGGCGGTTTCCGTGCTTGCGCCCGCTTTCAGACCGGAAAGCAGTGCGGATATGTCAGGTCTGTCGGGGAGCGTATGCGTGCAGGGCTCGGTGGTCACGCTGACGGCCACTTCGGAGCTGTTCCATGCCACGCATTTTTCCGCATGACTGAGATTTTCCCCGCTCATGCCCTCGGACACGCGCACGGTCAGCTTGGGCGCGACATTGCACACCAGCCCCATCTCGGACGCGGTCAAATCGCAGCCGTCAAAACAGATCTCCGTCAGGCTCGGACAATTGCTCACCATGTATTCGCCGCAGAACTTGACTTTGGCGGTCAAATGCAGGCCGGTCAGACTTTCACAGCCGACGAAGGCATTGCTCTCGATTATCTCCGCGTCGGCGATGAAGGAGGTCAGCCCCGAAAAGCCGAACGCCTGTTGACCGATTCGCAGTAGGTGCTCGCCGAAATACAGATTGCCCAGAGTTCCCGCGCTGTCAAAGGCGTAGTTGTCGATATTGCGCACGCCGTTGACGAAGATGACATTATTCAGACTCCGGCAGCCCATGAACGTGCTCCTGCCGGTGCTCTCAAGCGGGGCGTAGCACACGAAGGTTTCCAGCTGCTGGCAGTACTCGAACAGGCTGTCCGGAAGCGCCCTGATGGTTTCGGGCAGCACCACGGAGCGCAGATGCACCCATTCGGTGACGTTGTTCTCGATTTCGGTGTCGGTGTAGTCACGGCAGGATTCAAAGACGTTGTAATTTTGAAAACCCACCACGGTCACGCCGCCGATTGCACGCGGCACCACGATGTCAGCATCGGTTCCGGTATAGGCGGAGATCAGGCCGGTTTCCGCATCAAACGCAAAGTTCTCGGCAGGAGTCGGCTCAAAGGGCATTTTCACGAAGCGGCTTTCCTCGCCCTCGCGCAGAACGGAATCGTACCACGGGCGGTTCAGCGTTTCGTTCCACGCATCCACCTGCTCGTCCGTCGCGTCGGCGGACAGGCGAAGCTCTGCGTTTGTCCCCTCCGCGGCGGAGAGGGCGAAGCTGCCGTCGGCCGGGATGACGACCTTGGTCAGTTTTGTGTCCGCAAAGGCTCTTTCGCCAACGGAGACAGAGGCGCTCAGGCGCACACTTTCCAGCGCAGTGCCTTCAAACGCGCTCTCTCCGATTTCTGTCACACCTTCACCCAGCGTGAGCGCTTTCACGCCGCTGCCCTCAAACATATGCGCCGGAATCGCGCCGGTCTCAACGGTCACATCGGTCAGCTCAGGCAGATTGGCGAATGCGCCTGCGGGGATGATTTGCGGATCGCACTGAATCACCAGCTTTTTAAGCCCCGTCAGGCCGTCCAGCGCGCCCTCGCCGATTTCGGTCACGGAGTCGGGCAGGGTCAGCTCCTCCAGCTGCGCGCAGCCTGCGAAGGCGCGTGCGCCAATTTCGGTCACGGAGTCGAACAAATCCACCGCCTTGAGGGAGCTGTTCATGAAGGCCTCCGCGCCGATGACAGCAAACGCATCGTTGTGGGCAACGGAGAAATATTCGATGGTTCGGCTGTCCTTGAACACGCCCTCGCCCAGTCCGATGACAGGCTCCGTGTCAACGGTGAGATGGGCGCGGAGGCGCGCCGCCGTGCCGGTATATGCGGTCAGCATACGGTTTTCATACCGATATGTGCCCTTCTCGGGCGAACAGGCCGTCGGGTCTTGGGCGCGCCAGACACGGCAGGAAAGCCCCAGCGCGTCCGCATACGCCTGCCATTCCCGCATCTGCGCCTTGGTGCCGTGCGCGTTCAGATCGATGTCGGCCAGATAGTCGCAGCCCTTGAATACATCCTCGCCCAGCGCAGGCGGGGTCAGGCTGTTCAGAACGACATACTGAATGTTGTAATCGCCCTTGAAGGCGTTTGAGCCGATCGATGCAAGCGTTGAGGGCAGATAGAGGTCGCCGAGGCTGCCGCAGCTTTCAAACGCGCCCTCGCCGATGGTTTTCAGCCCCTCCGGAAATTCCATGTCGCCGCTCAGTCCGGCAAAATAGAAGGCATGAGCGCCGATATGCTCCGCGCTCGGCAGCTCCAGCGTGCTGCCTGCGTAGGCGTTGTAAAACGCACGGTCGCCGATGGTCTTCAGCGTAGAGGGAAAATTGACGTGCCCCAGCGTTTCGCAGCATTCAAACGCGCCCTCGCCGATATGCTCCAGACCTTCCGGCAGCTCCAGCAGCGCCAGATAGCAGTGGTGCGCAAACGCCTCCGGCCCGATGGCCCTGACCGCCGCGCCGCCGATGGTTTCGGGGATGGACAGATAGGTGGCATAGCCATTGTAGGAGGTAATGGTGCCGGTCTCTTTGTCAAAGTCAAACTCCGATTCAACATAGCCGTTGTTGTCCACGGCAACAGCGTTTTTGCCGCTTGGCCGGACGGTCACCTCGCTGCCGGCCTTTTCAAACGCCGCCGTGTACGCCTCCAGCTGGTCATTCGGAACGAAGGCAACCGCGTCCTTCGAAAGCCCTGTAAAGCAGTTCGCGTCAATCACCGGACACACGCCCTCGAAGGTGATCGTGCGGAGCGATTCGCAGGATCTGAACGAGCTGTCGCCGATATAGCGAACGCCTGCGGGAATGGTGATCTCTTTGAGCGCCTTGCAGCTTCCAAAGTTCATGCGGTTGATGACCACCAGACTTTGGGGCAGGGAAACATCGGTCAGGCTGCCGCACCAGCTGACGGCGTTGCTCCTCAGCTCAAGCACCGTTTCAGGCAGCTCAAGCCCGGTAATCGTTTCCGATCGGAACACGTTGACATCTATCACGTCCACCGTGCCGCCGTTGATTTCACCCGGCACGACCACGTCGCCGCCCGCGCCGCTGTAGCCGCGAAGGATGCAGTACTCCTCGTCATACTTCCATTCGCCGCCTCCTGCCGACGCGGGGATGCAGGCCGCCAGCATCAGCAGAGAAAGGGCAAGACAGAACCGCTTTTTCATGGGGTTCCTCCGTTCTTTGTTATTCGTAGCGGATACTCTCCGTATCCATTTCATATTCATCCGTCAGCTGCCGATGGCCGCATTCGGTTTCCGTGACGCTGCCGCTGCGGTCGGAATTGAAGGCAGAGGATTACAATTCCTTCAAATAAAAATGATCCATGGTTCCGTGAAGGACGGTCTTCGGCTTTTCGATTTGATGAAAGCCCAGTTTTTCATATAAATGCATCGCGGCCTTGAGGCTGCCGTGCGTTTCCAGATAAAGCCGCTTATAGCCTGCTTCTCTTGCCCTGCTTTCCGCAATCTCCATCAGTTCCCTGCCGCAGCCCTTTCCTTTCGCGGCGTCGTTCAAATACAGTTTCTGGATTTCCGCGCAGTCGGGGATTCCTTCAAATTCAGCTATGCCGACACCTCCCAGCACCGCATCCGCCTCATCCAAAGCGACAAAATACGCTCTCTTCTCTGTCCCGATATTGTAATATGCGCTCATATGGTCAAGCTGCGGGTCAAAATAGGCGGTGCCGGGAATGTTCAAATGCAGTTTTTCCAAATTTGTCCGTATGATTCCCGCAATCGCTTCATCGTCGGCCGTTTCTATTGTTCTGTATTTCAGCATCCGAAAACCTCCAGCAAATTTTTAATCAAAAATATTGTACCATAGCTTTACGAAAATATCTACTGCCAACTTTGGCCGTTCGCTGCGCACAGCCGCCGCATCGAGCCATGATACAATGAATCCTCCTGTCTGTTTTTATAAAATTTACATCCGTTATTGTCAGAAACGGTTGATGATTTGCCTTTATTTCGGGTATAATATATGTGTCGGAAAGATTCAACGCCTGTTTGTCACAGGGAGGGAAAAACGATGTACTCTCAATATCTGCTTACGGGCGCCACCGGCTTTCTTGGACGAGCGGTGGCTGAACTGCTGGCCGCACGCGGCGCAAAGGTAACGGCTTTGGCGCTGCCGGACGACCCCGCCGCACAGACGCTGCCCAAGGGCGTAAAGGTCATTTGCGGCGACGTATGCAATCGGGCTTCCCTGCGCGCTTTCTTTCGAAGCGGCGGAAAGAACGCCTGCGTCATTCACTGCGCGGGCATGGTGTCCATCCGCACGTGGCCGGACCCGCGGCTTCGGCGGGTCAACGTGGACGGAACCTGGAACGTCCTGTCCCTCTGCCGGCGATATGACGTCGGCAGGCTGGTGTATGTCAGCTCCGTGCATGCCATTCCGGAGCGAAGGAAAGGGCAGGTCATAACCGAGATTCGGGCGTTTTCGCCTCGGCAGGTCTCCGGTCCCTACGCCAGATCCAAGGCCGAGGCCACGGCGATGGTGCTGAAGGCAGCCGAAAACGGCCTGAACGCCTGCGTGGTGCATCCCAGCGGCATTATCGGGCCGGGTGATGCCGCTGTCGGCAGCATGACCGGCATGATTGCGTCCTTCTGCAAGGGCCAGCTGCCCATGGGGGTCAAGGGCGGGTATGATTTTGCGGACGTGCGGGATGTGGCTTCGGGCATCGTCTCCTGCTGCGGCCGCGGTCGCGCCGGGGAATGCTACATCCTCTCCGGCGAATACGTTTCCATTCCCCAAATGCTGGGGCTGCTGGCGCGGGAAACGGGCAGAAAGCCCGTTCGGTTCTTTGCCCCCGCATGGCTGGCCAAGGCCGCCGCGCCCTTTGCGGAGGGCATCAGCCTGCTGCGCCGTGAAAAGCCCTACTTCACGCCCTACGCGGTATCCGTGCTGTGCTCCAACGGGCGATTTTCCCATGAGAAGGCAACCGCTGCGCTGAGCTATATGCCAAGACCCTTTGCCGTTACGCTGCGGGATACGCTGGCATGGATGCAGGAGAACGGCTATTGCTGATTCATGGGCAGCGTCAGCTCGATCACCGTGCCGTTTTCGCCGCTCTCCCGGACCCGAACGCCGCCTCCGTGCAGGTGCGCGATTTCCCAGACCAGCGAAAGCCCCAGCCCCACGCCGCCCTGTTCCCTGCTGCGGGACTTGTCCACCCTGAAGAAGGGCTGAAACACGCTCTCCCTGAAATGCTCAGGGATGCCGCAGCCCGTATCCCTGACCTCGACCACCGCTTCTCCGCCCCGGCGCGACACAGCAACGCAAACGCTGCCGCCGGGGCGGTTGTATTTTACGCCGTTTTCCGCCAGATTAAAAATTGCACGGCAAATCAGCACATCGCTGCCGGTAATCCACAAATCCCCGCCCGCCTGTGAAAGCGTTACGCCGCTTTTTTCCGCCAGCGGCGACAAATCTGCCAGCACCTCCTCGATCATGGGCGCAAGCTGAATTTTGTCGGTGCGCGGAACGGCTTTGAGGTCGCTCATGTCCAGCAGGATGCGCACCATTTTGGACAGCCGCTCCGTCTGCTCCCGCAAAAGGGAAATGGTCTCCTGCGTTTCGGCGCAGCCGTCCTCATGGGTCGAGGACATATACAGATCCAGCCGCGCCTGCATCAGCGTCAGCGGCGTGCGCAGCTCGTGGGCGGCGTTGCCAGTAAACTGCCGCTGCGCGTCAAAGGCACGGTTCAGCCGCCGGAGCATCTGATTGACGGCGCGGCTCAAGCGGCTGAATTCCGCCGCCTCGTCCTCGCTGAGGGTGATTTCCGACAGGCTCTGCAGCTGCACGCTCTCCGCCTTGGCGGTAAAGCGCTTCAGCGGCTTTAATGCCCTTCCGCTGACGAAATACGCCACCGCGCCGCCCAGCACCGTCACCGCCAACGCGATATACCAGCCGCTCATGCAGAAATCATGCTTCGCACCGGTCAGCTCCACGACGAGGTCCCCGGCGAAGCAGTCGGACAGCGCCTGCCATTCGTCCTCCGGAATGTCGATGCGGATCGCCATCGGGTCTTCCTCCGCATAGTGCAGAACATAATTGCCGATGGAATCCATGTAGGCATGGCCGGAGGAGCACAGCAGCGTTTTCATGGTCACGCAGGCCGCCGCCAGCAGCAAAAAGGTCAGCAGCGTTATCCGCCATTGCAGGGACAGCTTTTTCATTCCTCCCGCCCTCCGATCAGGTAGCCCTCGCCGATGCGGTTCAGGATGGGGTCGCAGCCAAGCGCCGCCTTCAGCTTTTTTCGCAGAGAGGAGATGTGCACCCGAATGGAGTTGCTGAAGCTGTCCACGCTGCCGTCCCAAACGTGCTCCATCAGTTCCTCCTGGCTGACAGGCCGCCCCTGATTGAGCAGCAGATATTCCAGAATGCCGCCCTCCTTGCGGGTCAGCGCCACAAGCGCATCCTTTGCCCGCGCCTCACGCTTCACCGTGTCGAAGGACACCGCCCCGCAGCGCAGCAGCGCATCGTGCTGCACGAAGCTGCGCCGGGTCAGGCTGCGCACCCGCGCCTCCAGCTCCTCTAAATGAAAGGGCTTGACCAGATAGTCGTTCGCGCCGCAGTCCAGCCCCTCCACCTTGTCGCTGACCCGGCTGCGGGCGGAGAGGATCAGCACCCTTGTTTCCCTGTCGTGCTCCCGCAGCGTCCGAAGCAGCTCCATGCCGTCCCGTTGCGGCAGGTTCAAATCCAGCAAAATCAAATCGTATTTTTCCGCCAGCATCCATTCCAGCGCCGAATTTCCGTCGCAGCAGACGTCAACTTCATAGCCGATGCGCTTCAGGCTTCTGGCCAGCGTGTCGCACAGCGCCCGCTCGTCCTCCACAATCAAAATCCGCATACCGCGCCCCCTTTCATCCGTCTGATTACGTTCAGTATAGCATATCGGCATAAAATGCGTATAAAGTTCTCCGGCTTAACGGAGATTTTAGCCCCCGTATCGTATGATGAATCTGCGGGAAGAAAAGGAGGCGATAAGCCATGAAGCTCGTTTTATCGGCCGCGGGCAGACGCGCCGTCCGGCTGACCATTTTCATGCTGGGCGCGGCGATGCTCATCTACGGCGCGTGGCGGGGCGAGGCCGCCACGGTGTTTGCCAAGGCCATCCGGATCTGCCTGGAGTGCGTGGGCATTGGATAGGAAGAAAAATCCAAAGACCCCGCCCGTTTCCGGCTTTCTCGCCCGGTTTCGGGGGCTGCTTCAGGCAGGCGCGGTGCTTTTGACCAACCCGCACCTGCCCAATCTGCTGAAAGGCCGAATCTATCGGGGAAACGGCAAGCTCGTCTGCGTGCCGGGGCTCAACTGCTATTCCTGTCCCGCCGCCACGGGCGCGTGTCCCATCGGAGCGATACAGTCGGTCATCGGCTCGTCCAGGTTCGGTTTTTCCTACTACGTCACCGGCACGCTGATTCTGCTGGGCGTGCTGCTGGGGCGGCTCATATGCGGTTTCCTGTGTCCCTTCGGGTGGTTTCAGGAGCTGCTCCACAAAATTCCGCTGCCCGGAAAGAAGCTGTCCACGACAAAGCTCAGACCGCTGCGGTATCTCAAATATCTTGTTCTGCTGCTTACGGTCACGCTGCCGCTGATTTTTGCCAATGAAGTAGGGCTGGGCGACCCCTTTTTCTGCAAGTACCTGTGCCCGCAGGGCGTGCTGGAGGGCGCGATCCCGCTTTCTCTGGCCGATGAGAGCATCCGAAGCGCGCTGGGCGGTCTGTTTGCGTGGAAGAGCGCGGTGCTGGCCGCAGTGGTCATCCTGAGCCTTTTGTTCTACCGCCCGTTCTGCAAATGGCTGTGCCCGCTGGGGGCGTTCTACGCGCTGTTCAATCGGGTATCGCTGACGGGCATGCAGGTGGACGGCGGCAGGTGCATCCGCTGCGGCCGATGCGTCAAGGCCTGCAAGATGGACGTGGACGTGACCAAAGCCCCAGACCATCCGGAATGCATCCGCTGCGGCATGTGCGTCAAGGCCTGTCCCACGGGCGCGGTCAGCTTCCGCTGCGGGCTTTCACGCGGCGCAGAGACGGGCGAAAATCAGACTCCGTCCGGCGTGAACGCCGCGGAACAATAATCAAAAACAAACAAGGAGGATGTTCCCAATGAAAAAGACATGGTTGGCGCTGCTTTTGACGCTGTGTATGCTGGTCTCGGCGGCCGCCGCTTCCGCCTGCTGCGAGGACGGCTGCTGCCTGCCCGCCGACATGGACAAGACGCAGACGATGGAGGAGACCTGCCCCTGCATGATGGACGGCAAGGGCGTAAACGGCTGCCCGTGCGTGACTGATATGTGCGGTGAGGACTGCATGTGCATGGACGGCAAAGGCTGTATGCAGGACGGCATGACCGCAGAGGGCTGCATGTGCCAAAGGCAGTGTGCCTGCGGGGAGGAATGCGCCTGCGCGGAGAAAAAGCTGGAAATGCTCAACGACGAGCTGAACGCCGTGTTTGAAATGCACATGGAGGCATGGGAAAAATTTTTCGCCATGCTGGACAAGGAGCCCGATTTGAGCATCCCCTACGCCGACTACCTGACGGGGCAGCTGGACATGATGCGGGAAAAGCTGACGGCGGAGGAATACAGCCTGCTTCAAGCGGATATCGAGGAAATCCGCAGGATCCACGGGCAAATCACCATGCTGACGGAAGCGCTTTTGGCGGAGGCGGGCATGGCGGACGAAAAGGATATGAGCGGAAAATAAGCGTGCAATCGGCGCGCATATAAAAAATAAGGAGGAAATGAAAATGACGAACGCAAAGAAATGGCTGGCCATTCTCATGGCGCTGATGATGACATTGGGTGCTGCTAACGTGCTGGCCGAGGACGGCATGACGGATGACAAAGCCATGTGCGGTGCGGACTGCATGTGCATGGGCGGCGAAGCCTGCATGAAGGACGGCATGTGCACGGATGCCTGTATGTGCGGCAAGGACGATATGGCGGACAAGGACATGACGGAGGACGATGCGCCGATGTTTCCTGCCTTCGAGGGCATGGATTTGGACGGAAATCCCGTGAGCAGCGAGCTGTTTAAGGAGAACGCCGTCACGGTGGTCAACTTCTGGTTCTCCTCGTGCGCGCCGTGCATCGCGGAGCTGGGCGAGCTGAACACGCTGAACGAAACGCTCAAAGAAAAGGACGGCGCCGTCATCGGCATCAATGCGGATACCATCGGCGGCAACGAAAAGATGATCATGGAGGCCAAAAAAATCCTGGAAAAGAAGGGTGCCATGTACCAGAACATCTATTTCCCCGCAGAGAGCGAGGCCGGACAGCTCACGTACAGCATCATGGCATTCCCCACCACGGTGGTGGTGAATCGCAGCGGAAAAATCGTCGGCGAGGCGATTCTGGGCGGCATCAATAACGATGCGCAGATGAAGGCGCTTCAGGCGCTCATTGACGAAACGCTGATGAAGGATATGGACATGATGAAAGAGGACATGATGCAAAAGGACGGCATGTAATCGTCCGCGGCGGCGCAGGACAGCGGTTCTGCGCCGCTTTTTTCGTCCTTCACAGGGCGGCGGCCAAACGAACGTGCCCACGGAAAGGAGCAATGAACCATGACCCTGAAAAAAGGGATCGCCCTGCTGCTCATCGCGCTGCTGAGCACAGCGACCGCGCTGGCGGAGGAGGGCTTGACGGAGGAAACGATGGACAGGAAACAAAGCGTGATCTATCTGGCGGGCGGCTGCTTCTGGGGGATGGAAAAGCTGATGCAGTCCATTCCCGGCGTGACGGACGCGCTCAGCGGCTACGCCAACGGAACAGGCGAGGCCGATGCGAATTACAAGACCGTTATCGGCGGAAATACGGGCTTTCGGGAGACGGTAAAGGTGACCTACGACCCGGAGCAGGTCAGTCTGGACGCGCTGCTGCTGGCTTACTTTTACGTTATCGACCCCACGGTGAAAAACCGGCAGGGAAATGACGTGGGCAGCCAGTATCAGACCGGCGTGTATTATGCGGACGAGGCGTCGAAGGAAACCGTAGAGCGCATCGCCGATATGGAGCGCGGGCGCAGGGAAAAATTCATGGTGGAAATCGGCCCGCTGGTCAACTTTTTCCCCGCGGAGGAATACCATCAGGACTATCTGGACAAGAACCCGTACGGCTACTGCCACATCCCCCGTGCGGAAATCGAGCTGTTCTCCCGGCTGAAAATCGATCCGGGCGATTACCGAAAGCCTGCCGCCGAAGCCATCCGGGACAAGCTCACCAACGAGCAGTATCGGGTGACGCAGGAAGGTGCCACCGAGCGTCCCTTCCAAAATGCGTTCTGGAATCAGTTTGAAAAGGGCATCTACGTCGATATCGTCACCGGCGAGCCGCTTTTTTCCTCACTGGATAAATTCGAGAGCAGCTGCGGCTGGCCCGCCTTTTCCAAGCCCATTGAAAAGCCCGCGGTGGTGGAGCTGCCGGACGACAGCCTCGGCATGCGCCGCACCGAGGTGCGCAGCCGGGCGGGTGATTCTCACCTGGGGCACGTCTTCACCGGCGACAGGGAAAGCCCCAACGGGGTGCGCTACTGCATCAACAGCGCGTCCCTGCGCTTTATTCCCTACGAAAAGATGGAGCAGGAGGGGTACGGGGATTTGCTGGGTCTGTTTGAGTAAAGGCATTTCAAATCTGACAGGCTCCGGGCGAGAAACGCCCGGAGCCTGCTTCTTTGCTGGATCATCTTCATGAGCTTACGGCGAAATCGGTGGTTTTGATTTGGCTTGCTGATGCCTCGCTGCACCGCAGGCAAAACAAACCTCCGCTATCCCTTTCAGTGCAAAGCCCGACGCCTAGTGCGCGTTGCCCCGCAGAATGCCGATCAGAACCACAGCGATAAAGAGGGTCACCAGCAGACAGATAATCAGATCCAATACCCAAAGCGGCATACGCATCCGCTCGTAGATGCGTTCCTTCCAGTTCTGCGGGCCGGGAGGCGTTTTTTCTTCATCGTCTTTGGATATCGTCATGGGTTCGCGTATGTCCGGCATCGGACTCCCTCCCTTTCTTGCGGCTTGCATCGGTTACTTTCTCGCAAGGTATTTGCGCAGATCCAGCGCCACGGCCACGATGATGACCAGACCTTGGGCGATGTAGGTGTAGCTGGATTCCACACCCATGAACTGCAATGCGATTTTCAAAATCTCGAACACCAGAACGCCAACCAGAATGCCGCTTATCTTGCCCACGCCTCCGTTGACGGACACGCCGCCGATGGTACAGCCGGCGATGGCCTCCAGCTCGTAGCTCTGCGCCGTGTTGACCGACGCGCCGCCCGACTTGGCCGCCATGAGGAAGCCGGTCAGCCCATAAAGGATGGCGGCCAGCATGTAGATCTTGATCTTCATCCGGGAGGTGTTGATGCCCGCGACCTCGGCCGCCGTTTCGTTGCCGCCGATGGCGTACATGTATTTTCCGTGCCGGGTCTTATTGTACAAAAACCACATGTACGCGCCGACGATCAGGGCGATGATGGCGATGTAGGAGAACATCCGGTTGCCCACATACCCCAGCGCGATGCCGGTATAATCGGACTGGAGCGTGCCGATAGGCTGCGCCCCGGTATACACCAGGCAGATGCCGTATACCAGCGTCTGCATGCCCAGCGTGGCGATGAAGGGCGGCACCTTCAGCCTGGCGATGACCGTGCCGTTGACCGCGCCGATCAGCGCACAGACGGCCAGCACGCCCAGCAGCACCAGCGGGATGGGCAGGTTGCCCAGCGCGGGGTAGAACTTGTTCGAATAGTCACCGGCGCGCTGCAGGAAGATGGCCGACAGGCAGGCTGCGAAGCCCGCCACGCGCCCCGCGCTCAGGTCGGTGCCCTTGGTGATGAGGCACCCGGACACGCCCAGCGCGATGATGAAGCGCACGGCCGTGTTGGAGAACAGGTTGCGGAAATTGGCCTCCGAAAGGAAATTCGGGCGGAAAATGCTCACCAGCGCGGCCATGAGCAGAATGCCCACAATGATGGCACGGTCGCTAATGAAGTGCAGCACCTTGCGCGGGGAGAAGCGCTTCCACAGATACTGACCCAGTCGAAGCTTTTCTTCCTCGCAGGCCTGAAGCGTGGTCAGCGCCAGCCCCAGCACAAGCAGCGCCGCGCCCAGAATGATCAACGGCAGATAGGCGACGGCCAGCGCGCAGAGTGCCTTGGATGAAAGGCTCAAATGCTGCCACAGGATGCCCTTATTGTTGACGCGCCCCTGGGCGTAGCGGACGCCCTCAGCCTCGGCGAACTTGATATCGCCGTATTTATCCTTGAGAAGCTGTCCGCCCAGCGCGGCGAATTTTTCGTAGGACAGCAGGAATCCGTCCGGCTCGCCGTCACCGTTGATATCCAGTTCGGTATGGCTGTCGATGCTCCATTCCTCCACGGCCTGCGCCGGCTCGTACGCTTCGGGCAGTTCCTCCTCGGCCACCAGCACGGACACCTTCTCGTCGATGGTCGTTTCCTTTGCAGCGGAAACGAGCCGGAGGTTGGACACGCCCTCCAGCTGCGGGTTGAGGCGTATCACGTCGCTCAGGCTCAGGCTCAGGAACAGCGACGCCAGCAGCACGGCGAGGCCGAGCCTTTTGAGCAGTTTTCCATATTTTTTCATATTGCTTCCTCCAATGCAGAAAATTGCGTGGCCAGCGCCATGATCTTCTCCTGCGAGGCGTCCTGCTTTTCCACAAAGCCGGTGACGCGCCCGTCGCACATCACCATGATGCGGTCCGACATGCCGATGAGCTCGCCCATTTCGGAGGAAATCATGATGATGGCCTTGCCCTGTCTGGCCAGCTCCGCGATGATGCAGTAGATTTCGTATTTCGCGCCTACGTCGATGCCGCGGGTGGGTTCGTCCAGAATCAGCACGTCCGGGTCGTTGGCCAGCCAGCGGGCGATAAGCACCTTCTGCTGATTTCCGCCGGAGAGAGACTGGATCTGCGTTTTGGAGGACGGCGTTTTGATGGACAGCCTGCTCACGTTGCTCTGTACCAGCGTTTCGATTTTTCCGTCATCCAGCATGACGCGGTATTTCAGATACTGATCCAGGCTTGCCACGGACACGTTATCGCTGACGCTGAGCACACCCAGAATGCCGCTGGCGCGGCGATTCTCCGTCAGCAGCGCAATGCCCTTGGTGATGGCGTCCCGGGGACGGTTGATTGCTATCTCGCTGCCCTTGTAAAGCGCACGTCCGCGCTCATGGGCGCGAATGCCGAAAATGCCCTCCATCAGCTCCGTGCGCTGTGCGCCTACCAGACCGCCCACACCCAGAATTTCGCCTTTGTGCAGCCGGAAGGACGCGCCGCGGAAGCTGCGCGGATTGATGGACGTAAAATCCTCCAGCTCGAAGACCACCTCATCAGTTGCATAGCACTCCCGTGGCGGATACAGGTTGTCCAGCTTCCGCCCCACCATGTGGGTGATGATCGCGTCGGTGGTCAACTCCTTCGCATCCCATGTGCCGATGTATTTTCCGTCGCGCATGATGGTGACCTCATCGGAGATGCGCAGTATTTCTTCCATCTTATGGCTGATGTAGATGACGCTCACGCCGTCGGCCTTGAGGTCGGCGATGATGCGGAACAGAGCCTCCACCTCGTACTCGGTCAGGGAGGAGGTCGGCTCGTCCAGAATCAGTACGCGGCATTCGTTGGATACCGCCTTGGCAATCTCCACCGACTGCATCTGGGACACGCTCAGGCTGCCCAGCTTCTGCCGCGGGTCGAAATGCATGCGTACACGCTGGAGCAGCTTCTCCGTCTGGACGTACATTGTTTCATGATCCACCACGGGGATGAACCCCAGCAGCTTTTTCATGGGATAGCGCCCCACAAAGATGTTTTCCGCCACGCTGCGCTCGGTGATGGGCTGCAGCTCCTGATGCACCATGGCGATGCCCAGATTGAGCGCCATCAGCGGATCCCTGATATTGACCTTTTTCCCCTCGTAAAAAATTTCGCCCTCGTCCATCCTGTAGATGCCGAACAGGCATTTCATCAGCGTGGATTTGCCCGCGCCGTTCTCGCCCATCAGGGCGTGTACGGTGCCCGGCCGCAATTTGAAATCCACGTGATCCAGCGCCTTGACGCCGGGAAACGTCTTTACGACGCCCTTCATTTCCAGACGGTACTCCGCCATGCGCTGTCCTTCCTTTCCAAAGTGTCGTCATGTAGAAAAAAGAGGGGGCACTTTCGCGCCCCCAGCTTAAAGGGACTTACTTCACCATCTGGTAGTCGACCCAGTAGTAAGCGTCCAGCGCCTCGCCCATGGCGGCCTTCATGGCTACGTCGGCAGCGGTATGGCTCTGGCCGATGTGGTCGTTGAGCACGGTTCCGGTCATCGTGCCCTCCCGCACCATTTCAACGCACTCATCCAGCGCGTCCACGCCCAGCAGCAGGATGTCCTCGTTGACCTTGCGGCCGGCCTCCTTGATGGCCTGATACGCGCCCAGCGCCATGGCGTCGTTGTTGCAGAAGATCACGTCGATCTCCTTGCCGAACTGCGCCAGTGCGGTGGCGGCCAGCTGCTGGCCGTTTTCCTGCATCCAGTCGCCGCGCTGTTCAAAGAGCTTGTTGACCTTCACGTCCATGTCGGTCAGGTACTTGACGGAGAACTCGGTGCGGTACTGCGCGTCCACGTTCTCCGGGTCGCCCATGATCATCACATAGTCCACCGTGCCGTTGCCGTTGAGGTCGCCATGCGCGTCGTTGAACTCATAGACGATGCGCCCCTGGAAGGAGCCGGACTGGCGGG
>CAVFWQ010000047.1:2178-15412 GCA_963626285.1 bacterium | reverse complement strand
CGCGATGTCCTTCCCTTCCCCCGCACCCCCGGCAACGCGGAATTTTAAAGAGCAGAAAAAAATGAAGGAGCGAAAAGATCTCATCCTTCATTCTACCTTAATTCGCAGCATTTAGCGCTTTAAAAGCATCGCTCTCAGTTTCCGCTGTCGCAAGATATGAAGCAGGGCGGCGTTTACGATTGCAGAAAATTCGGCTTATATTTCAGCATTGTCAGTGCAGATGAGGCCGGAAACGATTTTTTTGAGCATATTCAACCATATTGGACAGGGAAAGAGGAAAGAGCCTGAAGAGGAGAACGCCAAAAAAGAGGACGCATGGGACGAGAACTGTGCGACTTTGGTGAAACATAAAACGCAAAAAAATGCTCCGGTCTGTCAAAAGACCGAAGCGTTTTTTGGTTTCATCGGATGGCTTAAATATCTCCGAGCCCGAATTCGTCCGTGACGATTTCCTCTTCTTCCGTGGAGGTGTCCTGCGCCTGAGAGACAAATTCGGTCATCCATGCGTCCTGCGACAGGCCGGCCAGATAGCCGGGGATGCTGACAACGATGCCGTCCAAAGCATAGGGGAGAGTCAAATCAATGGTATACCGGACAGGGTCGTCGCCTTTTTTCTCGGTCACTTCGACAGCCATCGTAAAGTGCTGCCCCAAGCAGGTGGTCGAGCCTCTTTCCTTTTTCATCAGCTTGGCCAGCCTGTCGCCGTTCACATAGACCTCCGTCTTGTAGTAAGCGGAGTAGGTCTCTCCCTCGTATTCCAGCGTCTTGTTGTCGATGTAAATGGTGTGCCCGCGTCCGATGATGAACATGACGGCCGCCAGCGCAAGCACAATCAGCAGGGCGGCGAGACGCACAATCAGCTTCTTTGTTTTCATTTGCCGGCCGCCTCCTCCCGCTGCGCCAGCTCAAGCTCATGGCTTGTGCGGCTCTTGCTCCTGCGCTTCTTGGTTTCGTACATGACCAGCGCCACGGTAATGACGCCGTAGGACACGAACACGCGGAAATATTCGCCGATCATGGAGTCGCCCAGCGCCTTGGTTGCCGCGGAGGGCGCTACGATGAACATCAGGTGGAACAGGATAACGCCCAAGAACACGTTGCCGATGGAGGCTTTATCGACCGATGCGCCGCCGACCAGCAGCGCCGCGATGCAGAACATGCCGATTTGCGAATGCGAGCTGTAGGTGGAAATATTGCCCATATTCTGAAGGTAAATGATCATGCCGAAGCCCGCCAGCACGGTGGAGATGACGATGGCGATGATGCGCGTTTTTTCCACGTTGATGCCCGCGTCCCGCGCCACCTGCATATCCTGACCGACGGCGCGCATATCCTGCCCCAGCTTCGTCTTTCTGAACCAGACGATGGCCAGACACATCAGCGAGATGATGATAAACGTCAGCACGGGAATCTTCACGCCGCCGATGCGGACAGCCAGCAGGTTGTCGATGCACTGGCGCATATTGAGCAGGCTGACCGTATTGCGGATGCCGTAGCCGCGGGGCAGCTTGATGGAGGTGTGGATGATCGGGATGATGGAGCCCATCATGTACAGGCAGACAAGCTGGTATACGCCGTTGATGAAGTAGCTGATGATGTAGCTCGTCACCATCTCGCGCCCTTTGGACATGTTGAGCAGCTTGCCGCACAGCAGCCCCAGGAGGATGGAGAAGGGGACGGAGAGAATCATGGCCAGGACTACGCCGGGGATGCCCCAAATCTGCCAGTCGGAGACCAGAATCAGGGCGATTTCGCCGGCCATCGCGCCCAGCGTCATGCCGAAGTTCAGACCCATGCCGGCCATGATGGGGATGAGCAGGCTCAGAATCAGGAACGCGTTGCGCCCCATGCGGGTGACGATTTCATTTAAAAGATAGCTGGCTGAAAAGCCGGAAAGGTAGATGCAGACCGTGCAGATGAGGATGAACATCAGGGGCACGGGATTGTTGCGCAGCAGGTCAAGAAGCACATGAGACTTGTTATTATTCTGCTTGCTCATCTTGATGCCTCCGTCTTTCTGGTCAGGGCGTAGAGAATCATGCCGTTGGACACGATGATGCGGATGACCTCGCTCATATCCATATGAATCATGTTATTCATGACGGTGGGCGTCATGGTGACGATGCCTTGGAAGAGGAAGGTGCCGATGATGACGTTGGTGATGGACGCCTTATTGACGCTCGCACCGCCTATCAGGATGGCGGACACGGCGGGCAGCGCCATGTTGAACGGTGCCATGTAAAGCTGAATGAAGCCGAAGCCCTGCTCATACATCAGGATGCCGATGGCCGCCAGCCATGTGGACATCACCACGGACAACAGACGAATCTTGTCGATGTTGATGCCGGCGGCGCGGGCAAACTTCGGGTTAGAGCCGACGGCGGTCATGGCCGTGCCGGTCTTGGTGTGCAGGAAGGCCCACATCGCAAACGCCAGCACCGCAAAGAGGAGCAGCGCGCCTGTCGGGATGGACAAGGTGCCGATGTTGATCTGCAGGAAATTGGACAGCGCCTTGTCATAGTAGCCTTCCAGGGAAATAGTGGTACGCAGCCCCTTGCCGGCCAAGCCCCAAACCATGTCGGCCTTGTTGTAGGGCAGGAGCAGCCACATGATGCACATGAAGGCCACGGCGGAGAAGCCCACATAGGTGGCAATCATCATTTCGCCGCCCTTTATCTTGTTGAGCAGTGCGCCGTAGCCGATGCCGAAGAGAATGGCAAAGGGGGTGGCGATTACAACGGCCATCACAAAGCTCGCAAAGCCGGTGAAGCCGAACTGAATGGACAGCGTTGCGCCCAGCAGCCCCGCAATAATGCCAAGCGGCAGGCCGAAGTTCAGGCCGCAGCCGGAATGCACCATCGGCACCATCGCCAGCACCAGCACCGCATTCCAGCTGAAGCGGTTGATGGTGTTGGTCAGCTGCGTAAAGAAATCACAGCCGACGAAGGGAGCCATAACAAACAGCAGCAGCAGGAAGGCCGCAATGATAAGACGAGGCAGGCCGAAACGCTCAAGCATACCCTTCATCTTGCCCGCCAAGGCATCGTTCTTGATGTTTTCGCTCATTTTTCCATTCCTCATTTCACCTGACTGACCATCAGCATGCCGAAGGCCTCGGAGGACTCCGCCGCGGGCAGGATGCCGGCAATGCGCCCGCCGGACACGATGGCGATGCGGTCGCAGACCTGCCGAAGCTCCTCAAGCTCGGAGGAAATCATCACGACGGTGACGCCGCTTTCCCGATTGAACTTTTTCAGCGCGTTCAGGACAAGCGCCTTTGCGCCGACGTCAATGCCGCGGGTCGGCTCGGAAACGAACAGGAATTTCGGCTCCAAGGCAAACGCCTTGGCAAGGCAGACCTTCTGCTGATTGCCGCCGGAAAGCTGCCGCGCCTTCTGCCTGGGGCTGATGCACTTGATTTTCAGCTCGTCGATGTACTTTTCCGTCACCTCGGTGATGGCTTTTTCATCGCGCCAGCGGATAAGGCCGCCCAGAAGGAGCTTCAGAAATTTGTTCTGTATCTGCATGGCGGGGAAGGAAATGTTCCATTCCAGCGACTCATCCAGCAAAAGCCCCACGCCGCGCCTGTCTTCGGAAACAAAGGCCAGCGATGCGTCCAGGCAGGCTCTCGGCTGATTGAGGGGTATCTCCTTCCCGTCCAGTTCGACGGAGCCGCCCGCCTCGTAAAGCCCCATGATGCCGTTGGGGATGCCCAGCTTACCCTGTCCGGCCAAGCCGCCGATGCCCAGTATCTCGCCTTCCTTGACATCCAGCGAAACATTGCGCACGATTTCGCCCGGCATATCCACCCAAAGGTTTTTAATGTGCATGATGTCCCGTCCGGACGGATGCGCGACCGCTTTTTCAGACAAATCCGGAGCGACCACATTGCGTCCGACCATCCAGCGGGTGATTTCGGAAACCGTCGTTTTCTTCGCGGGAACGTCCTTGACAACGTAGCCGTCACGCATGACGACCACCTTGTCACAGACGTCCAGAATTTCCTGAAGACGGTGGGTGATGAAGATGACGGCTATGCCGCGGGAAGCCATGCCGCGGATGGACTCCAGCAGCTTCACGGCCTCTTTTTCGGTCAGAACGGCCGTCGGCTCATCCAGAATGAGGAGCTTCAGGTTGTCCTTGCTCAATTCGCGGGCGATTTCGGTGAACTGCTTATGGCCGACGGGCATATTGCTGATGACCATGTCCTGGTCGATATGAACGCCCATCTTGTCAATGGCTTCGCCGGCCTGGTCACGCATTTTCTTTCTGTCCAGCGTGTCCAACCGGTCGCTGAAAACCGCTTCAAGCACGCTCCGCTTATGCGGCTCACGGTTCAGCAGGATGTTTTCCGTTGCCGTAAAACCCGGAATCAGCGAAAACTCCTGATGCACCATGCCGATGCCGTCCGCAATGGCGTCAAACGGGGTGGAGAAATTGACCTTCCGTCCGTTCAGCAGAATATCGCCCTCATAGCCGCCTGTTTCCCTGATCTCGTCCATGCCGAACAGGATTTTCATCAGCGTGCTTTTTCCCGCCCCGTTTTCTCCGACCAAACCGAGGACCTCACCTTCATGCAGCGTGAGGTTGATGTCTGTCAGCACCTGATTGGCGAAAAAAGCCTTCTTGATGTTTTTCATTTCCAGCAGCGGAGCATGCTCGTTCATCATATCTTCTTCCTCTATGAAAACAAAGGGGAGGGATGAGCCTCCCCTTTGTCCGCATGGTTTTTATTCGATCTTACTTGATGGTGAAATACTTCTCAGGCACTTCAACATCGGTGGAGCCCATGTACCAGCCGGGGTCGCCCATGATGTAGGTGTCCTGATAGACGAGGAAGACGTTCTCGGACTTGACGCCGGTATCGGCATTGGTGTAGCTGCTGCCGTTCCACTCGGCCTTCGGGGAGAAGACTTCGTAAGCCTTGGCGATATCCTCGATGTCGGTCAGCTCGCTCTCGCCGTCGATGACGTTCTTGGCGTGCTGGGCAAGGCCGGCGGACACGGTGTAGCCGTAGCTGTAAGCCCAGGTTCCGAAGCGGCCGGCGCCGCCCTTTTCGCAGACGGCCTTTTCAACCGCAGCCAGAATCTTTTCAAAGTCGCCGCCGGCGTCGGTCAGGTCAAGACCCAGAGCACCCGGATAGCCCATCAGAGGAGAGGGCAGGTCGGCTTCGATGAAGTAGCCGCCGTAGGCCAGCAGCTGCTTGAGCAGCGGCTCGGTGTGCGCGTCGTTGGTGCAGAAGTAAGCGGAGTTCTTGCCGTACTTCTCGATCCATTCGGGCGCTTTTTCAAGGATGTAAGCCTGAGCGCCGGCGATGCCAACGTCAGAGGTGGGGTCGGGAGCGGTCTCCAGGACGAAGGTCATGCCGAATTCCTCGCAGGCGGCCTTCATGATGGCAACGCGGCGGCTCATGGTTTCATAGCCCATGTGACGCGGGAAGGAAATGTGCACGAAGGTGTCGCAGCCCAGCTCATGCGCGGTGCGGATGATAAGGTAGCCGCGGGCAACGAAGTCGTTGTTGCAGACCAGGTCTGCGGCGCTGCCGATTTCGGGCAGGTCTTCATGCGATTCGCCGGCGATGCAGATGATGTCCGGGCGGCGTTCCTTGATCTGGCGGAAGGCTTCGGTGGTGCCCGGCACGGCCTGATTGACGATGATGGCCTTCATCAGCGGGTCGTCAGACAGGTTGACGATGGTCTGAATGGTGGTCTCCAGCTCTTCGGTGAAGTTGTCGGGATAGATGGCCAGCTTGACCATGTCCTCACCGTACATCGCCTGGAAGGCTTCCGCGCCGCGGCGGTCGTCCTCAGACTGGGAAACGGAGCCGGTGACGATGCCGATGTGATATTCGGCAGCGGTCGTTTCGGCAGAGGCAACGCTGACCAGTGAAAGCACCATGACAGCGCACAGAAGCAGGCCGAGAATTTTCTTCATTATGGTTCTCCTCCTCATTCTTCTTCGTGCCCTTGGGCACAGAACAAAGCGGCACGGACAGGATGCATCCGCCCCATCTTGCTCATTTCGTATAGATTACAATCAGAACGCCGCCCTGTCAATAACGGCCCGGCGGCAAAACGGAGAAAAAACAAAAAATGTACAATCTGTGAACAAAAAATTGCAGAACTGAAAATTCACTCCTGCAATTTTTCCGTTTCATAATGACGGCTTATTTCAACTTGTTTTTTTGTTTTGCATTTTTGCGGTAACGGACATGCATTTTATGCGCCTTGTCTCTCTTCGCGCTGCTTCAGGGCGAGGGCGGGATAATTCGTGATAATGCCCGTCACATGCGCATCCAGCATACGGATGATGTCCTTTTCTTCATTGACCGTCCAGCAGTTGCACTGAATGCCTTTTTCGGCGCAGATGTCCATGTAATCGGGCTGCGTGATGCTTTTAAAATACGGATGCAGCGCCTCCATGCCCAGCATATTCGCGTAGTCCCACGGGCGGGCGACCTTGTTGTCATAGAGCAGGCCGCAGGGAATTTCCGGCGCGACCTTTTTCATATGAAGAAGCGAATCATGGTTAAAGCTGGAATACAGGATGCGCTCCTCCATGCCGTATTGCCTGACCAGCGCGTGGGTCGCCTCCTCTAAGCCGTTCGGCGTTTCCCAGTTTGTCTTCAGCTCGATGTTAATCATCATGCGGGTCGGCTTGACCAGCGCCAGCACCTCTTCAAAGGTGGGGATTGTTTCCCCCGCAAACGCCGCCATGTGATTGGAAAAGTCGAGCTGCTTCAGCTGCGCCAGCGTGAGGCTGCCGACAGCGCCCTCATGACCGGTGACGCGCCGAACGTCGTCGTCATGCGTGACGACCACCTGACCGTCCCTGGTGAAATGCACATCCAGCTCAATGCCGTCCGCCTGCATGTCCGCCGCCAGACGGAACGCCGCCAGGGTGTTTTCCGGCGCGTTCCCCGACGCGCCCCGATGCGCCCAGATTTTCGTTTTCATGCAATGTTCCTCCTTATATGATGTATCTCATTGCGGCTGGATAAGCCGCACACCGCGCCTTACCACATAGGAAATGTCCATCCAATAGGTCATCCCGCCGTAGGCGTCGTTTTCAAAATAGTATACGGCGCCCGGAATGTCCGCGGGCGAAGAGGCTTCGATGAACGCGCCGCTTTCGTCCGTATAATATATTTTCCCGTTTTTGATGCGGCTGAAGGTCGCCGACGGCGCGGAATCGATGATTCGGCATTTGGTTTTGTCCTCGGAAAGCTCCGCCGCCATTGCAATGTGTCCGTTCACAATGGAGAAGGAAAAGACCGCGCCCTGCGAGAAGCGCCTGATGATATCCGCCTTGGCGGTATACAGCTCGTAGCGCGTTTTGAAGCCGAAGTCCTCAGCCGCGTGGCCGATGAGCGTGCTGTTCATCGTGCCGCCGTCCAGCAGGCAGAAGGCATACGTCACCGCCAAATTTTCCGGCTGGATGGCTTCGCCCGTATAGCCGAGGAGCTGCAGCGCGTGCGCAAGCGAAAAAATCGCGCAGCCCGAATGCTCCAAGGTGCTGGTTTTGTATTTCTTGTCCTTCCACCAGCCGTCGCACTGGCTGTAAATGGTCATTTTTGTGTCGTCGGACGCGGCTGCGCCCTGTCTGACCGACACGATGCCGGTGCCGATGCGAAGCTCCGCCGGTGCTTCCTGCTCCGCGCTCAACGGAATCGACCATTCGGCAAACCGCCCCTCACTGTCTGCGCAGCGGTCGGTAAAGGCGTCCGCAGCCGTAAATTCTGTCAGCACCTGCCCGCTTTTGTTAAGCGCCGTGATGCTTTCCGTCGCCGCCGTCACAAGCACGGTCAGCGTCCCGCCGCCGTCCGTCTGCGCGGTCAGGCGCGCCGAATCACTGCCGAAACCGGCAGGTTCGCCCGTTACACGGATGGCGGCGCGCTGCTTTTTGCCCGTGCCGCGCCCGCTCTCGGCGGAAAACAAGAGGCTTTGCTCGCCGCTTCCGCAAAGCGGGATATTCACCGTCCAGACAAGATCATTGCCCTCCAGTTCGGCGGCGTCGTCCCGCGCATACGAAAGCGCCTGCTTTCGCGCATCGCAGGCGACCGTCAACCGCTCCGCGTCCGCTTCCGTCCGCACGACGGCGGTCAGGCTGTCCTCAAACGCGAGACCCTCCGTCTTGTCCAGTGATACCGCCAATACATCGGCGTTCGCATCCGCGGCCGGCTGGAAGACCTGAAGCAGCGTCTGCCTGCTCCCGCTCGTGAATGTCACCAGCCCCGTCCTCGGCTCGGAAAGCGTGTTTTCCGATGCCGTAACATACAGCCCTTTTTCCGTCCTGCGGAGCGTCAGAAAATCAGCGTCCGTCTTTGCCGTCCAGGCCTCGGAAGCGTTCACATAAAACAGGCGTTCGCCCTCGGCCTGTGCCCATGTTAAATTGATGGAGCCGTCCACATACAAATGCCCCTTGTCCTCGGCAAAAAGATAGACCTCCTCCTCGTCGCCGCGTTCGCCCCGCTGCGTGACGGCTATCTCCCGCCGAACGCCGCCCGACTCGATGATAATTGAGCCGACGCGCCCGCTTTCTCCGTTCAGCGCAGAGACAAAAAACGTGAGCGTGCCGCCGCTTTCTCCGCAGGAATCGAGCAGGGTGATAAAATCACTTTCCGCAGCCGCCGTCCAAATGCCGGGCGCGCAGACCGTCCATGTCCTCAGTCCGCCGCCCGCATACAGCGCGCTTTGGTCGCCCGTCACGCCGATGCCGCTGCCCTCCGTCACCTCGACCTGCGTTTCCGCCTCCACGGATTGGCCGCGCTCATCCGTCATGGTCACGCGGACGCGCAGCGTCCCCGCACGGCTCGGCATATAGACGAAGGTATTGGACGTGCTCGTCTGTTTTTCGATGCGCTCATTGTCCGTTTCGACGGCATATTCATAGGTGCAGCCGTCCGCCGCTTTCTCACCCGCCGTGAAGGTCAGCACATCGCCTGCCGCGGCCGTGTCCCGACCGCAGGAAAGGCTGAGGGCGGACGCGCCCGTCACGCGGAAATCCTTTTCCGCCGTATCGGTTTCGCCGTTTTCGTCTGTCACGCTCACGCGCAGGGTGTAGTCTCCCGCCTCCCGCGCCCGATATGCCGCAACGCTTTCCGACACGTCCTTTTCGCCGTCGACAATCTGCTTTCCGTCCCTGAACAGCGTATAGCGATAGGAAACGCCGCCGCCGGCCGTGGCTTTTACCGTCTCGCCGACCGATAAAAGCGTAGTATCCAGCGAAAGCTCCGCCTGCGCCAGCGAAAGCACGGGCAAAAGCACAGCGATCAGAAAAAAACATAAAAATTTCCGCATCAGAGCCGCTCCTTTACATACGGAACTTTATCGCTCCTATCATAGCAGATTTTTCGGCTTTTTGCACGGCATATGCTTCATTTTTATCAAAAATCCTGCGGTACAAGCATGTTTTTACAAATACAAAAATATTTTTGCGCAAATAAAGACAATCATGCAGGAAAAATGTCAATCAAGAGCGAAACATTTGGGCAATACTTTGCCGTTTCAGGCGAATTTTGAAAGAGGAGCGTGTTCCTGCCATGAAGAAGACCCTGACCATCGTCTGCATCTGTCTCGCTGCCGCCATCGTTGCCGTGTGCATCATCAGCGCCAACCTGAGCAGCGCCAAAACCGACAATGCCAGCCTGACCGCCGCCAATTCCGAGCTGCTGCAGCAGCTGGAGGCGCAGAAAGCACAGGCCGAAGCCGCCGAAAAGGAGCTGACGGACGCCAAGACAGCCGTTGAAGAAAAGCTCGCCGCCGCGAACGCCGAGCTGGAGACCGTCAAGGCAGATGCCGAAATCAAGGCAGCCGAACTGACGGAGGCGCAGACCGCCGTTCAGGAAGCGGCCAAAGCGTTGGAGGACAAGACCGCCGAGGCTGCCGAGGCCGCCGAAAAAGCACAGGCCGAGCTTGCGCAGGCGCAGAGCAGCGCGGCTGACGCGCAGAACAACGCCGCCGAGGAGATCGCCAAGGCGGAGAAGGCTTTGCTGGATACGCAGACGAAGGTGACGGAGCTGACCGCCGCGCAGACCGCGCTGAACGAAAAAATCGCCGAGCTGGAAGGCAGCACCGCCGCGCTCCAGGCCGAAAAGGATGAATTGGAAAAGAACATCGGCACGCTGAAGGACGAAAAAGCCGAGCTGGAAACTGCCAATCAGAAGCAGGCCGCCGAAGCGGAAAAGCTGAATCAGACGATCACCGACCTGGAAAAAGCCAAGAAGGACGCCGAGGACAGCGTTGCCGCGCTCACGCAGAACGTGGAGGAGCTGAACACCCTGATCGAAAAGATGAACGAATTCCTTGCGGAAAACGGCCTTGTCTTTGAAGAGAAATAAATAAAAAATACGGCAATCACATGAAAAAATCTCCGGGCGGCTGACCGTTCGGAGATTTTTGTTTTCAGAATTTTTTATGGGTCGGCCTGCGCCAAGACCTTCAGCGCGTGGTCAAAGTACAGGGAGACCTCCGCGTCCGTCAGCTTCATGGACTTTTGAAGCAGCGTGGGGATTTTTTTCGGGCGCACACGGGCGTAATACTTTGCCGCTTTGACATTGACGCGCCAGTCGTCCATTGACAGATTTTTCCAGCGGGCGATGTGGCGCGGCAGAATTTCTTCCAATATGCTTTCCCACTGCGCGAATTTTCCTTCGACATATGTCCATTGGAAGCAGTTTTCCAAAATATCCGCTACGCGGGTCAGGAATTTCGCCTTCATCTCCGGCACGTTCAGCAGCGCGTTGAGCGGCTCGTGCCGAAAGCCCTGTATTTTTCCCGAAACGGGCTTGATGTAGTATTCCAGCGGCGTTTTGTCCAGCGATTTGAAGCACGCCTCCACATCAAACAGCAGATATTTCCATTTACCGCCCGGCACGCGGTAAACGCGCACGTTGGTAAAATCGCTGTTGCCTAAAATGATTTCAAACGCGGCGTGGGTAAACAGGCTGTCGATGTCCAAACGCTCCTCGACATAGGCCAGATTTTCCGCCGTATTCAGGTCGTTCGTCTTGCAGAAATCGCACAGCGCCAGCCAGTCCGTATTATCGCCGTTCTGAACGAAGCGGTCCGTGCCGGTACGCGCCAGAATGTCGATGTCATCAATATCCTCCTTGTCCGTCACGCCCTCATACTGGGCGATGAAATACTTGTTGATTTTTTCACGCAGGTTGTAGTGTCCCCAATATTCGCCGTTGATGTAGACCTGAATGCACTGCGCGTCCTGATACAAAAGCCCCTGCCCCTCCGCCAGAGAGGAAGCGACCACATCGCGAAGGCGCGTGGCGAAGGCGTCCGAATTGGTCGAGCGCAGCAGGAGCGACTTATACTGCGTGTAATCGCGGGTCGGGAAGGGGTTGAAACGGAAGTATTCGTCGCCGTAGGCCTTCCGCGCATAAACGGCGATGGATTTCTGCGTGTTCTGTCTGGCGGAATGCCCTGCCGCCGTAAATGTCCCCATCTGGTTGATGAGGCACTCGCCGTCCGCCGTATAATATTCGATATTGGTCGGGTATTCCAGCTCCTTGTCGTAATTCGGTATGCTGCCCGTTCCCTTGACCAGCGCCCCCGTTTTTTTGTTGAACAGATATTTTTCATCGGTCGTCAGGCAGACGATCGGCGTGACCGGGGCATCGTCGATCAGGTAGGTGGCGCTGACCGTTTTGGAGGACACCTCGCCCTCCTTGAAGGCGCGGACGCGCAGCGCCGAGGTCTTGCTGACGGTCAGCCCCTGCGCGGGGAATTTCTTGCTCTTTGCCGTCGGTGTCGAGCCGTCCAAGGTATAGCGAACCGTCGCGCCCTCCGGCGCGGAGACAAGCACCTGCACGGCCTTTTCATAAAAGCCGCCCGCCGTCAAAAGCACCGGCGCATCCGTGCGGACGCCGTACACCGCTTTTTCGTTCTTTTTCCCGCGGGTGTCGTTTTCAAAATAGCCCCACTGTTGGCCGTCCGAGGAAAGACCGTAGCTGATGCAGCCGTACTGCCTTGGCAAAATCAGCGTCTGCACGAGCGTGCCGTCCGCGTCCGAGAGGTACAGGGTGTCGCCGGAGGCGGAAATTTTGAAATCGGCATAAAAGGTGCTGCCCTTTCCCGATGTTTCATTGTCCTTTCCCGTGCAGTACACGGTCAGATATTTTTCGGCCTTGAGCGTTGTTCCCTTCGGGAACGCCCATTTTTTCAGGTTCGCGCTGCTGTTGCTCAAATACCAGCCGCTCAAATCGACCGCCTTTTTCTCGTCGTTATAAAGCTCCAGCCAGTCGTAGGCATGGCCGTTTTCATAGGTGCCGTTGGAGGCCATCACCTCGTTGATGCGCACCTCTGCCCGTGCGAAAAGCGGGCACAGCAAAAGCAGCAGAAGAACATACAAAAATCTCTTGCGCATACAGGCTCCCTTACAAATACTGTTCATTGATTTTTTTCTTTTTCCCGCTCTCCGGGTCAATATATTCGACCTCCATCCGGTCAAACGGCACGCTTTCTACAAAATGCTCCTTCAAAAAGCGCGTCTGCGAAAACTGCTCAAAGTCGCGCCGATGCTTGGGCATCACGATCGGGTGCGGCATATCCAGCGTATGGCACGCCTCCGTCAGCGCCTCCTCCCAGCCGTCCCGTGCGCATTCCGCCGTCGTATCTCTGTCGATATGGTTCTTCGTGACCAGACGCACCCAAATTCCCGCTGCCATTTTTGCCTCCTCCGATACAAAAGAATGCTCCTTATTATCGCATACCGCGCCGCGATTTTCAAGCACCGAAGGCATATCCGAAACGTCATGCGGGACGTTCGGCAATGCCCTGCGTTCCTCCGAAGCCCCGATAGCACCCCCGCCGCCGAGGTCATCAACTGCCATGGCGCGGTCGAAAAGGCAGTGAAAACACGGTCGAGCGGTTGAAAAAAGACGGGGAAAGTGATATAATCAAAGGGACGGAGGAAAGTTGAACAGCGAGGAAAAGGGCGCTTAAATCGGGCGGAAATTTCGCTGTACGGACGCACGCGGCGAACGTTCACCCATTGACGGCGCTTTTATGTGAAAGGTTGGTTGAAAAGATGAAGGTGCGGTATATAGGCGACTATTATCAGATTGTTCTTCAAAAAGGGAATGTTTACGAGGTTTTAGGCAAGAAGTACGGCTATTACAAGCTGATGACAGAAATCCCTGATAAAGTGGGGACGGCGCACTTTCCGTCAACGGTCTTTGAAATCGTAGAAGCCGACAAGCCCAAGAAGAAGAGCAGCCCCA
>CAVFWQ010000047.1:0-2148 GCA_963626285.1 bacterium | reverse complement strand
AGCCCCAAACAAGGCAAAAAGGCGAACGACAACTCGGAACGACCTTGACAACCTTATCAAAGAGGCACGGCGAAGACAGCAGCATGGATATTCACTGGCATGAAGAACCGGCAGCAGGCAAGGTTGAAGGGAAGGCAAAGAAAATGACGAGACCGCCGCGTGGGACTATCTTGACGGTCAAATGTATCAACAATGACGGCTATCCGTGCAGTCTGACCGTTGGCAAGCTATACAAGGCGCGGGTCGGTCAGACGGATTCCATCGGCGTTTGGGACAATGAAAACGATGGCTGTTACGGCTATGAATGGGATATGTTTGAAATTGTCAAGGAGGGCTGGGACGGTGACAACGCTGCCGAAAAAGGCTGAGCCGATTATATCAATGGAAAAACATCGGAAGCAGCCATATCGGGTCGTCCGTTGCCGGATAGAACACCGAAGAAAACTGCTTCCGATGCAATAAGCGTAACACGGAACGAAACAGAAGTCAAGGGAAAGGCTGTAAAAGAAACAGGCCCGCCGCCATGCCGAAAAGCAGGGCGGTTTTTGATCGCGGAGACCGTGAAGAAACGCAAAAAATCATGTTGAAATCCCGCTCTTTCTATGCTACACTACACCCTGCACGCCGAATGCGTGTGTATTATTTTGACCTTTTGGCAGGGGGCGTAGGGGCAATGAAAATCAAGCAGGCGTATTCCATGACCGAGGGCTCGCTGACCCGCGGAATTCTGTCCTTCAGTCTGCCGCTGATGCTGTCCAATGTGCTGCAGGCGCTGTTCAATATGTCCGATATCGCCGTCGTCGGCAAGTTTGCCGGCGCGGAGGCGCTCGGCTCCGTCGGCTCGACGACCATTCTCATCAGCCTGTTCACCGGCTTTTTAATCGGCGTCGGCAGCGGCGTCAATGCGGTGACGGCTCGCTATCTGGGAGCGCGTCTGCATAAAGACGTCAGCCAAACGGTGCATACGGGCTTTCTGCTGTGCCTGATCATCGGCTTTATCGAAATGCTGCTGGGTCTTGTTTTCGCCCGCCCGCTGCTGGAGCTTTTGAACACAAAGGACGAGCTGATTGACGGCGCGGCGCTCTATTTGCGCATCTACCTCCTCGGCATTCCGGCTGCCGCCCTGTACAACTACGGCAACGGCGTGTTAAGCGCCGCGGGCGATACGAAAAACCCGCTGTACATCCTGACCATCGCCGGGGTGGTGAATGTGCTGCTCAATCTGTTCTTTGTCATTGTGTGCAATCTGAGCGTGGCCGGTGTCGCGCTGGCCAGCGCCATTTCCCTGTACCTTTCCGCCGGGCTTATCCTGCTCTCATTGAAAAGATCCGTCAGCAGCTATACGCTGCATCGGCAGGAGCTGAAAATCAATCAGGGCAAGGCGCGCCAGCTCCTTGGGCTGTGCCTGCCCGCAGGCGCGCAGAACTCCATCTTCGCCATTGCGAACCTCTTTATTCAGGCGGGCGTTAATTCCTTTGACGCCGTCATCGTGGAGGGCACGGCGGCGGCCACAAACGCAGATGCTCTGGTCTATGACGTAATGGCCGCGCTGTATACCGCGTGCGCCAGCTTTATGGCGCAGAATATGGGCGCGGGCAACAAAAAGCGCGTCCTCCGCAGCTATTTTATCTGCCTGACCTTTTCCTTTTTGGCAGGCGCCGTGCTGGGCGGCTCGCTGCTGCTGTTCGGCAAGGAATTTCTTTCCCTGTTTACAACGGATGCGACCGTTGCCGAGGCCGGCATGGTGCGCCTGACCGTTATGGGCTATTCCTACGCCTTCTCCGCGTTTATGGACTGCACCATTGCCGCCTCCCGCGGGCTCGGCAAGAGCGTCGTGCCGACGATTATCGTCATCATGGGCTCGTGCGTTTTCCGCGTCGCGTGGGTGTATACGATTTTCGCCTATTTCCACACCATCATGTCGCTCTACCTTCTGTATGTCAGCTCCTGGACGATTACCGCCATTGCCGAAATCATTTATTTCGTCTATGTGTATCGCCGTAAAGCCTTCACCGCGCCGGGCGCTTCGGAGGACTGCTGAGGGCCATAAACGATATCCATCATACGAAAAAGCAGCGCCTGACTTCGGCTCGGACGCTGCTTTCTGCGTGTCAAAAAACTGCGTTTTTGACACGCTCCATGCAGGAT
>CAVFWQ010000046.1:0-15545 GCA_963626285.1 bacterium | reverse complement strand
AAAAACGATGCGCAGCCGAAACGGGTAAATTGTCCGAAGAAGTACAGGCTTAAAAAGTATGAAATACCCGCCGAGATATATCGCTGTTTGATATTTCATTTGACAAATTAAGACATATGCTTTTGGAACAAGCTGATTTGAAGATCCATTTTTGATAGGAACGTTTAACGTTGCGGGGATAATGACCTGTTTTGAAAAAGAGCAACATCAAATTTCAATAATTCCTTTGCCATTTTTATTACGCACAATAGTACAATAAGAGGAACCAAGCATGAAGTCACCATGATAACAGCAGTTGCCTCTAAAAATTGCTGAAGTATATTTTTTGCCCAATCAATCGCATTAGAGACACTGTTTGTTACAGTGCTGATAAGTTCATTCAAACTGTCCCAAAGAGACTTATCTTCTTTCTCGTTCACAGACACGTCTCCTTGTTGAGCCGCGATTTCAATAGCGTCTTGAATTGTGTCATGAAAGGTAGTCTCTATCCCGTTGCAGATTTGTGCGCTGACCGGAATAACAAAAAATAACGCTATGAAAAATACAGCTATGCGCTTAACTAATTTATACAATTGGTTTTGAGTGTGAAATATGTGCCATGCTTTTAAGCCCAAATAGATAGGGATAACCCAAGCGAAGAGAATATAAGCGATGGTGGTGAGAAGAAATTTTCCCAAACACAGAACGCTTAATGCAATCAGAAAATAAGTGCTTAGGTCTGCTAATTTATCCGCAATAGGTGTTCCGAGATCATCAGGGAGCATCGTAATCAAAGCTGAAGCTGAACTGGCAGAAACCAACAAAAGAGAAATATTATCTTTTTGACGGTCAAGTGTTTCATAGACTGACGTATAGATGGAGGTAGAGGACATAATCGGACTTAAAACAGCCATTGATAGAACGGCACATACCAGCAAAAGAATCATTGTGTAACGTTTGCTGGAGCGCAGCTTCTCCCTATATCTTGACAGCCGAGATACTACTTTGGAAAAACTATCTTTCAGCTCTTCTATCATGAAAGTTGATCCTTTCTATTCTTTTGATTTCAGGTCGCTTTATGACCTGATGATTTTCTGATGGTTTTTCATTGCCTTAGAAGGTAGAATAAAAGGCAAATAAAAAGAATAATATACTTATACTTACAAAAACGAAGAACGATCGCAGCGGAAAAATCTCCGACAAAGTCTAAGGGATAGACGAAAAAAGCCATATATTATTTCAGCGCGTCCATCCGGCGTTTCAGCACGTCCGGCGCGGCAACGGAATAGCCGAAGAAGCCCAGCGCGTCGCCCAAGACGTAATACACGCCGTGGTTATACGCCGTCAGCTCGGCCTTGGAAAAATCGATGCGGCCGGCGGCATCCATCAGGTCATCCCGAACGCCGACAGCCTCGATTCGGCCGACAAACATGGTATGGCTGCCGAGCGGCAGGGTGTTGACCACCCTGCAGGACAGGTACAGCGGGCTTTCGGCGATGGCCGGAGCGAAGCGCATGCCCTGCGCGGGGACTTGCGTGAGGCCGCAGGCGGCAAATTTATCCATGTCACGGCCGGAGCGCACGCCGCAGAAGTCTGTCGCTTTCAGCAGGGAGCGTCCCGTCAGATTGATGACGAATTCGCCCGTTTCGGTGATAAAATCGTGTGAATAGCGCTCCCTGCGCACGGAAATGGAGGCCATCGGCGGCTCGGAGCAGACCGTTCCCGCCCAAGCAATGGTCAGCAGATTGGTTTCCGTCCGTCCCCCGCGCTCCCGTCCGACCGTGACCAGAACGGCGGGAATGGGCGCAAGCAGTGTACCCGGCGATACCTGCGTAAAAGCCATATGATTTCCTCCTGAAATACGTTAAATGCGGATGAGTCCGTCCACCATCTTCTGAATTTTTGCTTCTTTCTTTTCGATATCCTTCAGCAGCGCTATCTGCGCACGGGCGCGGACGAGGTTATGCGTCGGGCTGTTGACCTTAAAATAGCGGTCGCCGTCCAAATAGTCCGTCAAAAAGCGCATGGCCAGCTCGCAGGTCAGCACCTTGATGCCGAGGGGAAGCTGGCGCAGCTCGTTTTCCGTCAGGAAGCCGTTGGTTTCCTCGATAAAGCCGCGGGTGAATGCCTCGGTCTTGTCCATATCCAAGGCGATTTTGGAGATGTCCGGCTCATCCTCCGGCGCGGTGGAGGCGCCGAAGCGGATGGCGTCGCCGTAGTCATAGAGCGCGGAGCCGGGCATGACCGTGTCCAAATCCACCACGCAGAGCGCCTTGCCGGTCGCATCGTCCACCATGACGTTGTTGGACTTGGTATCGTTATGCGTCACGCGCAGGGGCAGCTCGCCTTTTTCAAGCTGCCGGACGATGGCGCTCATCATTCGGCGGTGCTCAAACATAAATTCAAGCTCTTCGTCCACCTCGTTCACCCGTCCGGCGCTGTCCTCGTCCACCGAGCGCATGAGTTGGAAAAAGCGCTTTTTCGTGTTATGGAAGTTGGGGATCGTCACGAACAGCTCGTCTGCGGGGAAGTCCGTCAGGTAGCGCTGGAAAGAGCCGAACGCCCGTCCGACCTCTTCAAAGAGCGCGGGAGATTCCAGCGTGTCATACGCCGTCGCGCCGGTGATAAAGCTGCTGGCGCGCCAGATGCTGCCGCCGGAATCCTTGTACATCAGGCTGCCGGAGCGGGTGGGGATAAGCTCCATGACGCGCCGCCTGGGGTCAATGCCGCCCGTCAGCATCCGTGTGCGCAGATGCTCCGTCACGCGGGCGATGTTGTGCATCACGCAGTCGGGCTCCTTGAACACATAAGTATTCACGCGCTGCAAAAGATAATGGCGTGCAACGCCTTCATCATCGCAGACGAGATGGTAGGTGGTGTTGATGTTGCCGGAATGCAGCTCGCGGCCGCTTTTGTACACGCCGTTGAAGAAGAAATGCGGGAAGACTTCTTTAATGGTATTGTAAATCACAATTTCTCATCCTCTGATTGTATTGTTTTGAAACGAATCGACAGATACCCGTTTAACTGATGATTCGACAGGGATGTTCAAATTCCTGCCGACAGCTCATGAAAACAACAAAAATACCGCACGCATCGGCTTCCGCGGGAAAACAAAGGGCGCGTGGCCATCAAAGCGCCTTATTCGACGGGGCTGTCCCTGTATTGCTCAATCGAGCGGCGGATGGTGCGGGCAATGCGCTTTTCCATGACGTTTCGGATGATATCCTCTTCTTCCGCCACGACAAAAACGGGCGCGTTGTCCGCGTCCGTTTCAATGCGCGTGATCAGGATCTGCTCCTCCGCGTCCGGCGCATCGGTGAGGACGACATACGTCTCGCCCGCGTAGGGGACAAAATCGGCCACCACAAAATCAAAGGTGCGTCCGTCGGGCGCGGTCAGCCGCACCTGCCGGCCGAGCAAATCCTGCTCGTTCATTCGCCGTCTTCCTCTTCCATCATGGCCATGAATTTCTCAAACACGGCGTCGCATACCTTGTCATCGTCCGTGGACACATAGATGTCTTCGCCGGTCTCTTCGTCCTTTTCGATTTTGAGGATGACCACCTCGCCGTCCTCATCGTCTTCCGTGCCTTCATCCTGCACCGGCATCAGAACGACGTACAGCTCGCCTTCATGGTCGATGGTCGTCAGATATTCAAACTGGGAGGTCACGCCCTCTTCGTCCGTCAGTTCGATGATCTCGCTTTCCTCGTCCTCGTCCAGATCCTGCTCGCGCTTGATTTCGTCAGCCATTGTTTTTTATCTCCCCGAAAATAAAATGATTTGGTAGGGCAGCCGGCACAAAACAAGCCGACATCCCTGAATACCCTTATCCGAAACTCCCCGCTGTGCATGAAACGCCTCGTCTTTGCGTAAAACCGCGGCGTGCAGGCCGCAAAGCCGATGCAGACAGGCTTTGCCTTGATTTTATCCGAGCGTGCCGGCATCCAGCCAAGCCTGCAGGATGACTGCGGCGGCCACCTTGTCCACCACATGCCTGCGTTCTTCCCGCCGAACGCCGCCGTCAATCAGCGCGTCCTCCGCCGTGACGGTGGACAGACGCTCGTCCTGAAAAACGACCTGAAAGCCCAGCTTGGTCAGCACGTTGCAGAAATCCAGCACCTTCTGCGCCTGAAAGCCCGCCGTCCCGTCCATATTGAGCGGAAGGCCGCTGACAATCAGTTCTGCGCCCGTTTCCCGCATCAGCGCTGCGATTTTTTTTGAATCCGGCCCCCAGCCCACGCGCTCCAAAACGCTGTGCGGAGAGGCGATGATGCGGCTCTCGTCGCTCAAGGCGATGCCGATGCGGCGGTCACCGATGTCCAACCCCAATACGCGGCTCATTTTTCCAGCTTTTCGGCAATGTAAAAGCGGACGATTTCTTCTAAAATCTCGTCCCGCTCCAGCCGGCAGACCAGACTGCGCGCATTGTTGTAGCTGGTGATGTATGTGGGCTCGCCGGTCATGATGAAGCCGACCAACTGCGTGATAGGGTCATAGCCCTTGGCCTGCAGCGCACGATAAACATACGCCAAAATTTCCGGCGCTGTCTGCGTTCCTTCGGGCAGGGGCTTGAACTTCGCGGTATCGGGCATTTCGGCCATTGCGCACCCTCCTTCCATCATGCGTCCATTATACAACAGCTCATGCTTTGCTGTCAAATGAAAGTCCGCCCGAACCGCCTTTTGTTTGGGGCATCAATTCATTGCAAAACGGGCAAAAGCGTGGCCGTTTCCGAGCGGCTCTGCCGCAGGCAGTCGGCAGAGCCGGGAAAAAGGGCGAAGCCTGCCGCCTGCGTTAGGCGGCATGAAGGGCGTGCCGAATTATCCCGGCGCTGAATTCTGGTCATTTATGGTAACCTGATTGTACAAAATAGAAGGAAATCACTCGGTAATTTTATGCAAAAAAATGACTGGTTTTTTTGTAAAGCCTGTGATATACTATTTCCAGATCGTGCGTGTACGCCCATCCGGACGGACGGGCGGTGAAACGAATATAAATTCGTCTTGAGTGTACGAATTTTAAATGTTTATGGTACGAAAGATTTGTTGTATGGAAGGAGGCTGTTTATGCCTGAGACGCCGAAGCTGAAGATCATACCGCTGGGCGGCGTGGATGAAATCGGCAAGAACATTACCGTGCTGGAATACGGAGAAGATATTATCGTCGTGGACTGCGGCTCTATCTTCCCCAAGGAGGATATGCTGGGCATTGACCTCGTCATTCCGGACGTCACCTATCTGGTGGAAAACCGCAGCCGTATTCGCGGCTACGTCTTTACGCACGGCCACGAGGACCATATCGGCGCAACGCCCTATGTTCTCCCGCAGGCGCCCGCGCCTGTTTACGGCACCCGCCTGACGCTGGCGCTCATTGACATCAAGCTCAAGGAGCATCGCGTTCAGGGCATTCAGCTGAACATCGTGCAGCCGCTGGACACCATTCAGCTCGGCGCGTTCACGGTGCAGTTTATCCACGTCAACCACTCCATTCCCGGCGCGTGCGCCTTGGCCATCTCCTGCCCCGCCGGTCTTGTGGTGCATTCGGGCGACTTTAAAATCGACTTTACCCCCGTGGACGGTCATGTGACGGATGTCAGCACCTTAGCGCGTCTGGGCGACCACGGCGTGCTGGCGCTGCTTTGCGAAAGCACCAACATCGAACACAAGGGCTACACCATGTCCGAAAAGAACATCGGCGATACGTTCAACGCCCAGTTCCGCGACGCGCACGGCCGCATGATTGTGGCGATGTTCGCCAGCAATGTCAACCGCGTTCAGCAGGTGGTGGACTGCGCCCTGCACTATGGCCGCAAAATCTGCTTTGTCGGCCGGTCGATGGTCAACGTCAGCCGCGTTGCCATTCAGCTCGGCGAATTGAACATCCCCGAAGAGTCGCTGCTGGAAATCGATGACATCGATGCCTGCCGTGATGACGAGGTGCTGATTTTGACCACCGGCAGCCAGGGCGAGCCGATGGCGGGTCTGACGCGCATGGCGTTCTCCGAGCACAGAAAGCTCCAAATCAAGAGCTCGGACACGGTCATCATCTCCGCCAATCCCATTCCGGGCAACGAAAAATTCGTCTCCCGCGTCATCAACCAGCTCTACCGCTGCGGCGCGAATGTCGTCTATGAGGCAATGGCGGAAGTCCATGTTTCCGGTCACGCCCGTCAGGAGGAAATCAAGCTGATGCACACGCTGGTGCATCCCAAGTATTTCATCCCCGTTCACGGCGAATACCGCCACCTGTGGCAGCACGCGGAGCTGGCGGAATCCTTGGGCATGGATAGGCAGAACATCATCCTGCCCTCGGCGGGTCAGGTCATCGAAATGAGCAATGATTCTCTGGACATCACCGGCGAGGTGCAGGTGGGCGAGGTGCTGGTCGACGGACTCGGCATCGGCGATGTGGGCAATGTCGTTCTGCGCGACCGCAAGCACCTGTCTCAGGACGGCCTTATCATCGTGGCAATGGCCTTTGACCGCACCAACGGCGTGCTGGTTTCAGGCCCCGACGTCATCTCGCGCGGCTTTGTCTACGTCCGTGAAAACGAGGACATCATCGAGCAGACCCGCGATGTCGTGCGCAGCATCATCCTGTCCTACGGCCGCATCGAGGGCACGGATTGGCCGACCATCAAGAACCGCATCAAGGACGAGCTGCACCGCTTCATCTACGAAAAAATCAAGCGCAACCCCATGATTCTCCCCATCATCGTGGACTTGGGCTAAATCCATATTTTTAAAAATCACACCCCCGCTGTTCGTCAGAGGACGAATGACGGGGGTGCTGCTTTATCAATTAAAGGCGATGTCCTTCATCAGCCTGTCATAGGTCGTGCGGGCGGAGGCAAGGACGGCCTGCAGCTCGTCCGCATGTTCGGGGGTGCGCAGGGTCTTCAGGCACTCGGCGGTCTCCTCAATGAGCCGCACATCCGCGCCGTCCGTGACGCCCGGCAGGAGGCGTTCGCCGTGCTGCCTTGTTCCCAAGAAGTCGCCCGGCCCGCGCTGACGCAGGTCCTCTCTGGCGATTTCAAACCCGTCCGATGTTTTGCACAGCGCGTTCAGCCGCACATTTTTTTTCGCCATCAGAAAACACCAGCTCTTTGCCGCGCCGCGCCCGACGCGCCCGCGCAGCTGATGCAGCTGGGACAGGCCGAAGCGGTCGGCATTTTCAATGACCATGACGGACGCGGCGGGGACATTGACCCCGACCTCGATGACCGTCGTGGCGACCAGCACATCCAATTCGCCCTGCGCAAAGGCGGCGATGGTCTTTTCCTTTTCCGCGGGGTCTTGGCTGCCGTAGGTCAGCCCCAGGCGCAAACCGTGCAGTGCGCCGCCGCACAGCGCGACGTACATGCTCTGCGCGTCGGCGGCCTCTATCGTCTCGCTTTCCTCCACCAGGGGACAGACGATATAGGTTTGGTGCCCCGCCTGTGCCTCGGCGCGAATGAACGCATACAGACCCTCCCGCTTTTCCTCCGGCACGATGCGGGTCTCCACCGGCGTTCTGCCGGGCGGCATTTCGTCAATCACGGACAAATCAAGGTCGCCGTACAGCACGAGCGCCAGCGAGCGGGGAATGGGCGTGGCCGACATGACCAGCGCATTCGGCTCTTGTTCGGCCTTATCCGCCAGCTTTTTTCTCTGCCGGACGCCGAAACGGTGCTGCTCATCCGTGACGACCAGCCCCAGCCGATGATATTCCACGCCCTCGCTGAGCAGCGCGTGTGTGCCGATGACCGCCTGCCAGCGCCCCGTGCGGATGTTCTCCAGCGCTTCCCTGCGCTCCGCCGCCTTCATGCCGCCCAGCAGCAGCCCGCAGGAGACGCCCAGCGGCTCAAGCATTTTTTTCGCGCTTTCCAGATGCTGCCGCGCCAGGATTTCCGTGGGCGCCATGAGCGCGGACTGAAAGCCGCCCTTGGCCGTCAGATAAATGGCGCCGAAGGCGACGGCCGTTTTTCCGCAGCCGACATCGCCCTGCACCAAACGCGCCATGGCGCGGGGCGCGCATAAATCCGTGGCGATTTCCGCCAGCACGCGCCTTTGCGCGCCCGTGGGCGGGAAGGGCAGGGACGCAAAAAATGTCTCCGGCTCCGCTGCCTTTATCCGCACGCCCTCCTGCCGTGCGCCGCGTGTCAGACCCATCGCCGCCTGATACAGGAGCAGGCTTTCAAACGCCAGCCGTCTCTTGGCGATTTGCAGCGTCTCCGCCGAATCGGGGAAATGCGTCTGCCGAAGGGCAAAATTGATTTCGCAAAGCTGATGCCGCGCTCTCACGCCCGCAGGCAGCGTTTCCCCCACGCAGTCGTCGATCTGCTCCAGCGCCTGCTTCACAAGCCCGGAAAAGGTCTTATCGGGCAGGCCGGGCAGGGCGCGGTATCTGGGAATCAGGGCGCGTTCATGCTCCACGGACGGGCAAATCATGCCGAAGGCGCCGTTTTTTTCCTCAACGCGGCCATAGAGCAGATATTCCGTATCCGCCTTGAATGCATCCTTCATCCACGGCTGCTGATAGAACTGCACGGTCAGCGTTTTGGTGCCGTCGGTCATTTTGGCGGTGACCGCCGTGCGGCCGTTAAACCGGCTGAGCCGGGCTGGGGCTTTCAAAAAGACGCTGACGCAGGCCGTCTGCCCCGCGCTCAGCTCCGCCACCGGCGTAGGGTGCAGCGTGTCCTTATAGGCGGCGGGCAGGGTAAACAGAAGGTCGCGCATGGTGAATATGCCCGCCTTGGCCAGCGCTTCCAGCCGCGCCGCACCGACCCCGCGCAGCGACGAAAGCTCCTTCATGGGTGACCTCCCGTAACATCTTTTTTCCGTCGAAGCCGCAGCCGCCCGGCATTCCCTCTCCGGCTCTGCCGAAAGGGAGCATCCATCTCGATTTTTCGCTGTGCTTCGGATGCCGAATCGTATAAACACTGCGAGAGGGCTTTCCTTGCCTGCCAAAGAAAACCCTCTCGCACTCTTCCTGAAAAAAATCCGATTTTTTATTCAACGGCGATTAAATAATAGTACAGCGGCTGCCCTCCGCACTGCACCTCGACATCGCAGTCGGGATAGAGGGTCTCCAGCTCCGCCGCCAGCGCCTCGGCTTCCTCCGGCTTGGTCTCCTGACCGTAATAGAGGGTGATGAGGCCGTCGTCCTCCGTGACGATTTCCGCCATCAGCTTGAGCGCCACATCGCGCACACAGCTGCCCCGGTCCGTAACCTTGCCGTTATTCAGGCCGATGATATCGCCCTGCGTGATGTGCATGTCCTCAAAATCGCTGTCGCGGACGGCATAGGTAATCGTGCCGGTGCGGACGCGCTGGGCTGCCTCCTCCATGCGCTCGGTATTTTCCTCAACGGAGGCTTCGGGGTTAAAGGCAATCACGCCCGCAATGCCCATCGCCACGTTCTTGGTCGGGATGATGACGACCCGATGGCTGGAAATCTCCGCCGCCTGCTGCGCCGCCAGAATGACATTGCCGTTATCGGGGAAGACGAACACGGTCTCGGCGTTCACCTCGTCCATCGCCCGCTGCAGATCTTCAATGGACGGGTTCATGGTCTGCCCGCCCTCGACGATGGCATCCACGCCCAAATCCCTGAGGATGCGGCTGAAGCCGTCCCCCAGAGCGACCGCCACCATGCCGTAGGGCTTCGGCGGGGTGCTTTCCTTTTCCTTCTCGCGGCGCTGCTCCAAGATGTTCTCGATTTTGAGCCTTGTCAGCTCGCCGAGCTGCTGACCGTACTGAAGCACACGGCCGGGGTCGTTGGTATGCACATGGACGCGAATCGTCTGCCCGTCGGCGGCGACCAGCACCCTGTCGCCGATGCGGTTCAGGCGGCGGCGGAAATTGTCCATCTCCGCCTCCGGCACCATATCATCGGCGCGAAGAACATGAAACTCCGTGCAGTAGGCGTACTTGATTTCCTCCAGCGCATCGTGGTTGTCCTCAAATTCAGGGGCTTCCGCGCCGTGCTCCGCGGGGATTTGCGCATCCTCCACGCTTTCTCCGCGCAGGGCGGCTGCATAGCCCGCGTAAATGAGCAGCAGACCGCGCCCGCCCGCATCGACCACGCCCGCCTGCTTTAAGGCGGGAAGCATATCGGTGGTGCGCGCCAAAATCGCCTCGCCGCTGGACAGGATGGTGCTAAACAGCGCGTCATAGTCATCCGGCGCAAGCTGCGCCTGCCTGACAGCGTCATCGGCGATGACCCGCGCCACGGTCAGGATAGTGCCCTCCTTGGGGCGCATGACGGCCTTATACGCAGTGTCCGAGCCCTGCTTGAGCGCGGCGGCAAACTGCTGCGGCGTGATTTTGTCCACGCCGTCCAGAGCGCGGGAGAAGCCGCGGAAAAGCTGGGACGTGATGACGCCGCTGTTGCCTCTTGCGCCGCGCAGAGCGCCCTTGGCCAGGGCTGCTGCGGCTTCGCCGGCCTTTTCGTATTCCTTGGCGTTGATTTCCTTCATGGCGGACGCCATCGTCAGCGACATATTCGTTCCCGTATCGCCGTCCGGCACAGGGAAGACGTTCAGCGCATCCACCTTTTCACGATTCTTTTCCAAAAGGGCAGTGCCGGCCAATACCATTTCGCGCAGCATCAGGCCGTCAATCGCCTTGATCTGAATCAACTTACGTTCTCCTCCGTTCGTCAGGAGCGGGCATTCAAATCCCGCCGTCAGGATACATCCCTTAGCATCAGGTTCAGACGCGAATGCCTTCCACCGAGATATTGACCCGACGCACCTTGACGCCCGTCATGCTCTCCAGCTTATACTTGACGACCTCGACGATCGTCTTGCAGACCTCGGCGACGGAAATGCCGTATTCGACCACGATGAACAGATCAACGTCCAGCTGATCCTCCACCATGCGCACCTGCACGCCCTTGCTGAGGTTTTCGCGGCCCAGCCATTCGACGATGCCGTCCTTGGCGCGCTTGGAAGACATGGCCACGATGCCGTAGCATTCCAGCGCCGCATAGCCGACGACCTTGAGCAGAACATCCTCGGAAATAAAAATCGTTCCGATGTCATTCTTGATCTTACATTCCATAATCGACTGACCTCCTTCAATGGTTGTTCATAAGGTCACATCATAGTATACAGGATTTTGGCGTTTTACGCAACTAAAAATTGAAAATCAAAAGAGGCCGTGCTTGTAAAAAGATGCGTGTGCCCGAAAAAGCCATATTCAGCCTGATTTTTCATCCCCGCCGGGCGGCATAAGACTCGCAAAAACCAAATGAAAGCCCGCAAAGCAGCCTTTCATTTCAGACTCTCGAACAAGTCGGAAGACATTCATGGGGATGCATGAAGGGGCGGCAGCCCCTTCATATTGAATCGTATCGACCGGCTTTGCCGGTCGTGCGGGGCGATTTTTTCGGAGCGTAGCGCAGAAAAATCATTTCCGCAGCCTTGCCATGCAGGATGAAATGCTTCATCCTGCATGGAGCGTGTCAAAAACGCAGGTTTTTGACACGCAAAAATGAAAGCCCGCAAAGCGGACTTTCATTTGAAGGGGACAAACGTTTTTTGCCCCGGAATTATTTTGTGCTCGGCGCGTGGTCGTAGGCGTACTGAATCATCTTCTGATGGTCGGCGTCTACCTTCATCGTGCCGTGCGTCATGCTGTTGACAAAGTGGACGCAGAACTGGCCGCTGAAGTCGTTATCGGCAATGGTATCGCCGTCCGGATAGTTATGCGGCACGCCGTACATGGAGGCGGCGAAGGTGCGCCCGCCGACGGTGACCCACAGCGCACGGCGCTGATAGAGGTTCTTTTCGGCGATGTCCTGCGAATCCGACACGCCGTAAATCTTGCACATGACGGCAGTATCGGCGGCGGTCAGCGGCTCGACGTCGGCATGATATGCGCCGGACCAGCGCCTTGCGCGGAAGGAAAGGCCGGTCTTTACATCGGTGATCACGGCAGTTGTGCCCTTCGACCAGACCTTCTGAATATCGCCCTTGTACCAATCCACCATCTCGACCGGATAAAGCGTCGTGTCAATGCCGGAGGTGTCATAGGTCGGCGTACCGTAGAGCTTGGACAGGGTCTTCTGGCCGGCAAGGCCGTCCTGCGTCAGGTTATTGGCCTTCTGGAAGGCGATGACGGCGGTCTTGGTGCTGCTTAAATACTGGCCGGAGACCTCTGATGAAGCAAGATAGCCCTTTTCGACCAGCGCCTTTTGCAGCTTGGTCACGGCGTCGCCGGTCGAGCCGAGACGGAGGGTTTCATACTTGACATAGGTGCCGGAATCGGTCGAAGAGTCGGAACCGCCCAACTCCGCCTTCTTTTCGGCCACGGTCATGATGTGGATGAGGTCGCCGCGAATCCAGCCGGTCTTGTTGTTGTACTTGATTTTGTACCAGATGTCGCTGCCGTTCCACTGATAGTCGCCCAGCACGGTCATGTAGGCATGGTCCGTGTAAATCTTGGTGACGCTGGTGGAGGAGGTGGAGGCGGACTGGCGGATGAAGATGTTCGCCTTCACGCCGTACGCGGTATCGCTCATGTCGGCCAGCACGGGAATGGCCGTGGGCGCGGGGGTGGGGGTTGGGGTCGGCAAGGTGCTGATGTACGCCTGATATTCCGCGTTGGTCAGCACGGTGCAGTATTTGCCCATAACAAAGGAGGAAATGCCGTCATAATCGATCTTATACCAGAGAACGCCCGCGACGGTGGAAGTGCCGGTGTATTTGAACACGTCGCCCTTCTTGGCCACGCCCAGTGAGGTCGAGGCGGTGGAGGCCGCCGCACGGATGTTCAGGGCGTTGGATTCGGTGTTCATGATGTAGGAGCTTTTCTTATCGGCGTTGGGGTCGGGCGTGACGATCTTGCCGGAATTTTTGTAGGTATCGTACTGAGCCTGCGTCATCTGATAGGAGCAGTCGCCGCGTACATAGCCGTTTACACTGTTGACCGTGACCGGGTACCAGGTGTAGCCGTCATTCTGAACGGCGCTGCCCCACATGGGGAACACGTTTTTGTTGACCTTCGTCAGCACATTGCCGTTCTTCTGCGCGCTGGCGCGGATATAAACGGAATTCTTCTCCACATACACATAGGCCGCATAGGAGGAAGAGGAGGAATCAAAGGTCAGATAGGAGGTCAGCACATAGCCCGTTTTGCCGTTGTAGGTGGTGAGACACCACTGGGTATCCTTGTGCAGGATGGTCAGCACGGTTTTGTTGGGGATATAGGCAAGCGCCTTGGCGCCGGTGGACTGGCTCTCGCGCAGGGTCAGCGTGCCGCCCGTGGTCTTGACGACCGCGCTGGTGGCGGAGGCCGCCGGCGTGGGGGTCGGGGTCTCCGTACCGCTGTCGCCGAAGTCCAGATAGGAGCTCAACACATAGCCCGTTTTGCCGTTATAGGTGACGGACGACCACTTTTCGCCCCTGTCCAGCACGGTAATGACCGTCAGATGCGGGATGTACGCAAGCGCCGAGGCGGAGGTGGACTGGCTGGAGCGCAGGGTCAGCGTGCCGCCCGTGGTGCGGACGGTCGCGGAAACGGCGTTGAGGGAGGATGAGGTATCCGTACCGGTGCCTGTTGAAGAGCCGCCCGACGTCGAGCCGCTGACGGCCGTCACAAAGCCCTCGCTCACATAGCCGTATTTGCTGCCGTAGGACACATAATACCAGCCCTGCGAATAGGAAACGACCGCAAGCTCCGTGCCCTCCGCAAGGGAGGTGACGCTGCTGGAGGTGGTGTTGGGCTGAGAGCGCAGGTTGACCCCGCCGGTCGTGGTCTTGACATACGAGCCGGAGGAAACCGTGCCCGAAGACGTCGAGCCGCCCGTCGATGTGTCGGTCGAGGCGGAGGTGTCGGTCGAAGTGCCGGCCGAAGAGCCGCCGCTGATTGTCCCCTGCGTCGGGTTGCTCTGCCACTGCGCCGCCTCGGTGTCGGTCAAAAGGCGGAAGAAGTCGCCTAAAATGTAGCCCTTGTAGGTCTTGGTCGCGGAGGAGGGCACACTGCCCTGGACGTAGTACCAGGTCGCGCCGTTTTGCTCAACGGTGTCCAGCACCTCCATGACCCAGCCGTCCGGCAGCTTTTCCCAATATGTCGCCGAGGAGGACGGCTTCTGACGGAATTTGACCGAGCTTCCCGTGACCGTGCAGCCGTATTGAACAGCCAGCGCGGGGACGGACGGCAGAAGCGTCAGCATCAGACACAGAGCCAATGCAAGAGACAGAGAACGGGACATTTTGTTTCCGTTTGCCATAAACTCAGCACCTCGTGATTCGATAGTCTGTATGGTCGAATACGGTCGGCAGCAACGCCTTCCATAGGTCTTTCCACTGGCATTATATTACAGTTTTGTTACGAAGTCAAGGCGATTTTGTTGAAAAACAGACGGAAATTGCGAATCATCGAAGCTAAACCGCAATTTTTTACAAAAAACTCCCGCGAAATTACGGGAGGGACAGACTGTCGAAAAAGTCCGCAGCTTTGCCATGCCGGATGAAGTGCTTCATCCGGCATGGAGCGTGTCAAAAACGCAGTTTTTTAATACGCAGAAGCTGCCCTTCAGCACCTTAAAGATATGATAACACGCTCTTTTGTTTTTTCAAGGGCTGTTCCGCTTCATATTAAAAAGAGTCCGAAAACGCACAATGGATTTCATGAACGCTTGACATTTCGGCCGCTGTGGGTAAAATATACAACCGTTCTATAATGCTGTTACGGAGGGGCTGGCATGGGCAGGCAGACACGGGAGACACAGGCAATGATTTTAGCGGCGGCCAAGGCGGAATTTCTGGAAAAGGGCTTTCAGCGCGCTTCCCTGCGCAGCATGGTGCAGGCGGCGGGCGTCACCACCGGCGCGCTGTACGGTTATTACAGCAGCAAGGAAGCGCTGTTTAATTCGTTCGTGCAGGATGTCTATCGGTATATCGTAACGCAGTTTACGGACACCCTGTCCGCGTTTAAAAATCTGCCCATGCAGGAGCAGCGAAAAAAGCTCGGCACATTCAGCAGCGCCTGCATGCAGAACCTGCTTGGCTATATGTATGCGCATCCTGAGGAGCTTCGCCTGCTGCTTCTCTGCGCCGAGGGAACGCAGTATGCCCATATGAAGGAGGAAATTATCGCGCTGGAGATAGAAGCGACCCACGAGTATTATAGGACCTTGTCGCGGCTCGGCCAGCCCGTGCCGGACATCGACAAAAGGCTGGAACATGTCCTGGTCGCCGGCCTCATCAACGCCTATTTTGAAATGATGGTGCATGATATGCCTTTGCCCGATGCCGAGCGCCGGCTGAATAAGCTGCTTGATTTTTACAACGCCGGCTGGTGCAGGCTCATGGGGCAATAGCCGTGCGCCGAAGACAAGCATATAGATCTTTGCAAAAGACGCAAAAAAATCATAAAGACTAAACGCGGTTTTGCGCGCAGCGACAGCCAATCCCATTGAAAATCTGCCTTTGCGGTTTTGCTCAAAAGATTTTGAAATTGATATTGACAAGCATCGGAAAATGTCGTACAATATACCTCGTGCCGAACGCGGCGTGTGGCGGGGGAGCATAGCTCAGCTGGGAGAGCATCTGCCTTACAAGCAGAGGGTCAC
>CAVFWQ010000045.1:0-16425 GCA_963626285.1 bacterium | reverse complement strand
TATGTCCCGCCGCTCTCGGCTTAATCATCGGCTTGATTATTTGGCAGACGCAAAAAAGCAAGGCAAAATCAGCGGTGTAAATGATAAGCAAAAATGAGCCGTGTCCTGCCGGCTCGTTTTTGCGTACAGAAATTATGCAGGGCTAACGCTCTCATCCAGCTTGCACAGCGCCTTTTTGAATTGCTTGGAAAAAAGCAGAGCCGTGCAGGAAACGGCAATCAGGTCGGCAACAGGCTCGGCCATATAAACGGCAGTCGTTTTGTCCGCAAGGAGGGCGGGCAGAAGATAGATGAGCGGGAGCAGCAGGACGAATTTTCGCAAAACGGCAACGGCGATTGAGCAGGGGGCGTTGCCGATGGACACAAATGTCATTTGGCAGGCGATTTGAATGCCGAACATGAACAGCATACCGCAATAAATACGCAAAACCCGCGCTGTAAAGGCAATAAGCGCCTCGTCCGATGAAAAAATTTGCGCAAACAGCCGGGGAAAAAGCATGATGGCAAGCCAGAGAAGAACGGAATAGCTCAGACACACCGAGAGCAAACGCTTAAAGGTTTCGCGCACCCGTGCGGCGTTTTTCGCACCGAAATTATAGCTCGTGATGGGCTGTGAGCCCTGCGCAATGCCCTGAAGCGGCAGCATGGCAAATTGCATCACACTGGTTAAGATGGTCATTGCGCCGACGGCCACATCGCCGCCGTACTTCAGCAGCGAGGAATTAAAGCAAACCGAAATAACGCTTTCGCTGGCCTGCATGATGAAGGTCGCAAGCCCAAGCGCAATGCAGGGCAGGATAAGACGAAAATTCCCAATCAAATTTTCTTTCTTCAGCCGCCAAACGGTTTTCTTGCCGCGCAGAAAAGAAAGCACCCAAACGCAGGATACGCCCTGCGACAGAATGGTCGCCAGCGCCGCTCCGCGAACACCCATATGAAAGGCAAAGATGAAAAGCGGGTCTAAAACGATGTTGCTGACCGCACCGATCAGTACGGTCAGCATTCCCTCACGGGCAAAGCCCTGCGCCGTGATGAATGCGTTGAAGCCCAAGGTCATTTGGACAAAAAACGTTCCCAGCGCGTAGATATTCATATAGTCAACCGCATAGGAAATCGTATTTTCACTCGCTCCGAAGGTCAAAAGCAGGTCGCGGGAAAACAGCAGCATGATGACGGTCAGCGCGGCGGAAATGATGAGCTGCAAGGTAAAACAGCCGCCCATGATTTTTTCGGACTTTTCTTTGTTTCCCTCTCCCATTGCGATGGATGCACGCGGGGCACCGCCGGCACTGACGAATGTCGCAAAAGCGGAAATAATCATAATCAGCGGAAGACATACACCGACACCTGTCAGCGCAAGACTGCCGTCACCCTCCATATGGCCGATGTACATTCTGTCCACAATGTTATACAGCATATTAACGAGCTGCGCGACCACAGTCGGCAGCGCCAGCTTAAACAGCAGCTTCCCAATCGGCTCGGTTCCTAAAAATGTCTTGTCGTTGTTCATGTGACTGTCCTTTCTTATTGAATTTCCCGAAGATTCTGCACCAGCATATGCAGACAACGCTGTGCTGCCGCCATGTCCTCCGGCAGGATGTTCGCAGTGATTCTGCGGTAAAATTCTTCTTGCAATGCGTGCCCTTGCGCAATCAGCGGCTCGGCCTTGTCCGTGCATTGAAGGTAATATCTGCGGCGGTCGCCGGAAACGGGGCTTCTGATGAGGTAGCCCTCGCGCACGAGCTGCTCCACATGAAAGGAAACATTACTGGGTTTTAAGCCGCGACAGGCACAGATATCGACAGCCGAATTCATTTCCGGATTATTGCTTAAAAACATCAGGATGTCCACGGCGGTCTGCGGCATTTGAAGCGCACGGCTCAATGGCTGCATGACCACGGCATAGGCGCGTTCAAACTGCCGTGATGCGGCATAAATTTGCGAGGCGGTCAGCATAGGCTTTCTCCTTTTAAAATGATTGTTCAGAAATGAACTATTCGATTATAAATAAATCAGCTTCTGCTTGCAAGTATGAAAACAGAACAAAATCATGTCACATTTGTAAATAAAACATAAAAGACTTGATTTCTTAATAATTTTGTAATATAATTAGCGCGTCGGTTGACATTTTTGAAGTGAGGTGACTGAAATGAAGCTGCTGAAGCGAGTTGCTGCGCTGCTGCTTGCGCTGGTGCTGGTCTGCGCCATGCTTCCGCTTTCCGAAGCGGAGGAGAAGACATATACGGGAACAATCACGAAGGACAAGGTGTTTTTCCGCAAAAAGGCATCGACCTCCAGCGGATACTACGACCGTCTGATGAAGGGGGATGAGGTGGAGGTCTTTTCCATCAGCGGCGATTTTTATAAGGTCAAATACGGCAAAAAAACCGGCTATGTGATGACGGATTATGTGAAGTTGTCCTCGTCCGCTAAAAAGGCGCTGGAAAAGACAAAGACAACCACAGCCAAGGACGATCCCAAGATGAACGGCATCACGAAAATTTCGCAGATCGAAACGCCGGCGACCAGCAAAAAGGGAAACAGCGGCGCAAAGGTCGTAGCGCTTCAGCAGGCGCTGAAGCTGAAAGGGTATTACACGTTGGCCATTGACGGCTCGTACGGCGCAGGCACGGTGAAGGCGGTCAAGGCATTCCAGAAAGCAAAAAAGTTGGAGCAGAGCGGCGAAGCGAACAATGATACCATCAAGGCGCTCTTTGGCGAAAACGCAGCCGATTACAAATATGAAACGGAGAGGCTGGACTGGTTTAACGGCGGAGACAGCCGCATTCCGAGAGGCGCAACCTTCACGGTGAAGGATGTTTTGACGGGCAAAACCTTCACGGTCAAGCGCTGGGCCGGCGCTAACCATCTGGATGCCGAGCCGCTGACGGCGAAGGATACTGCGACCATGAAAAGCATCTACGGCGGAAGCTGGAGCTGGAATCGTCGTGCGATTTTAGTGAAATATGATGGCCATGTCTATGCGGCCTCCATGAACGGTATGCCGCACGGTACGACGACCATTGATGATAACAACTTTGACGGCCATTTCTGCATCCATTTTTACAAGAGCAAAACGCACGGAACGAAAAAGGTTGACACCGACCATCAGAATGCTGTCGCCCGTGCGATGAAAGCCACTTGGTGACAGCCGTTTATTGTCATCTCTTCAGGTGAAGGATTGATTTTCGGCCTCAAATGTGTTAATATACGGTTGCGGACGGAAGCATCTGTTCTTTAAGGCTGCCGAAAGGCAGCTTTTTCTGAAACATAAAGTTAAATGCATTTAACACAAATCATGCTTCCGACACGGTTCCCGCAGAATTGTTTTCGGATAGGAGGAATTTTTCGATGAGAGATAGAGATTTGCCGATAGACCACAACTGCCACGTTCTCTATTCCAAGCCCTGCAAGCAGCAAATACAGGCGATGATTGCAAAGCATTATCCGGAGGCTGCGCGGGGGGCCGTTTGGGAGTGCGTGCAGCAGAAGTATGCGGAGTTTGTGAACGGCTGGCGCACGGATCTCGGCGGGAAGAAGAATTTTCACAACATGGCCGGCGGCAATTATGACAGCGTTGCACTTATGGCCTATTATGTCGTTTGCCGGGATGTCACAAACGTGGCGGAAATCGAGGAGATGCTGAATAACATCTTTCTTCCGTCCTTCCGCAAGCTGCATAAGTTAAAATTTGTGAATGCCAACAAGCCGTTTGTGAAAAGGCTTCTGTATTTTGCCTTTCAAAAGGCGAAAAAGCGCTGCGACCAATGGCATGATTTTGAAATGCAACTTGCGCCCTTCGATAAAAAGCAGCCAATCTATTATGAATTTACTGTTTGTCCCGTGGCGGAATTTGCAAAACAGCATGACCTTTTAGAGGTCATGCCCGCGCTCTGCAACCCGGATTTCGGAGCCATGGAGCTGATTCATGCGAAGCTCATCCGCAGAACCACCTGCGCAAACGGCTGCAAGTGCGATTATACCATTTGCGGCGATAAAGACGAATACTGCAGGCAGCATCCCGAATACCGAGATGCGCAGGGATACAGACGAAACGATTAAAGCGCAAAAAACAGGGTGTCAAAATCAGTTGCCACCCTGTTGCGGTTTAGTTATCTTTTGCGTTGTCCTCTAAAAATTTATACAGTTTTCGCTTGACGCGCTGCAGGGCATTGTCGATGGACTTGACATGTCTGCCGAGCAATTCGGCAATTTCCTGATAACTTTTGCCGTCCAAAAAGGCGCTCAGCACCTGCTGCTCCAAGTCGGACAGAAGCTCATCAATCTGCCCCTGAATGCCTTCTAAATCCTCTCGGCTGATGAACAGCTCTTCCGGATTGGTGACGCGACCTTCTATGACATCCAGCAGCGTTCGGTCGGATTCTTCATCGTACAGCGGCTTATTGAGCGATACATAGCTGTTCAGGGGAAAGTGCTTCTGCCGCGTGGCAGTCTTGATGGCAGTGATGATTTGGCGCTTGACACAAAGCTCCGCAAAGGCACGGAAGGAGGTCAGACGCTCCGGCTTAAAGTCTCGAATGGCTTTATACAGGCCAATCATGCCCTCCTGAACGATGTCCTCGTGGTCGGCACCTATCAAAAAATAGCTGCGAGCCTTGGAGCGGACAAAGTTTTTATACTTGTTCAGCAGATAAGCCAGCGCCTGTCCGTCTCCTTGCTGGGCAAGCGAAACGATCTCCTCGTCCGTCATGGAGGAGAAGTGCTCCATTTCCTCTTGCTCGTTCAAGCCGGAATAATCGTCAGTCATGTCAGCAACAGCCCTTTGAAGTGTTATTCGCGCCCATGAATGACGGCGTACATCAGAATACCGGCCGCTACAGAGGCGTTCAGGGACTCTACGCCGCCGTACATCGGGAGCTTGACCCTGTAATCAGCCTTTTCCAAGACGAGACGGGAGATGCCGTCGCCCTCGGATCCGATGACCAGCGCCATCGGCGCTTCCATTTTCAGCGTCCGATAATCCTCGCCGCTCATGTCAGCCGCATAGATCCACAGCCCTTCCTTTTTGAGCATATCAATCGTGCGCACCAGATTGCCGACACGCGCCACCTTGATGGTTTCCACTGCGCCGGCAGAGGCTTTTACCGCGGCGGGCGTCAGGCCGACGGCGCGGCGTTCCGGCACAATGACACCGTGTGCTCCGACACAGGCCGCCGTTCGGATGACAGCGCCCAAATTGTGCGGGTCGGTCACGCCGTCCAAGATGATGACAAAGGGCGGCTCGTTACGGCGATGTGCTTGTGCCAAAATGGATTCGACATCGGAATAATGATAGGCGGATGCGAAGGCCAGCAAGCCCTGATGATTGCGGGTAATCTCGTCCAGACGGGCACGTTCCACGACCTGTACGGGGATACGGCGCTCCCGCGCCATTGCAACAATCTCACGGGCGGAGCCGGACAAATCGCCCTTGGCAACGAGCAGCTTTTCGATATCATGACCGGCTTTAAGCGCTTCACGAATGGGGTTACGGCCGGACAGGAGGTTTTCAGGCTCCTTGGTATATGGTGTATCGAACTGCGGCTGAACGGAAGCGGGACGCGCATCGGCCCGAAGCGCGGGTTTCGGCTCTTGCCGAACCGGCGGCTTTACGGCTTGTTTGGCAAATGGATAGGCATTGGCGGGAGTACGGCTTGACGTGGTATTCTTGTTCGGACGACGGTCGTCATGTGCAGCCGCGTCGCTTCGAGAATGAAAGCCTCCATTTTTACCGTATTGTGCGCTCTTGCCCTGATAGGACGGTTTATCAAAGGAACTGTTTGTCCCTCCTTGATAACCGCTTTTTTCAAAGGAACTGTTTCTTCCTTGCCTGCTGTCCCGTTCAAAGGAACTGCGGCGGCCTTGATAGCCGTTTTTCTCAAAAGAGCCGCTCTTGTCCTGACAGCGACCGTGATTATCATTTCTTCCGCCGCCGGACAAACGGCTGCTGCGGTAGCGAGAGCCTTCCTCGCCCTCGTTCCAGTCCTTTTTCAGATGCTCCTGCTTGGACATTTTATGCGGTTTAACATCCTGATAGAAAGCCATATACATTATCCTCCGGTTGATAATAAATCAAATGGATTGAAAGAAAGCCCGCTTTTGAGCAGCCTGCCCGCAGGACTTTGCGCCCTCGGAGCAAGCGCCGCGTACGCAGGCGGGGCCGGCGTTTTCAAAAATGACAGGTGCTTTTTCCTTGCACAGCCTGAGCATTTCAACAGCCAGCTCCCGAATTTCCCATTGTGCCCGTTCACAGCAGCGCAGAGAAAAGAAATGCAGCAGTTCGCGGGCGTTCATGGTCAGCGTCATGCGCGTTTCACAGGCGTTCGGCAGGACAAAGCGGGCATCCTCATTACTGTCCGCACCGAGCCTTTCCTGCCATTGCGTATACCAAAGATGCATCTGCTCCATTTGGCGTTCAAATTCTGTCACCGCGTCGGTGCCAAGCGCCTGAATACGCGGCGGAATGATATATTGAAAGCCATCGGCCAAGGAAACATAACGCTGGCTTTGGACGCTGAAGGAAGCGATGCGATGCCGCGTGATCTGCGCCAGCAGCGCCCTGCTTACCCCCTCAATGACGAAGGTGAAGGACGCATGCTCCAGCACGGATAAATGCCCCATCGAAACGATGCTGCGAAGGAATTGCCCCTGATTTTTTTCTTCCACCCGCGTGATGAGGTCATCCACGCCGATGTGCGCATAGCACATCTTGGCGGCAAGCGAACAGGCCTTTTCCGGCTCCGGCGTACAGGTCAGCAGGGATACCTTCAGCTTCGCTTGCGGCATGGTCAGTCCTCCCAAATATATGTAAACAGGGTGTTGAGCCTGTCAAAATCACCCACGAGGTATAGATAGCCGATGAGCGCCTCTAAGCCGGTCGCGCCGGCATAATCCTCGGTTGATGCGGCTTTTGGCGCGTGATGGCGGGGATGCGCGTTGCGTCCGCGCCGCATGATGGAAAGCTCTTCCTCGCTAAGCAGCGGGAGCAGCTTCGCCAGCGACTTGGCCTGCGCACAGGCGTTGACATGCGCGACGGCGGCGCGATGCAGCTCCTTAATGCGGCCGCCGTCGTCAATTAACTGCGTCCGCACATACAGGTCAAACACCGTGTCGCCGACATACGCCATTTCAAGGGGATTCAGCATTCGCGCACGCTCCCGCGGAAAAAGGGGAGACGGAAGCAGGCTGCTCATTTGAGCGCCGTTTTGCTGTAAGCGGACGGGCTCATGCCCACAATGTTCTTAAAGGTCTTGGAAAAATGGTACGGGTCGCTCATGCCGACCTCGACACCCGCCTGACGGACGGTGCTGCCTTCCTTAAGCAGGGTCTTGGCGCGTTCCATCTTGCAGAAGAGCTGATAGCTCTGCGGCGGCATACCGACCTCGGAGACAAAGCGCTTGCGGAAGGTCTCCACCGGCATACGGCTGAGCGCCGCCATATCCGCCAGAGAGAAACTGTCCTTGTACTGGTTCTTGCGCATGGCGTCGACAACCTTGGCGATTTCATGAGACAAAACAGCATCCATGGCCACGGGCTGACCGCTGTGAGATGCAAGCATAGCCCACAGAAGCTGCTGAAGTTGCGCGGAAGAGGCATCCTGCGCGGCTGCGACGCGGACGGTCGCCTGCACGATGTGGCGGGCAAGGTTGAGCTGAGAAGGCAGCGCGCCCTGCTTCATGATTCTGTGCGGCAACGCGCCCATACGCTGCATGAATGAGCCGCTTAACGTACCGCCGATGGTCATCCAGAGAATACGTGCTTCCTGCTCCAGCTCCAAGGTCACGCCCATTGAGCCGGGCGGAAGCATGCAGCAATCGCCGCCGCGCATCTGAATAGAGACGGTCGCATTCTCAAGCCGGACAGCGCCGGATTCAGAGGCCAGCCAGAGCCACTGGTCAAAGGAATTGATGGGGTGCATACCGCTTTGCAGCATGGCAGAGCCGGAAGCGGAAATGTACACGCCGCTGGCACTGGCCAGCGCATCGGGCGTATGAGTGCCTTCCACTAAAAGAGCAGGGGATTCATCGGCATTGTCAGTCAGTGTAAAGAGTAAGGATTCGGTCATCTTTCTTCCCTCCAATATCATTGAACAGCCGTATTATATATCCCAAATTGTACAATGTCAATATATAAAACCAATAATTACAAATTGTTCACAATTTGTCAATTATGTGATATAGTAGTCATGATTAGCGCAAAGGAGAGCATCAGGTGCGGAAGCTGGATTTTGATTTGACAGACAGAGAGGACGGACGGCTTGTCGGGAAACTGGTCAAGTCGCTTTGCCGTGTGTCCGCCGGACAGTATGCGAAAATAAAGAAATATGAGGGCGTTTTGCTGGACGGTGCTCCGGCTCACGCCGATAGGCGTGTTCATGCGGGACAGACGCTTTCCGTGCTGCTGCCTGAGGAGGATGCCGAGGGCGACGCGGGCAATCTGCCCATCGTCTATGAGGATGATGACTTGCTGATTATTGACAAGCCTGCACCGCTCTCCACCATGCGTTCGCCGCGGCAGAAAAACGGTTCTTTAGAAGAAATGGTGCTGCGCTATCTGCCCGTCTTTCGCCCCGTCAACCGCTTGGACAAGGGGACGAGCGGCCTGATGGTCGTTGCGAAAAACGCTTATGCTCAGAGCATTCTGCAAAGTACGCTGCATTCGGCTGATTTTATACGGGTGTATCTGGCCGTGGTGGAGGGTGAGCTGAAGCAGGAGAGAGGGCTCGTTGAGCTGCCCATCGGTAAAATATCGGAAAATTCCGTTAAGCGTACCGTGCGGGCGGACGGAAAGCTCTGCCGAACGGACTATGAAGTGCTGGAGCGGGGGAAGAATGGTCGGTCGTTGGTGCGGCTGGCTTTATCGACCGGCAGAACGCACCAGATTCGCGTCCATATGGCGGCGCTCGGAACACCGGTCGCAGGCGACTATCTGTACGGAACGCCGCTGCCTGAACTGCCGAATCGTTTTGCCCTGCACAGCAGCTATCTGCGCTTTGTGCAGCCGACCAACGGGAAAGTCATTGAATATCAATCCCCGCTGCCGGAGGAACTGCGCCGTTTGTTAAAATCCGGCGCATAAGATTGACGAAAGAGAATATTTTTTATATAATGGCTGAAGTATTGTGTTGGAGGCAAGGGATGATGAAGCGATGCCTGATGATAGCCGTGCTGGTCTGCATTTTTCTGACGATTGTCGGAAGCGGCTGTGCGGAGGAAACGCTGCGCGGCTATGAAAAAGGCAGCGGATACCAGTATGTTTCTTTGGGCGAATATCCGTATGAAAAGGACGGAACTGAAGCACCCGTGCTTTGGCAGGTGCTTGAAGTAAAGGACGATGCAGCGCTGCTGCATACCAAATATGTCATTGAGGTACAGCAGGTCATTTTTGTCGATAATGAGCGGGACATCAAAAATTATAATTATCGCCTGATTGAAAGCTATGCGGAAAGCGATCTTTGCGCATGGATGAACGATACCATGCTGAAGACGCTGCTCGGTGATGATTCGATGCGCTCGGCGCTTGCTGAAACCGAATTCGGCAAGCTCTATATTTTGACGGACGAGCAGTATTTGACCGTTGATTATGGCTTTACGGCCTCCCGCTGGGGCGAAAATAAGAAACGTCAGGCCGTCGGCACACCCTATGCAAAGAAGCGTGGACTCTATGTCGCGCCGGGCGGAAAGTCTCCTTATTGGGTCGCGGCGGTCAAATCGCCGTCGCAATATAAGCTGCAGCTTGTCGGTTATAACGGTCATTTAAGCTATGGCGCGTACAGCAGGAAGAACGTCGGCATTCGCGCCGCGCTGACGCTTGATTTGACGAAATGCAGCATTTCAGGCGGCAGCGGAACGGAAGACGATCCTTTCATTTTCGCCGCCAATGAGAAGGCTTCACCGGAAAATGAAACCGTGACAACAGAGGGCGTAGCCCTTCCGTTTGCGCTCAGAACGGACGAGCCGCCAAAAGATGACTCGGAAGACATGTCGGGAAATAAAGATGATATAGCTGATGATACAGAAGTTCGAACGGAAGATGAACTGACGGAAGAAACAGAGCAGCAAATCGAAGAAAGCGACGCTGTGAAGGATGGTTCTTCTGAATATACCAATATTTCCGCAGAGCAGGCAGATGCTTCTTCGGAACAGGCAGAGCGTGTCGGCAGCCGTTTGCTCCTGTCCTTCATCGGCGATTGCAGCATCGGCGATGCTTCACAGTCTCGCGATGTAGAGACCAGTTTGACCAAAACGGTTGCAAAAAACGGCTATGCATGGCCATTTTCCACAGTGAGCGAGTATCTGAAAAATGATGATTACACCTTCGCTAATTTGGAAGTCTGCCTCACCACACAGGAAAAATTGAAATCATCGAAAAAATATAATATGATTGCGCCGCCGGAGCATACGCAGATTTTGATTGAAGGCGGTGTAGAGGCAGTCAACACGGTCAACAATCATTGCATGGATTTCGGCTATCAGGGCTATCAGGATACATTGAGCGCCTTGGATGCGGCAGGCATCAATCATTTCGGAACGGTGTCGCCCGGACGGGAGACGGGCTCGGATATCTTAGGCTATTCGATCGTCAAAGGCATAAAAATCGGCATGGTCGGGTTTACCTATCCGCAGAATGGCGACCTGAAGCGAATCGAAGCGCGCATTGCCCAGCTCAAGGAAGAAGGCTGCCAATTAGTGGTCGTCAGCCTGCATTGGGGCAGAGAAACGCATATGACCAGCGAAAGCTGGCAGTATGCCTATGCGAAAAAGGTGATTGATTACGGCGCGGATGTCATTTGGGGGCATCATCCACATGTTGTTCAGCCAATCATGTTCTATCGCGGAAAGCCGATTTTTTTCAGTACCGGCAATTTTATTTTCGGCACAATGAGCAATGTCGACCCGTCTACGGGTATATTCCAGCTTGAATATTCATTGGAAGACGGGCAGTGCGTTTTAGACACTCTGCGGGTGATCCCATGTGAAACGACCCGCGGCGGCGATTACCGCCCCCGTGTGCTGACGGACGAAGCCGAAAAGCAGAAGTGTCTCGGCAAGCTGATTGCCAAGAAAACGGTCAGCAAAATGGTCAATCTTCCGAAGTCGTTTGCTCAGACAGGGATTGTCCGTCTGAACGCCGACGGCGAAATCATAGAAGAATAAAAAAGGAGAAACAGTCATGCGTTTTGTGCGTCTTGCTCTCATCGGAATCCTGCTTCTGTCCATTTTAGTGCTTGTTCCGTCCTCCAATTCCTTGGCGGCTGTCGAGCCGATTCCGATGGAACGGGAAAAAATGGCCGAGGTTAATCAGGCGTTTTATCTGTCCGATATGGAATACCAGGATGAATCTTTGCATATCACCATTGAAAAAGGCCGTATCTATGAGACGAATTATCTTGTTGCGCGCATTAAAATCGCCGACCCGTCTCAGATCCGTTCTGCGATAGTTTCGTCCAACGGCAAAGGCTCGATTGTCGGCGCGTCCTTGGCCAAGCGCGTCAACGCCGTGTTCGCCATTAACGGCGACTTTTATTCCAGCAATAAGACTTCTGTCGGCAAGCATATCATTCGTCAGGGCGTTCGGAAAAAGCACAATGCCAAGGGCGGCATGGATGCGCTGATCATTGATGAAAAAGGCAACCTGACCATCATTCCCGCCGCTACGGAAAAGGATTTTGAGACATTTGAGGGAACGATTGTCAATAGCTATGCCTTCGGCCCCGGCCTTGTCATCAACGGCGAGCTGATTACGGAATTTGACGAAAAGACCACCAGCGCCGGCATTGCCGCCTTCAAGTCGGCTCAGCGGATGTGCATTGCGCAGGTGGGCGAACTGGAATATATCTGCCTGGCCTCCGAAGGACCGGAGGATCAAGGCTCCGTCGGGCTTACCATTCCGCAGCTTGCGGAGCTGATTTATTCCTTCGGGAATGTGCAGAACGCCTACAATTTGGACGGCGGCTCGTCCAGCACGATGGTGTTCAATAACCAGAAAATCAATTCACCGAACAATCCCAAGCGTCGTCCGTTGGCGGACATCATCTATTTCGCCAGCGCCTATGTTGAGGAGTGAAGGGAGCGCACGGTAAGTGGAGGGACTCTTAACGATTTGGGGACTGCCTGTTATGCCGTATGCCGTGTGCGTGTTCGGCGCCGCAGCTATTTGCATACTCGTCCTTTTAATCAATGCGAAGCAGCTTGGTGTTTCGCAGAAGAACAGCGAATGGTTTGCCGTTCTCTGCTTGGCGCACGGCATTTTTTACGGGCACCTTCTTTACGGTCTCACGCAGATTTTTGATGTTCTGGACCAGTACGGGATTGGGTTTCTGCTGAATCCCGCTGCGGGCGGCTCTCTGTATTTCGGCGTGTTCATCGGCATTGTGCTGGCGGCGCTGATTGAAAAACGAATCGGAAAAACAAAAGCGTCCGTTCTTTTGGATGCTGCTGCTCCGGCGCTTCTGCTGGTCATCGCGCTCTGCCGCTTTGCCGAGCCGCTGGATGGGCAGGGCTGGGGGATGCTGATTGAGGAGGGTGAGAGCTTCTTTCCGCTGGCCTTTAAGCCCTACGCGGAATATGACGAATGGTATTATGCTATTTTCTTTTATGAAGGGCTGTATGTGCTCGCCGCGTTTTTATATCTCCAATTTGGCAAGAAAAAACGCGCTGACGGGCAAAAAGCGCTGCTGGCTTTGGTGCTTTACTGCACCGCTCAGGTGCTGTTTGAGACCCTGCGGCGCGACATCGTCGTAAAATGGCTGTTCGTCCGCGTATCGCAGCTTTTCAGCGTTATTGCGCTGGCTGCGCTGCTGACGGCGGCAAGCGTCAAAAGACGGGCGACAGGCCGCCACCTTATCCGCAAATGGATCCTGTTCGTTTTGCTGACGGGGCTGTGCGTGGCCATTGAGTTTACGGTGGATAAACCGCTGAGCGTCAGCAGCGGAATTTTGAACGAAAGCGTTGAGAATTTTCTGACCAAGCTCGGCTTAACGGTTCAGGAGGGCGAGGAGGACGGACGAACGCTGATTTATCTGCCCTATGCCATGACCTATGCCGTTATCGGCATTTCCGCCTTCTTGATGGGCAGAATGACATGGAATGCGATAAAAGAATAAACGCATGACAAAATGCCGTATCTCCGTTTGTGATGCAAGCGGACATACGGCATTTCATATTATCATTTCTTGTGCCTGAATTCTTCCGGCACGACCCAGGGGTCGCGTTTTTTCGTCTCCGGCTTTTTATCCTCGTTTTTCGCGTGAGCATCACGCTGCATTAATTCCTTTTTCGGCAGACACGGGGCTGGCTTGTTGATGACAGCTTTTTCGTCATTGGAAAGCTCGTCCTCATACTCCGGAAGCGTTTCATCTCCGTCTACATCCGGCACATCCAGCTCAGAGACCTTGAGCGCTTTCATGATTTCGGGGTCAACATCATCGTCAGACTGATTTTCCTGCTCGGCAGCCGCTGGCTTGAATGCGCCGACCGTGGCGCGCCGGACATCGGCCATCGGATAATCCTTGATTTCGGTGCTGTCGCCCTTGGGAATGCGCACACGGACGGTTTCCTTCAAGATATTTAGATCCGTGACCGTGCCGCGCCCGTCGGGTGTGATGACTTCGCGTCCCACACGCGGCATCTGCCTGCGCGTCTTTTCGTAATAGTCTTCCTCATACTTGAGACAGCACATCAAGCGGCCACAAACGCCGGAAATCTTGGTTGGATTTAAGGAAAGGCTCTGCTCCTTCGCCATTTTGATGGAGACCGGCTGGAAATCACCCAAAAACTGCGCACAGCACAGAGGACGGCCGCACAGCCCCAAGCCGCCCATCATCTTTGCTTCATCGCGCACGCCGATTTGCCTCAGCTCGATACGGGTCTTGAAAATACCCGCCAAGTCCTTGACCAAGGCGCGGAAATCAACGCGCTTATCGGATGTAAAATAAAAGAGGATTTTGCTGTTGTCAAAGGTGTATTCACATCCTACCAGTTTCATTTGAAGCTGGTGGTTTTCGATTTTCTGACCGCAAATCTGCAGCGCCTCTTTTTCGTGCCGCTCATTATCGCGCTGATGCTGGACATCCTCCGGCGTGGCCAAACGCACCACATTGCGAAGCGGGGGCGTGAGGCTGTCATCAGAAACCTCCTGCACGCCTGTCACCACCTCGCCGTATTCAATGCCGCGAGTCGTTTCTACAATGACGGCATCACCGGCTGTCGGCCAGAACGCGCCGGGATCAAAATAGTATAGTTTGCCCGCATTGCGGAAGCGGACGCCGATTACCGTTGCCATTTGGTTACTTCCTCCGAAATCGTTTCTAAAAGCCGGTCGGCTGCTGCCTGCCAGCTGACATTGGCGGAGCGCATCTTGCGCGTCTCCAGCGCGGCGGATAAAAGGTGTGCCAAGCCGGAAAGGGGAGCATTTGAAAAGACCTCCGGCATATTGGGCGGCCGCTCGGAAAGCCCGACCTGACTGCGCATACAGAGCCGAATCTGCTGCTCAAATGCCGTCAGCAGATTGCTCCATTCATCCTTGATATCCTTGATTTTTGCGGCGGCGTTCGGAATATCATCCGCATTTCGTACGGCAAAAAAAGAACTCATGACGAGATGAAGCGTCGCGTCCTCTTCCTCGCTTGCGCAGATGGCACGAGCCGCGCCGACACTGCCCTCGGACAGCAGCGCGGCATGATGCGCCTTGTCTCTTGGGATGCTACCGTCCTGAAGCAGCACCTCCTCGACCTGCCGGTCTGTCATCGGCTCCACGCGCACGACGCGGCAGCGGGAGCGGATGGTCGGCAGGACGGCCGTTTCCTGGTCAGCCGTCATTAAAAAATAGGTGCTGTCATCCGGCTCCTCCAGCGATTTCAGCAGACAATTCTGCCCGGCCGGTGTGATGCGTTCGCCGTTTTCCAGCAGTACGACACGCCGCCCGCCTTCCAAGGAATGACGGGACAGGACGCTCAGAATATCACGAATCGGCTCGACTTTGATGACATTTTTATCCTTCGGCGCGGGAATGGGAATGAGCAGATCAGGATGCGTCCGCGCTTCAAAGCGCTTGCAGGAACGGCACACGTTGCAGGGCTTTTCTCCGCTGTCCGCTTTGCATAAAAGCCTTTTGGCGATGAGATGCAGCAGCGTTTTTTTGCCTGTTCCGGCTGCACCAGTCAGCAGCAGTGCGTGCGTCAAGCGTTCCTGACGAACATCAGAAATCAGCGCACGGACAGCTTCGCCGCGCGCTGAAAAAGAATCAAAGGATACGTCAGAATTTGACAAATTGATCCACCGTCAAAACAAAGACCGTCGCGCCGCCTACTGTCACTTCGATGGGATACGGAGCATACATGCCGCTGGCCGCACCCGTTGTAATGGGGGAGGTGGCGATTTGCTTGCGGCTCTTGCAGATTTTTTCGATGATGCCGATGCAGCCGTCAAAACGGTCATCATCTACGCCGACGAGCAAGGTGGTGTTTCCCGCACGCAGGAAGCCGCCGGTGGTGGCCAGCTTGGTCACGCCATAGCCCTCATTCATCAGGCTGCTGATAAGACGGGAAGCATCTTCATCCTGAACAATAGCAATAATCAATTTCATAAGAAATAAATCCTCCTTTCCCGAAACCGAATGGTTTCTATGCACATTATACACGAAAGTCGGTAAAATATCAAGGTCGCCGTCCGCGAATTGTGCAGCAATCGGATAAAAAGGACGACAAGCAAAGCATTGCCTGACGTCCATGCGGGATTATTTGGCGTTCTTCACCTGATTCCAAAGGTTGTTGTACAGCGCCAAATAGTCAATCAATCCCTCGGAGGGAATGTCATGGAAAAACTCACAGCGCTGCACGATTTCTTCCGTCGGATTGATGGTGGTATTATTGACATACTCATCACCCATGTTCTGAATGGCCTCGCTGTTGGGGCTGGAATAACGGATGTATTCGCAGTTCTTCTGGGCAATATCAGGGCGGCAGAGGAAGTTGATGAGCTTTTCGGCATTTTCCTTGTTTTTCGCCGTCTTTGGGATGACCATCGGGTCAATCCAGATGTTGCTGCCTTCATCGGGGACAGCATAGGCCAGCTTGTCATTTAAGTCGATGGCATACTGCGCATCGCCCGACCAGACGACTGCCAGCGCTGCCTCGCCAGCCACCATCTTGTCTTTGGTTTCGTCCACCTGATACGCTTTGACGAGCGGCTTCTGCTCAATCAGCTTATCCTTGGCGGCCGCCAGCTCGAGCAAATTGCGGGAGTTTATCTCATAACCCAGATATTTGAGCGTCAGGCCGAAGGAATCACGGATAGAATCCAGCATGAAGATATTCTTTGCATATTTCTCATCCCAGAGAATACCCCAGGAGGTCACCGGCTCCTGCACCTTTTCGGTGTTGTACAGGATCCCGACCGTCCCCCACATATAGGGGACGCTGTAAAGA
>CAVFWQ010000044.1:0-16500 GCA_963626285.1 bacterium | reverse complement strand
GCCGTGCAGCTGTGCGGCAGCCCGTTTTATTGTATTCCGAAACTCCCTTCACAGCGGCGGGTTTCGAAATATAAAAACAGCAGGAGTTTTTTCTCCTGCTGTTGCATCAATGCACTTACCTTAGTCCGTCAGACGGTCGATGTAGGTCTTGACGTCGGCAGCGGCAATCCAGGTTTGAACGGCCGCCTCATACGCCTCGTCCTGCTTGGTCGAAAGCAGGTCGGCGCGGATGCCTTCTTCAACAGTGCTGATATCCACAGCGCCCTCGGCGATTTCGGACTGATAGCGGATAATGTAGTAGCCGTAGGCATCGCTCTTGATTGGCTCGGTCACATCGCCCACATTCTCCAGCGCCATCGCCGCATCTACAAAGGCGGAATCAAAGGAGCTGTAGCCGGCACAGATAGCGTAGCCGTCTGCGTGCGTGTCCATGCCGGGGTCTTCGTTATAGGTCTCCATCAGGGTCTCAAAGTCCTCGCCGTCTGCAATCTTCTGCATGACCTCGTCCACCTTGGGCTGCAGATTAGCGTGTGCGGCGGCGGTGACGGCCGTCACCTTCTCGGAGGCTGCATCCAGCGTCTTCTGCGCTTCGTCAACAGCGGCCTGCAAAGCGGGCTGTGCCTCGGTCAGCGCCGTCGTTTCCTCGTCCGTGATATCCTCGGCCTCCAGCGCGGCCGCATTGTCGGACAGGGCGGTCTGCGCCTCGGTCAGCGCGGTCTGGGCGGCGCTCATTTCGTCCTTGGCATCCTCGATGGCCTGACTGTCTTCATCGGTGAACTTCACCAAAATCTGCTTGACATAGCGGTATCCGGCGGGCGCGTAATACACGGTATCGCCGCCGTTGACCGCTTCGCCGTAGGCTTCCAGGTCAGACGCGTATTCGGTCTTGGCGCTTTCGACCTTGGAATCAAAGTCCGCCTGCACCTCTTCGTCCGTCACGACGACATCCTTGGTAGCCTCGGCCTTGAGTCTCTCGGTCTCCTTTTCGCTCTTGGCGGAGGCGAGCAGGCTGTCCTTGTCTACGCCGTACTGCTTGGCATAGGTCTGCGCCTCGGTCTCCAGCGCATCACCCTCCAGCTCGGAGCCGGACAGATACAGCGTCTTGATGGTTTCAAGCATTTCGGCCGCTTCTTCCTCGGCGGATGTCTCCATTTCGGCCAGCTCTTCATCGGTGAACCGGTCAAAGCCAAGCTCCTTGATCTTCTGCTCAATGACCATGTCCTCCACCTTGCTGTCGATCACGCTTTGACGGATGGAGGAGAGGTAGGTTTCATCGGTGGTGTCGATGGAATAGCCATAATAGTAATAGTAGTAATAAGCCTGCGTGGAAGCCTGCTGGTTGACCAGCGCCGTCACAGTCTGCTTATCCACGGTTTCGCCGTTTACGTCAATGATGGTGCGCTTGGCATCCACATCCGCATCCTTGACCACGAGCGAGCAGCCGCTCAGGGTGATGGCCGCCACAAGCAGCAGGGCTAAAAACATCTTTTTCCGCATAGGTATCAGGCATCTCCAATCTGTTTTAGGTGACATATCCCACGATTCGGCACAAGAAACCTTTTTCGCACAGCCGTCCTCGTGATGATAACTTTACTTATTATACAGGAAACGCACCGACTTTACAAGCGTTATTCCTGCCGAAGCAATGTGAATATTTTGAAAATTTACGGGTGCGCGGGAGAACATATAAGCGGTAGACCTTTGTTTTTGACAAAGGAAGGCTTTCCCCTTCCCCGCCGGAGCAAAAACCAATCCGCAATGTCCTGGAATAAAGGGATGCGGAAAGCGGCATAAAACGCCTCCTTCGTCAAAACAAATCCAGCGTATTTTCCAGATAAATCCTTTCCCTTACATCGATCTGATATTCCGGCTTGGTCATATAGTAAAGAAGAAATTCCAGGACAAGGGCGCTGCCGAGGGAGCGCCCTTCGATTTTGAAATGTGAAAAGCCCATCGGCAGGAAGGTATGCCGAATTGTATCGATGCCGATGAAGGCGGAGCTTTGCATGGCCTTGGAAAAGCGGTAGCCGCCGGCCGCGTCCGGCGCGGTGCAGCGAAAATCGTCGTCCTCGCCCAAATTTCTCCGGCTGACGGCCTCATAGCAGCGCCGCCTGTCACCGCAGGCAAAAAAGCAGCACTCGTTGCACAAAAGCTCTGTCTTGTCCTTCAAACGCTGCGGCAGGGCATTCAGGCGGTCAACCGCCGGATTCAGGCGAAAATCCGGCACGACAAAGGAAAAATCGTCCCGCTTTAATTCCCGCACAAGGTCGTTAAAATCCCTCAGCACCTTGGTGGTGGACGACACAAAATAAAGCGCTGGCCAATGCTTTTTCAGATGCTCCAGCAGCAGCTCCGAATGCACGATGACGCCGTTTTTCTGCTCGCCCGCGTCCGCAAATAATCTGCACAGAGCGTTGCATTTCGTGTCCCTGAGATGCTCCTCCCGAAGCAGGGAATTGCTAAACGTAAGCCTTGCGGAAATCCCGTACTCTTTGAGGAGCGCCAGCGCCTCCCGCGCCGTGCAGTCCCCGCCGCCCATGCGCCCGCCGCCCCAAACGCAGTCCGCCGGAGCACCGTAAACAGAGCCGATGCCGCACCAATCATAAAAATATTCCCGATGCTCAAAAAACAGCGGCAGAAACAGCCGATAAAGCTCGTAAAATTCAAACAGACCGGGCAGATGATAGCGTGCGATGCGCCTTTCTTCGTCAGGCATATTCATTGCGGCTGCTCAGCGCCATGATGACGGCCGCCAAGCCCGCCGTCTCCGTACGGAAAATGCGCGGGCCGAGCGTCACGGGCAATGCGCCCGCGCCTTGCAGCGCCTCCATTTCCTCCGCGCTCATGCCGCCCTCCGGCCCGATGACGACGGCAATGTCGTCCACCTCCGTTTTTGAAAGCGCAGCGGGGACGGTCAGCCCCCTCGCGTCCTCCCACGGGGCAAGGACGCAGCCGTGCGCGGAAAGGCGCAAAAGCATTTCCTTTTGCGAAATCGGCGCCGAGATTTCCGGAACGTGCGTCCGGCCGGACTGCTTGGCGGCCTCCAATGCGATGCGCTGCCAGCGCTCGCGCTTCTTTTCGCCGTCCTTCCCGTCAAGCCGCACGACACAGCGCGGCATCTGCACTGGCACGATGCGCCACACGCCTGCCTCGGTGCATTTCTGCGTGAGCATATCCATCTTGTCGCCCTTGGGAAGCCCCTGATACAGGGTAATGTGCGTGCCCGGCTCCGGCGACGGCTGCTCCCCGCAGACTGTTACCAGCACGCCGTCCGATATATCCGCAATGACCGCGTCATACAGGCTTCCGTCCAGCACCACGCGCACATTGTCGCCCTTTTGAAGGCGCAGCACGGTCAGCGCGTGACGCGCCTCGTCGCCGTTGAGCCGCGCCGTCTGCGCATCCGCCCATACCGCAAAAAATCTGTGCATCGCTTATACCCTCGCCGCCACAGCGACCCAGTCGTTCTTGTGCATGACCTCCAGCACGGCATAACCCGCGTCCTTCAGCGCGTTCAGAACATTCTGCTCGGCCTCGCTGATGATGCCGGAGCAGATGAACAACCCGTTTTTCTTCAGATGATTCTTGAGCGGAGCGGCCAGCATACAGATGACCGGCGCTAAAATGTTGGCAACCGCAAAGTCAAAGGTCTCATTGAGCCCCTGCAGCAAGTCGCCCTCGCGCACGGCGATGCAGGAGGTCAGCCCGTTATGCGCCACGTTTTCTTCTGCCACGCGCACGGCGTCCGGGTCAATATCGACCGCCACGACATCCTTCGCGCCCAGCCGCGCCGCGGCAATGGCCAAAATGCCGCTGCCCGTGCCGACATCCAGGATTCGCCCGCCCGCGTAGTATTTTTCAATCAGCGTGATGCACATGGCGGTCGTCTCATGCGTCCCCGTGCCGAAGGCCATGCCGGGGTCAAGCTCGATGATCAAATCGTCCGGCTGTGCGTTCCATTCCTCCCATGTCGGCTTGATGACCAGCCGCTTCCCGGCGCGGAAGGGCTTGTAATACTGCTTCCAGCACTCCGACCAGTCCTGCTCATGCACATTATCCGAGGACAGCGTCAGCGCTCCGAACGCGCCCTGTGCGTCCTCCTGCTTCATGGCCGTCAATTTTCCCCGCACAAGGCCGAGTGTCCTCCGCGCCTGCTCGTCCAGGGGAAACCACGCCTTGACGCGCACGTCCTCCGGCGTTTCGTCAATGAGCGTTCTGTCCATCAGCTCCCAATTTTTGCCTGGCTTATTCGGGTCAGGCAAATCCGCCCTGTCGATAATCTGCGTTCCCGCCGCGCCCAGGCTCATCAGAAGCTCAGACACGGCCTCCGACCCCGCCGTGGTGGTGGAAACGGTCAATTCAATGTAGTCCATGTGCCTTCCTCCGCTTGTATCTTTATGCGCACCGCGCCGCTTTTTCGTTTGCTATTATATATGATGATGCTCTCTTCTGTCAAAACGAAAAACCTTAAAAATGAAAACACATTGACATTTTTGCACGGCTCTTCTACAATAAGCGGGTAACGGAGGAAAGGGGCGATGCGCTTGATTCGCTTGATGCAGGACACTGACGCAGAGTCTGTGCTGAAGATTTATGCCGAGGGTGTAAATGCCTGTCTGCCGACATTTACGGCAGTCGTGCCGACATGGGAAACATGGAGCGCGGGACATAGAAAGGAATGCCGTTTGGTCGCCGAGGAGGGCGGACAGGTGCTGGGCTTCGCGGCGTTGAGCGTCAACCATTTGGCGCCCGCGTATGACGGTGTGGCGGAACTGAGCGTTTATTTAGATGAAAAAGCGAAGGGGCACGGGCTTGGAACCGAGCTGATGCACGCGCTGATTGAGGAAAGCGAAAAATGCGGCATCTGGACGCTGGAAAGCATCATTGTGGCGGATAATCTGCCGTCCGTCCGTATGCACGAAAAATTAGGCTTCCGCTTTTACGGCTATCGGGAGCGCGTCAGCTACACGAAGGACGGCGTTTGGCACGACACCGTTTTGTATGAACGGCGCAGCAGGAAGGTTGGAACGGACGGGACGTATATCCCCGCGCCGCAGGAGGTGCTGGCCAAGATGAAAATGCCCGCCGTCCTGTCCGTGCGTCCCGCAACCGCCGAGGAGATTCCCCTGCTGCAAGGCATTTTCGACAGCGCACGGGCATTCATGCGCAGGAGCGGCAACCTGACCCAATGGGAAGGCGGATATCCGAGCGATGCACAGCTTATGCAGGACATTGAATCCGACGCGCTTCAAGTGTGCATGGAAAACGGTGCGCCCTGCGGGGTCTTTGCCCTGTGCGGGCATGAGCCGACCTATGACGTCATCGAGGACGGCGCATGGCCGGACGATGCGCCGTATCTGACCGTTCACCGCTTGGCGGTCGCAGGCCGCGGCCACGGTATCGGCTCCTTCTGCCTGCAATACGCCAAGGACAAGGGGCTGAATGTGCGGGCGGACACGCACAGGGACAACATCCCCATGCAGAAACTGCTGCTTAAAAACGGCTTTGTTTATTGCGGAATCATCCATCTGAAAAACGGAGATGAGCGGCTGGCCTATCAATATACGCATTGAGGAGCTTTGATGGCGAATTATTTCGATTACCTGACGTGGCGCGGCGATCTGCCGTTTTCCCTCGTGCCGCCCTGCGAGGCGGACAAGCTGATTTTGTCCCAGCTTTCCTATATCTTTTTTGACGGCATTGTGCCGAAGCCGGGCGATGCGGGCAGCATTCCCCTGGGCGATGCTGCGCAGCGGGTGCTGGAGACGGCAAAGGGCGTCAAGGAAAAACAGCAGGTCGGCTATCTGTGGGCGGATGACAAAAAGCTGCTGGAGCTTATCCTTACCTCACCGCGCTACGCGAGCATTCCCGCGGCGAATTACCGCAGCGTCCTGTCAGAGGACGCGCAGTTCGCCGCGCTGACCTTCTCTTTAACGGACGGGCTGACCTGCATCTCCTTTCGCGGGACGGACGGCAGCCTGGTCGGCTGGAAGGAGGACTGTGCGCTGGCCTTCTCCGAGCCTGTCCCCGCCCAGCGCATGAGCGTGGACTATTTACAACAGATTGCCGGGATGACGGACGACAGGTTGCTGGTGGTCGGGCATTCCAAGGGCGGAAATCTGGCCGCCTACGCCGGCGCCTGCGTGCCGGAGAGCATTCAAAACCGCATTGCGGCCATCGTGAGCTGCGACGGGCCGGGGCTTGACAGGAGCGTCCTGCGAACGGACGGCTATCGGCGCATCGCGGACCGTGTTGAAAAATATGTGCCGCAGTCCTCCGTAGTCGGGATGCTGCTTGAAAGCGAGGATAATTATACCGTCATCAAAAGCGACGGAGTCGGCATTTTGCAGCACTACACCTCGTCATGGCAGGTGGAGCGCGGCAGCTTTCTGCGCATGGCGCAGCCGACGCAGACAAGCCGCTACATCAACCATGTCATCAAAAAATGGCTGGACGAGATGTCCGTGGACAAGCGCCGCGCCTTCGTGAACGCCCTGTTCGATGTGTTGGAGAAGGCAAACCTCAGGAGCATTGATGAAATCGATGCGCGCTTTTTCTTCAACCTGCCTTCCGCCTTCCGCAAGAGCTTTGCCGGCGACCCTGAAACGGTGGCGACGTTGCATCGTGAGCTTCGCGCACTGGTTATGACAGCGCTGAAGGCCTTGTCGGAAGGAAGCACTTCGCTTACGCCCAAGCAATAAAAAAATCCCGCCGAAGCGGGATATGGACATTCGGTTTATTTCATGGTTTTCATGATTCGACTTCCTGTGATGAACGCCAGCACCATGCAGATGGCGGCTTCCGGCAGCAGGTATGCGCCGTTATAGACGAGGCTGTAAATGAGGGGGATTTCGTTGGGGTCCTCCAGCGGGTAGACAGCGACCCAGATGAGACCCGCGCACACGGCGGACACGGCGCGTCCCAGCACGGCAACGCCCATTGCGGGCAGCAGCCGCGCCCCGTCCGGATTTTTCCGGCAGACGAAGAACAGCGCGACCGTGGCGGCCATCAGCACGGCGTACAGCACCCACAGCGACGGATAGGACACGCACAGGAGCAGCAGCCCCGCAAACATCACGGTGAGCGCCGCATAAGCCTGCCATGTCTTGTTCAGATGCTTATACAGTCCGGCCAGACCCAGCGCGGCAAAGGCAATGGGGTAGTCGAGCAGGAACTGCCAGACATTCAAAAAGTCGCCGCCCTGCAAATATTGCAAAATGCCGTACGCAAGACCCGCCACAACGCCGGGCGCAACGCCGAACGAGGCGGAAAAGAGCATCAGCGGCAGCATACTGGCCGGCGTGATGGAGCCGCCCTGCGGCATTCTGAAGAGTCGGACATAGCTCAGCACAAAGCTCAGCGCAATGGAGAGCGCGGCATAGGCGATGGTTTTCGCCGTCCACTTTTTGCCGGACTTGGCCGCTGCCAGCAGGATGAAGCCGAGCGCAACGAGGACGCCCAGAATAATCCAGGTGGAGAGGGTGAATCCGCTGAACTTCTTGAACACGGACGAAACGTAATCAACGGCAGCGCTTGTCTGCGCGGCCTTCGGTGCGGCCGTCGCAACGGCCTCGGCCGTTGTTTCGACAGCCTCTGTGACCTCGGCAAATGCGGATGAGAACAGGAACATGAGATACCAGCCTCCTTATTGAAAAAAGAGTATCAATCTGCTCCGCAAAAGAAAATCCCGCATACTGTTTTAGTATGCGGGAAACGGACCGAGCCGCGGGAATTCTCACGGCGCGCCGCTTCCCTACGGTAGGATGACCTACACAGGTTCAAAGGGTACTTTCTCAGCCGTCTGCATACTTTGCAGACGACGCCCCCGCGGATGCGTGCTTATTATAGCATTCGGCCCCACGGATTGCAACCGCAAGAACAAAAAAGGAGAAAAATTTTTATGCACCACCATTTTTTCGCCTATATGTCGCGTATGAAATACATCAACCGCTGGGGCTTGATGCGCAACACCCTGCCGGAAAATGACATGGAGCACGCTTTGCAGGCAGCGATGATTGCGCACGCGCTGGCGGTCATCGCCAACACGCGCTACGGCGGTCACTACAACGAGGGGCAGGTCATGGCGCTGGCGCTGTATCATGACGCGAGCGAGGTCATCACGGGCGACCTGCCCACGCCGGTCAAACACAACAATCCGATGATCCGCCAAGAGTACGCAAAGCTGGAGGCCGTCGCCAACGAAAAGCTCCTGTCCATGCTACCCGCCGACATCCGTCCTTCCTATGAGCCGCTCATTCAGCATGACGAGACCACCCCCGAATGGCGGCTTGTCAAGGCGGCCGACCGCATCTGCGCCTACATCAAATGCTTGGAAGAGAAAAAAGCCGGCAATCAGGAGTTTGAAAACGCCGCGTACTCCGTCCGCTGCTCCATTGACCGCATCGACCTGCCCGAAGTCCGCGATTTCATGCGCGAATGCGTCCCCGGCTTCAGCATGACGCTGGATGAGATCTCCGGCGGGGGAGAAGGACTGTAAGGTATATTTTTGCGGGAGAAGTCTTTTTGCAAACTGCTTTTCCCAGTTTCCGTGCACCGTTTTCGCATATGAACATGCTCGGCGGGATGCAGGGGCGAAAACGCCTGCCGTCATAACGCCACTCAAAAGGAGCGAACCACCATGCCATCCGTCGCCTTTCACACGCTGGGCTGCAAGGTCAATCAATACGATACGCAGGCCATGCTGGAGTGCTTCCAGCGGGCAGGCTATGAAATACGCGCCTTTGACGAACGTGCCGACGTCTATGTCGTGAATACCTGCACGGTGACGGGCACAGGCGACAAAAAATCGCTGAACGCGGTGCGCCGCGCCCAACGGCAAAATCCGGCTGCGGATGTCATCATCACGGGCTGCCTTGCGCAGCGGGACGGCGAAAAGCTGCTGGACACAGGCGCACGGCTCGTCATCGGCACGGCGCGGCGCGGCGAAATCGTTGACCTTTTGGAAAGAGCCGTTGCCGAGGGCAAGCAGATCGCCGCTGTCGGCGATGTGACCCGCGCCCCGTTTGAGCGTCTGTCCATCACGGCGGACGCGGGACATACCCGCGCCGTGATGAAAATTCAGGAGGGCTGCGACCGCTTCTGCACCTACTGCATCATCCCCTATGTGCGCGGCGGCATCCGTTCCAGAACGCCGGACGACATTCGGGCGGAGGCGCTGCGCCTGTCTCGGGCCGGTTTTCGGGAGCTGGTGCTGACGGGCATTCATCTGACCAGCTATGGCCGCGATTTGAACGGCGAAACCCTGCTCGATGCCGTCCGCGCCGCGAATGCGGACGGCGTGCGCCGCATCCGCCTGGGCTCGTTGGAGCCGGTCATCGCGACAAAAGAGTTCGCGGCGGAATTGAGCAGGATAAAGGCCGTCTGCCCGCAGTTTCATTTGGCGCTCCAGTCCGGCTCGGACACCGTGCTGAAACGGATGCGCAGACGCTACACCACGGAGGAATTTTCGGCCTCGTGCGAGGCGCTCCGTGCGGCGTTTCCGAACTGCGCAATCACGACCGATGTCATTACGGGCTTTCCGGGCGAAACGGAGCCGGAATTTGAGGAAACCATGCATTTTTGCCAAAAAATCGGCTTTGCCCGCCTGCACGTCTTTCCGTACAGCGCCCGCAAGGGGACAAAGGCGGCGGAAATGCCGAATCAGGTGGAGAAGCGTGTGCGCGAAGAGCGGGCAAGGCGGCTCATCGCGCTGGGTCACGAGACCGCAGGCGCTTATGCAAAAAGCCTGCTCGGAACGATTCAGCCCGTGCTGTTTGAGGACGAGGAGGACGGCTGCCCGCGCGGATATACGCCGCAATATATGGATGTGCGCTGCAAGGACGCGCCGCCGGGCGAGATCCGTGATGTGCGCCTGACTGCCTATGCGAACGGCGCATTTGACGGCGAAATCATCGAAAAAACGGAGGAATGAGCGATGAAAAAGGTCTTCTGTGCGCTGCTTACGGCGCTGATGCTGTTCTGTGCCGCAGCTGCCTGTGCGGAAGCGGTCGATGTGGACAGCATGGATGCGGAGACTCTGCTGGCGCTGCGGGAGGAAATCGACGCACGGCTTCGGACACTGGGCGCATACCCGTTTGTAACGCTCAAGTCCGGCGACAAAAGCGCCGAGGTCGAGGCGCTGCAAAAGCGTTTGCAGGAGCTGGGCTATCTGACCGGCGAGGTGACGGGCAAGTATAACAATGCCACCGTCAAGGCCATGAAAGCGTTTGAAAAGGAGGCCGGCTTGAAGGTCAACGGAACGGCAACGGCGGAGGACCAAATCGCGCTGTTTGCGGAAACTGCTCCGCTTAAGCCCACACCCGCGCCCACCAAGACCCCCAAGCCCACCAAAACGCCCAACCGCAGCGCGGCCTACGGAAAGCTCGATTTTGCCGCTGTCGGTCAGGAGCCTGACAGGTATCAGGGAAAGAAGCTCCGGTTTACCGGCACGGTCGTGCAGAGCCTTGCGGATGCGGACGGAAGCTATCGGCTGCGCATCGCCACGGGCAACAACGGAACGCTCGTTGTTTATGCCGTTATACAAGGTCCGGACTTCTCCCCCGCCGAAAACGACAGCGTTGCCTGCTTCGGCACGTTTGACGGCCTGTATACATATACGACGGCAGACGCCCAAAGCGTCACGCTGCCCGCATTCACACTGGATATTTTGGAAAAAATCAACTGATAAAAAGAAGGACAGTGCATTTTACCGCACTGTCCGTTTTTCTTTATTGAAGCAATTCTCTTTGCTTCAGCTTTTTCCGAAACCGCCCGTAATACACCGCATTCAGGATGATGCCGACCACCGTTGCGACAGGCGCGGCAAGGCCGATGCCGGTCAGATCGGCGTTTAGCCGGATGCTCATGAAGTACGCCAGCGGCAGACGGACAAGCAGCGTCTGAATCAGTCCCTGCGCCATGACGAACATCGTCTCGTTATGCCCGTTGAAATAGCCGATAAAGCTGAACAGCACAGCGGTGACGATGGTCTCCGGCGCAAAGCCCTTCAGGTAGTCAAACCCGTGCGCTATCACCTCCGCATCGCTTGTAAACAGGCTCGTCAGTGCGTCGCCCTTCAAAAGAACAAGGAAGAACACCACAATGCCGATGCCCACGCCCACGCCGATGCCGCACATCATGCTCTGACCAGCGCGTTTTTCGTTGCCCGCGCCGACATTCTGCGAGACGAAAGAGGCCATTGACTGCATCAGCGCGCTGGGCACGAGCATGGCAAAGCTGACAATCTTGTTCGCCACGCCATAGCCGGACGAGGCCGAAAGCCCCAGCCTGTTCACAAACGCACACAACGCAAGGAAGGAAACCTGCGTCAGGCACTCCTGAAGCGCCAGCGGCAAACCGATTTTAAGCGCATATTTGCATTGCACATTCACGCGGAAGTCCTTTTTTTCGATGGTAAACGGCAGTTTTTTCTTGGCAAGCATCACGAAAGCGAACACCACGCTAACGGCCTGCGCCAGCACCGTCGCCAGCGCCGCGCCCGCCGCATCCATGTGAAAGACCGCCACCAGCAACAGGTCGCCGAAGATGTTCACAACGCACGCGACCGCGACAAAAATGAGCGGTGATTTGCTGTCCCCCATGCCGCGAAATACAGCGGACAAAAGGTTATAGGCGATGATAAAGAAGATGCCGCCACCGCAGATGCGCACATAGCTGACGGTCTCCTCAACGGCCTCCTCCGGCGTCTGCATCAAAAGGGCAATCGGCTCGGCCAGCCAAATCAGCACCACCAGCAAAACGGCGGTGATGGCGGCGAACACCACGGTCGAACCGCCGATGACCGGTCCTATCTCCTCCGGCTTTTTCTCGCCCAGATACCGTGCAATCAGCACGGTCATGCCCATCGCAAGCTGCGTGATGACGAAGGTGACCAAGTTCATCACCTGACTGCCCGTGGACACGCCGGACAGTCCCGCCGTGCTGCCGAAGCGCCCGACCACCAGCAAATCGACCGCGCCGTAGGCGGCCTGTAAAATCAGCGCGCCTAAAATCGGCAGCATAAAAGAGGTCAATTTTTTGAGGATGCTCCCCTGCGTAAAATCCGATTTTACATTATTCAAACTCATTCCTCCCCCATGCACATGGCGCCGTCCAATGCTTTAACGACGCGCACCATGCAGTCCGCCGCCTCATCCGTTATGCCGTTCAGATACAGTTTCGGCATTTGAAAATACCGCCTGTCAAGTGGTTCGGACAGCACCGCGCCTTTTTCCGTCACGCTCAGGCGCGTCACGCGCCCGTCGTCGTCCGAGACTCGCTTCACCAAATATCCCTTATAAAAAACCAATGATAATTACCGCTGATAATTATCATTGGTCATTATAAGCGAACCGATGGAATTGTCAAGCGGGAAAAACCCGCTGTTTTGACGCCGTATTTTACTTATCGAATACCTTCAGCAGTAAATATTTCCCCCACGCCAGCGTTTCCCTGACATGGTTTTTGAGCCAATATTCGGGCTTGGTATACGCGCCCTTGCCGTAGGCGATCAGCCCCTGGTCCCTTGCGATGGCCAGCGCCCGCGGGACATGGTAATCGCTGGTGACGATCAGCACGGTCTGCACGGAATCGGGCAGCAGCGCCCGCGCATTCAGCAGATTTTCCTTAGTATTATAGCTGTCCGCGTCCGTCAGCGCGTGTTCCTGCGCGACGCCGTGGAGAATCAGCCATTCGGTCATGACCTCTCCCTCCGGCGCGGGCTCATTCTCGCCCTGCGCCCCGCAGGAAACGATATAGCACGGCTGCTTTTCATATTCCTCCAACGCTGCCTTGAGCCGCCATTCCAGCTGCAGGCTGAGGCTTCCGTCCGCCTTCACCTGCGCACCCAGCACGATGATTGCGTCCGTCGGCTCATCCGGCGTTGGAACGGTATGTTCGGCAATGACGACATAGGTGCAGAGCCCCAAAAAGCACACACAGCCCAAAATGACCAAAAACAGCAGACAGCTCATGAAAAAACCTCGCTTGTGCTTATTTCTCCGCATAAAAATACCTTTCTTCATCTTTCAAAATCCCGTTCTGTTTAAAGCTGAAGGTCTGCCCGCCGGCAACCAAAATATGGTCATACAGCCGGATGCCGACGCCCTGCAGCAGCCCGTTCAGGGTGTTCGTCAGGATAATATCCGCATCGGACGGCGCAAACGTTCCGGCGGGGTGGTTATGCGCCAGCACCGCGCCGGCGGCGTTATGCCGAAGCAGTATGGACAAAATGCGCCGTGGGTAAACCGCAACCTCATTCAGCGTGCCTTCCGAAACGAGGCGCGTCTGGATCAGCTTGAGCCGTGCATCAAAGCACAGCACATAAAATCGCTCCGCGTTCAGCCCCTTCAAAAGTCCGGCGCAGAAGTCCTCCACCTGCTTAAAGGTCGTCAAAGAGAGCGACGGCGCCAAACGGTCCTGCTCATACATCCGGTACAACGGCAGCAGCATATGGACAAGCACCGCCGCGTTTTCCCCGATGCCGTCCACCTGTGTCAGCTCCTCAAGCGGCGCCTCCAGCACGGCGTGAAGCGTTCCGAAATGCTCAATCAGCCGATGCGCAAGCAGATTGGTGTCCCTGCGCGGAATGGCGTATGTCAGCAGCAGCTCCAGCGCCTCGTGCGGCGCAAAGCTGTCCATCTCATTTTTGAAAAACCGCTCTCTCAGCCGCTGCCTGTGTCCCTCATGCTGCTCCATACCGCCCCGCTCCTCTGTGTTATGCTGCAGAAAATTGTATCATGAATGAAAGATAAAAGCAATGAACCGATATTTTGCGAAAGGCTCGAAAAGCCCTCCCGTGCCCTCCGAAGATTGCATCCAACGAAACCGCGGCCTGCGTGAAAAGCGGCCGGACAAACGAATTCTGTTCCTGCTCTCCGCGCTTGGCTCTACTTGGAGCCGCTCAACCGCCTGACAAGCGCTTCAACGTGCTGTCTGGCAATCGATGCATCCTGTCTGCGCCGAACCTCGCTCTGCGGGGCGTCGCCCATGAGGGAAAGGAACTGGCTGACCTTGAGCCCCAGCGCGGCCTGAATATCGCTGTCGCTGCCGTGCGGGGAGACGAGATAATAGCACAGCAGGGAATCCGTCTGACCGATGCGGTGCGCACGATCCTCGGCCTGAGAATGCACGGCGGGCGACCAGTCCAGCTCGCCGAACACCACGCAGGTGGCGCGCTGCAGGTTTAATCCGCTGGCTGCGCGCAATGAAACGCAGCAAAGAGCGGTCTTATCCTGCATGAAGCGGCTGCACGCCTCCTCCTTCTGCGCCGCCGTTTCCCTGCCCGTGATGAACACGGGATGAAGCGCTTTTAATTCCTTCTTATAGGCGTCCATCACCGCATGGTGGTGTGCAAACAGCAGCACCCGCTCGCCTGCTTCGCACAGCGCACGAACAAACTGGCAGACATACGGCGCCTTGGCCAAGCCCGTCGCCTGCCGCTCCTGCTGGCTGATTTGATCCTCCAGCAATGCCCGCTCGGACGCGGTCAGCGCGGTATCCGTCTGCCATCTGTGCAGCTTATCCAGAACGGGCGTCATCAGCGTTTTATACAGCGTATCGTCCGCGTCAATCTCCTGAATCAGCCGCCGCTTTTCCGGCAGCTCCGGCAGCACTTCCTGCTTGGTGCGGCGCAGCATCAGCCCCTCATTGCGCAGATAATTGCCCAGAAGCTCCGGCTTCTGCACGATCCTTCGGCCGTAACCCACGCACCATTCACGGGAGAAGGACTCATAATCGCCCAAAAAATGGAAGTCCAAGATGTTAACGACATTCCAAATCTCGCCGCCCAAATTATAAATCGGCGTGCCGGACAGCCCGTACACGCGGTCGCAGTTCTCGGACAAAAGGCTTGCCGCCGAATATTTTTCCGACCCCGTGCGGCGCAGCTCCTGAATTTCGTCAAACACGACGGCGCGGAAAAAGTCCCCCTTCAGCGCGTCCTTCCAGCCGCGCAGGAGGAGATAATGGATGATATAAATGTCCGCCTTGGGCAGGGCGTAGGGGGTCAGCCCGCGAATAACATGGATGACGGGCGGACGGCCGAAGACGAGGACAAAGCGCCTGATTTCCGCCTGCCAGTTCAGCACCAGATGCGGCGGCACGACCAGCAGCGCCGGAAACGCGCGCAAAGTCGCCAGCGCCGCCAGCGCCTGCACCGTTTTGCCAAGCCCCATATCATCCGCCAGCAGAGCGCGTTTTGTGCGCAGCAAAAAGGCCAGCCCCGTCTGCTGGAAGGGCTTTAATTCGCCCCGAAAGACAGCCGCGGGCGGCTGCACGGCCTGCGGCGCGACTCGCGCCAGCTCACGCAGACGATAGTCGTTTTGCGCCTCGTAAAGCGTCTCCTGCCAGCGCTCTTCGTCCTGCGGGGCGACAGCCAGGGGGAAGCGGAGCATCAGCCAGCCGATGTCCCCGACAATGCGCCTGTGCGCCGTAAACCGCGCTTCGCCGCGCCTTGCGCCGGATGAACCGGGAAAGAGACGCTTGCACATTTCCGTCACGCACGGCTCGCCCTTGATGACCCAGCGCTGCGCCCGCTTATTATAGGAAAGTGTTCCGTAATAATGAAGCGGCGCGTTCGGCGCATCTTGCAGATAGGCGGGCAGCGGAATCGCATTCAGCGCTTCCTCACTTTCCAACAGCCGGAAAGCAGACAGCTTTTCATCCCGCATCTCTTCCTGCGGGGTTTCCTCCTCGCCGCCCGTCAGCGCGCCGGATGCGGCGTCCGGGTCGTCCTGAAAAGCAGCCGCTTCTTCTTGAATGGACGCGGAGGGCAGCGGCTTTACGGGCTCGCTCGGCTCATCCAGCGCGATACCCCACAGCCTTTGCAGGCAGATTTGAAAAACGGGCTTGCGGAGCAGTTCGGACGGCAGGGTGCAGGGGCGCTCGGAGACAACAATCAGCGCGGACAGCCTGTCGCTGGACAAATAGCGCTCCGCCTGCTTTTTTAGTTGCTTTGTGTCCGGCCTGCCGCGCTTTAATTCAATGCCCGTATCCCCGCACAAAAAATCAATGCGGCAGCGGCTTTTCAGCGGCGCTTCATGGACGAACTCGATCCCCGCGTCCTGAAGCGCACCCGCGGTCAATGCGTGCAGGTCATACTCGCTGAAGGAAAGCGGGGCGCGAAGTGCGGACAGGGCATCCATGATTCGCTTGAGCATCTCGGCAGCCATTACTTTTTCGCAAACAGACGTTTTTTGTCGATATGGCGCTCAAAGAGAGCCCACATTTCGGCAGGAGTGGCATCGGTCTGGCCGTCGGGCAGAAGAAAGGCGCGGGTCGGCGCGGCATAAAGATAGATGCAGCCCGCCACGCGGTAAACGGCGTGAACGCGCTCCCACGGCAGGCTCTGCGTCTCTTCCTTTTTTCTGTCGTTCTCGATTTGGATGCCGTCGGGGCTGAAGCGCAAGGTGTAAAATGCCTGTGGCGTCTTCAGCTTCAGCTTTTTCACCTGCGTATGGATTTGATAAAAGAATGTGCCGAAATAGGTCAGCGGCATGCCAA
>CAVFWQ010000043.1:0-17080 GCA_963626285.1 bacterium | reverse complement strand
CTTCGAGCAATTAAAAATCCGGTGATTTGTTGTGATGCAAATTCCGGTATATCGTGCCGTTTCATTCACGCAGTACAGTCTCCATTATTTTTAAGCCACGCAAGACCCTCATGATAACCTTCAAAGCCGTGACCTGCAATAATTTTTTGCGCATAGAGGGAAATATAAGAGAATTTTCTGAAGTCCTCTCTTGTTCGGATATCGCTTAAATGCACTTCGACCGTCGGCAAGGCAACGGCCTTCAGTGCGTCCAAAATGGCCACAGAGGTATGCGTATAGGCAGCCGGGTTGATTAAAATGCCGTCTGCCGTATGAAGAGCCTCTTGAATTTTATCTACGATTACGCCCTCGTGATTGGACTGAAACAGTTCTACGGTCAGCCCTAATTCGTCCGCCCAGCGGCGAATGCTGCTTTCAAGCTCCGCAAATGTCCCTTTTCCGTAAATATCCGGCTCACGAACGCCCAAAAGGTTGAGATTCGGACCGTTAATTACCAAAATGCGCATAAAAATCCTCCGTTATTTCCCGCACAGCCTGTGTCTTGGATGTGGCATTGTTGATCATTCGGTCGCAAAGCGACTGATAAATCGGCCCGCGTTCCTTCAGCATAGCGGTTAGGCCATTGGTCGAGGACGAAAGAGGTCTCCCCCGCCTCGTCAGGCTCTCATGTGCCCGCACTATCAGATAAATGCGTCCGTTTGAGGCAGCAGCGCGGCGATTTTTTTCGTTGAGAATGGCGCCCCCGCCCAGCGAGATAACGCGTCCGTTGCCCGAACACGCCTGTGCGACAGCCTCGGACTCCAGCGCACGGAAGGATGCCTCGCCCTCTGTTTCAAAAATGCGTTGCACCGTGCGCCCGGTCTTATCTTCCACCATTTTGTCCGTGTCAAGAAAGAGACGACCCAAGATGCGTGCTACTGTCATGCCCAGCGTTGTCTTTCCGCTGCCGGGCATACCGATAAAAACGAGATTGGTCTGCTCCGCAATTATTTTTTGAAGTGCCTTATCCGACTCTTCCTTTGCGATGCTCTGCCCCATGAACAGCTCCTCTGCGGCTCGCGCCTGCTCCACCAGCATTGGCAAACCGCCGCCTGCAGGTATGCCAAGGCGCTGCGCTGCTTCCACAAGCGCTGTCTTGAGCGGATTGGCTACCACATCCACAACTCCCTCCAAGGATGGAAAACGCGCAATATCCACAGGCGATACCCAAATATCCGGCATCATGCCGACAGGAGTCGTATTGACGATGAGCTGCGTGTCCTTCTGTTGATAGCAGGTTTCATAATTGCATTCGCCGTACCGAGAAACGAACGCAATCTTCGTCACGCCTCTTTTTTTCAGGCAGTAGGCTGACGTCCTGCTCGTCGCGCCCGTTCCGAGAACAAGCGCCTTTTTCCCTTGCACATCTATGCCGAGTCTGTCCAGCAGATAAAAGAAGCCGTCGCAGTCCGTATTGTCGCCGTAAAGGGTTCCGTCCGCCCTGCATACCACGGTGTTGACGGCACCGATTTCCGCTGCCCTGTCGGACAGTGCATCCAGATACGGAATCACAGCCTGCTTATAGGGGATGGTCACATTCAAACCGTCAAAACGGCGCTTTGCAAAAAAGTCCTTCAGTTCGGCCTCGTTGAGCGGCAGCTTGCCGTAGGATTCATTGCCGAAAAGTGCATGAATACGCGGCGAAATGCTCTGTGCAAGCGGACGGCCAATCAGCAGATAGCGCTTATCGAGCGCCGCAATCAGCTCTGTCTGATACTTTTTAGACATGTCAAACAGCGTTTGATACATTGCCTCTGTATACGGCGCCAGCTTACCTGATTGCTGACGCACATTCGTTAAAATCTCACGCTCCCGCTGCGGATGGCTGATGCCCTGTCCGCTTGCGTGCTTGGCAAGCCCTGCCTGTGCGCACAAATTCATCCGCTTGAGGAGCAGCGGCAAAAGCTGAGCATCCGTTTCATCAATCTGTCGGCGCATCTCCAATAGCTCCATCTTTTTTTCCACCTTTACAGCAGCCAGTCCATCAGCGCCAAAGCAGCGGCAGCTTCTACGCACGGAACGGCACGGACAGCCACGCAAGGGTCGTGCCGCCCCTTGACGGACAACATGGTATCTTCTCCCGTTTTTAGGTTGACAGAGTGCTGCGGCAATGCGATTGACGGTGTCGGCTTGAAGGCCACGCGGAACAGAAGCGGTGCGCCTGTCGCAAGGCCGCCCAATACGCCGCCCGCATGGTTGAAAGTAATACGCACCCGTCCATCCTGCACGGTATATTCATCATTATGCGCAGAACCGCGCAAAACGGACGATGCAAAGCCGTCTCCGAATTCAATTCCGCGCACGGCGGGAATGGCAAACACTGCCTGCGCCATGCGGTTTTCGATTCCGTCAAACATCGGCTCACCCAAGCCGACAGGCAGGTGCAGCACCGCGCATTCCACGATGCCGCCCACGGAATCCCCCGCCTCTTTCGTTTCCGCAATCAGCGTCTTCATGGCCTGCTCCGCTTCTTGTGAGCAGGCGGGAAACCCATCGGCAGACGGGAAGTCAGCGGCTGAAACGTAAAGCGGGTCAAAGGCAATATCCCGAATGCTGCCTGCCTGAAGCAGATGAGCGCCGATGTGTATGCCTCTTCTGGCCAGAAGCTGGATGACAATCCCGCCGGCCGCGCATAAGGGCGCGGTCAGTCGAGCGGAAAAATGCCCGCCGCCACGTATATCATTGCAGCCGGAATATTTGACATAGGCCGGATAGTCCGCGTGAGAAGGACGCGGAATATATCGAAGTGCTTCATAATCGCCTGATCGTGCATCCGCATTGTCAAACAAGATGCACAGGGGCGCACCGCAAGTTTTCCCTTCATAGAGGCCGGAAACGATTTGCGGTTCATCCGTTTCCCTTCGTGCGCTGACCAATGCTCCGCCCGGTGCACGGCGGCGCAAAAACGTTTTCAGTGCTTCCGAATCGACCTTTTCACCCGCCGGAAGGCCGTCCAGCACCACGCCGAGCTTTTCGCCGTGCGACTGTCCGAACAGGGAAACTTTTATTTTATATCCAAAGGTCGATGCCATGTATGCTTCCTCCCAGCGCCCGCACATCATCAAAAAAATGCGGGTAGGATTTTTGAACGGCCTGTGCGTCCAAGATAGTGCAGGGCTGCCTGCATTTAGAGGCTGCGACACAGGCTGCCATGACCAGCCGATGGTCGTTTTGCGTATCTGCAATGCCGCCTTGCAAATCAGGCCTTCCCCTGATTATCAAAGCGTCTTCATATTCCTCGGCTTCAGCGCCCAATGCCCGCGCCATACGCACAATGCCCCTTGCGCGGTCGCTTTCCTTAAAGCGCAGCCTGCGAATGCCGGTTATATGGGACACTCCATCGGCGTGTACCATCAATGCGCCCAACACGGGCGCAAGATCCGGCGCTTGAGAAACATCCGCCGCGATGCCGTGCAATCGTCCGATATTTTTTACGCAAACGGAGTATTTATTTGCCGTGACAGACGCGCCCATCTGCCGCAAAAAATCAAGAATTTTTCTGTCTGCGTGTTCGCTCTCCGGTGAAAGTCCCGTTAAACGGACATTACCGTTTAATGCGCCCAGCGCCAGGGGAAACGCCGCGCCGGACCAATCCCCCGACACGATGATTCGTTCGGGCGTCCGATATGCCTGCCCGCCGCAGACGACAAAACCAGCCTTCGTTTCTTCGACCGCAACGCCGAACAGTGCTATCACGCGCCTTGTCAAGCGCACATATGCTGCCGATTCCAGCATACCCTTCAGCCGGATATGAACATCCTCTTGAAGCAGCGGTGCTGCCATCAAAAGGCCGGAAACGAACTGTGAGCTGACGCAGCCTGACAGGGTAAACACGCCGCCCGATGCAGAGCCGCTGAGCGTAAACGGGAGCGTATCGCCGGAAAACACTGCGCCGTGCTGTTTCATGGCATTCATCAAATCGGACAATGGTCTTTTTTTCAGGCTCTCGGCGCCGTCAAAACGGCCGCCACCCAATGCCCAGACAACCGGAAGCAGAAAACGGAGCGTACTGCCGCTTTCATGGCAATCAAGCACCGCATTCCCGTCTGCATGACGAATGGGACGTACTGATGCCTGATGGCCTGAATAAGTGATGTTCGCGCCGAGTGCTTTCAATGCCTGAATGGTAGCGGATACATCATCGCAGTTCGGTAGATGCTCAATGCACGTCTCTTTGTCGCTCAACGCTGCGCAAATCAGCATCCTGTGCGCTTCAGATTTTGAGGCCGGTGCAGCGATTTCACCGAAGGCCGAAAAAGGCGAAACGATGATGTTCATGGCTGCATCCCCAGCGCCGCAAAGCACTTGAAGTCATCCACAGAAAGCGCTTTGAGCTGCGGTCCGTTCTCGGTCAATACAATCATGTTTATTGTTTTGCCGCGTCTTTTTTTGTCACGAACGGCCAGCGCAAGCAGAGCCTCCGAGTCACAGGTATATTCTGTTTGCAATCCGCATTGCGTAAGATACTTTTGCGCAATGCGTTCGTCCGCGCTTCCAAGCCCCATTTTTCGCGCTGCCCGCAGCTCGGCGACCAGGCCGATGGCAACGGCCTGCCCGTGAGAAAGCGCATAATTGCTCAGCTTTTCCAAGGCATGACCGATGGTGTGGCCTAAATTCAGCATTTGGCGGCGGCTCGTATCGCGCTCATCATGCAGCACGAACGATGCCTTAATCTCCACGTTTTTTCGGATGATTTCATCAATGTTTGCCTTTGGCGAAGCGGCAAATTCGGAAAGCCAAGCCGCGTTCGTCAGCAGCCCGTGCTTGATGATTTCCGCTGCGCCCTGCATAAAAATGTCATTCGGCAGCGTGTCCAGCGTTGCGGTATCGCACAAGACCAGGGAAGGCTGATGAAACGCGCCAGCCAGATTCTTTCCTTCCGGTAAATCAACGGCCGTCTTGCCTCCGACGGACGCATCTACGGCGGCCAGCAGCGTGGTCGGGAGCTGCACAAAGGGAACGCCGCGCTGATAAATGGCTGCCGCAAAGCCGCCCAAGTCCCCCGTCACGCCGCCACCCAGCGTCAGGACAAGGTCGGCGCGGGTGATTTCCGCCTGAGCCATTCTGCCGAGCACCCGCATGCAGGTGTCCATTGTTTTGCTCTGCTCCCCTGCGGGAAATTGAAAGGCATAAACGGAAAAGCCCGCGCTTTTCAAAGCTGATTCCGCCTGCTTTCCATACAGGGCGTATACCGTTTCATCCGCAATCAGCATTGTTCGGCATGGCCGATGCAGCTTCAAAAGCCGTTCGCCAAGCTCGGAGAGCAGCCCGCGCCCAATCAGCACCTCATAGGGCTCTTCTGTTTGAAGCACCACGCTCTCCATTCGCCGCACCCCCGTTCTTTATCGTTTGTTCTTTTCGACATGAAGTCGAAAAATCCTTTATTATTTCAAAATGTGTCATTCGCATGGCATCAAGCGGATACAAAAACAACGCCCCTTGACAAAATAAAATCGGCAATGTACACTAATCATGCATTGAGGTTATCAGTGATAACATTCATGCGTAAACTGCTCAAGGGAAGGCTGGTGCGTCAAGCAGGATGGATGTGCAGGCAAAAAAGCAGTCTTCCGTCAAGGAACGGCTGCTGCTGGCCGGAATTGACGAGCTTGGTCGAAGCGGCATACAAAATTTTTCCATTCGCCGCGTGGCAGCTGCCTGCGGAGTTTCCTGCGCAGCGCCGTATAACCACTTTTCGGATAAAAATGACTTCATTTTGGCCATCATTGCCTATATCAACGGGCAGTGGTATCAGCTTCAGTCAGAAATTGCCGAGCGGTATGCCGGTGATACGCGGCGGCAGCTCATTGAAACCAGTGTGGTCTATGTGCGCTTCCTCCGCAGAAACCCGTATTTCCGTTCGATTTTGATGCAGCGGGACGATTCCTTGGCTCCTGAGCAGATACGGACAAAGTCACAGATGAGTCCCGGAACAAAAGCATTGGTGGACAAATACTGTGAGGAAACGCAGATGCCGCCGGAAACACGGGTGCGAAAGACCTTTGTTGTCCGCTCTCTAATCTACGGGGCGGCGCTGATGCTGGACAACGGCGAGCTGGAAAATAAGCAGGAAAGCTTCGATTTCATTGCGCAGGCCATTGCAAGAGAGTTTGACCTTCCTTAAACGGATTGAACATATATGATTAAAAATGAAAGGGTGTCTTTCATGAGAGAGTATGTATTGATGACGGATTCCTCCTGCGATCTGCCGGACGAATTGGCCAAGGAGCTTGGCCTGACAGTGCTTCCCCTGTCCTTCGTGCAGGACGGAAAAACCTACAGAAATTATTTGGACTGTCGCGAAATGCCTTCCAAGGTTTTCTATAAAAACCTTCGTGACGGTCACACGGCGGTCACCTCCGGCGTGAATATCGATGCGGCGACCACAGCAATGGAGGAAATTTTAAAATCAGGGCGAGACATTTTGTGCCTGAATTTCTCCTCTGCACTGAGCTGCACCTATGCGTCCTGCGTATCGGCCGCCAACGAGCTGCGCGAAAAGTACAGAGAGCGCACCATTGAGGTGGTGGATACCCTGGCTGCCTCCTTGGGACAGGGTTTGCTCGTCTACCTGACCGCGCAGAAAAAGAAAGCCGGTGCAGCACTGGCGGAGGCGCGTGATTTCGCGGAGCGGATGAAGCAGCATGTGTGCCACTGGTTTACGGTCGACGACCTTATGCATCTGCGGCGCGGCGGCCGTGTTTCGACCGCGACGGCCATCGTCGGCTCCATGCTGTCCATCAAGCCCGTCATGCACACGGACGATGCCGGAAAGCTGACGCCCGTTGGCAAGGTACGCGGTCGCAAAAAATCTATTTTAGCGCTGCTGGAAAAGATGGAAGAATTAGTCATTGACCCCGAAAAGCAGACTGTGTTTATTTCGCACGGCGACTGCGAGGAGGATGCGCAATTTCTCGCCGAACAAATCAAAGCACGTTTCCATATCAAGGATATTCTGATTCACCCTGTCGGCCCTGTTATCGGGGCGCATTCCGGCCCAGGCACATTAGCGCTGTTTTTCATTGGTCAGCATAGATAAATCAAGGCAGCACAGAACAAATAAGCGATAGATAATGGATGACGGAGAATTGCTTTGCTTCAAGTAATTCTCCGTCATCCATATTATCATATTTACCGCGTAATTCCCCCGTCAAAGACGGACGCCGCAAACAGCAAAGGCCGTGACATGTTAGAACCGTGCCGTAGATGGTTCAGTGTTCTGAAAGATATTCTTCATTTGGAAGTTGTCCGTCTAAAACAAGATGCGAAAAAAGCACGGCATAGCCAAACGATATGTCATGAAAGAATTTTTTATTGCAAAATTGTAATTTTTATACATCATACTAATGGAATTATATCCGTAGCGGTTTGCAGAAAGTAATTGATAAGTCTTGGGTTACTGAAGTAAGCTACAATGCTGTTCTGTCTGGTGATATGCACTATTCCTATTATGATGAAAGTGCTACTCCGACACCCTATACCAATGTAAACATTGCAATTTCATATAATATCACTAAAGTGGTCAATAATAAAACAAAATTTGGATGTAACGTTTGCGGATACACGACAAATCAGAAGGAAGCTTTCAAAGAATTAACAGCTTCCAATTGCAAGTGTTACCGTGTCAAAGCAACGCTGGTCGGAGATGGAACGGAAAAAGAAGTTGATATCCCGCTCAGTGGAAATGGTGCGACAGTACTGTAATTCTCAACGGTTTAACTAGCCGGCATCAATTTACTGCAAGTGCTTTCACTGGGACAAATCCTCGGAATGAAGAACCTTCAACATATGCCCATTCGTCCAGCATAGCAAGCCAGATTACGGTGCTATTTTCTGGTAACTGAGTCAGGACTCTTTGAGAACGCAGAGGGTCGTCTGTTACAAAAGCAGGGGAAGAAATAATCATTGGGTAATTTGTAAAGGACAGTTCTGGGATGGTAACATTTTCCAGAATGGAGGCAGGAATATAACCAATACGATTATTATTTTCATCGATTTCGTATTGAATCATTATCCATCCTGCCTCCTTCCCATATGCCATAATTCTGCCATTTGTAGAAACAGCTGCTTTGCCTTTTGCCCCACACAGAGAATTTATGTTTGGCGCAGAATAAACAACATACTTTGCGTTATGCCCTAATGAGGCCGATATTTCTTGCTGTTCTGTTAGAAGAGGAACCGCTTGAGGCCAAGATTGTGCTTCATCGTAATTATATGGAATATCAATTTCCAAACGCATCCGTCGCAAATTACGCGGAAACAGACCATATACAGTGTGTTCTGAGTTTGTGTTCTCCAAATCGCCATAAAACGATATGCTGGTATCGCGATACCACATCTTGTCATACAGGCCATGGCTCCAAACGTGAAACAGCAACCATTCACCAGAAGTATTCAACTGATAGATGGTTCCAAGCATCATTTCCTCATGGTGTCCATCAAGCTCTCCAATCACGAGAAATTTTCCTTGGTGCTCTTCCTCGCGAATATCATCAAAAATCGTTTCAAGCGGATAAATTGTTACATGTTCATCTTTTTGCGGTATCGCTTCCTGTGTATAGAAAGATAAATTCCAGACCCCAAGAGATTTGGTAAAACAATACAGGACATTTGTATTAGAAGTTGTATGAATAAGCACGAAAAAAGTTCCATCGGTCATAGCATCTGATTCGAATAATGCCTGGCCTAAAATTGAATAACCACCAATTGAAGTTCTTTGGAAATAATTTATGACGTCTAAAGGGAGAGATTGTTCATTGTCTTCGTCCACAGAAACAAGCTCCTCTGAGCTTGCCATTGCAGAAACTAGCATCAAAAATATTATAACAATTAAGGCCGCTTTTGTTCTTATGTCCGTCAATCCTCCTTACCTTATTGCAATGAGTATACCATCGATTCTACAACTAATCAAATGATGAATGTAATATGAGGTGGCAAGTAAATTTCCAAAGTAAATGCCCCAGTTGCATCTCCAGTGGCACTTAGTCTGGAAAGAAAATAGGATTACCTTCGGCGAAATCATGATGCGTCTCAATCGATGCGAAAATGCCACCGCTTATTTTTCATTTACTTCTGCCGTTGATTCACGGATGATAAGGCGGGTTTGCAGGATGAGCTGCTGGCTGACGATGCCGGGGATTTGAATCATTTGCATGAGAATTTTCGCAGCCAGGAAACCCATATCCACGCTTGGCTGTGTAATGGTCGTCAGCTTTGGAGTGACAAGGCGGCTGGATTCAATATTGCCAAAGCCGATAATGGAGCATTCCCGCGGCACGGAGATATTTTTTTCTTCCATTGCATATAAGCAGCCGATGGCAATGGTATCGCTGGCGCACAGAACAGCCGTAGGGCGCACATCCGATGAAGCGATTATTTTGCCCATCGCATAGCCGGATGTCTCGCTGTAATCACCGTTTACCACCCATTTATCAAGGACGGGGAGATGAGCTTCGTTCATGGCCTGCAAATAGCCGTCCATGCGGCGCATGGTATGCTGATAATTTTTGCTGCCGCTCAAATAAGCAATACGTGTATGCCCTAAAGAAATCAAGTACCGTGTCGCGTCGGCGGTCGCCGCTTTATCGTCGATTTTAACACAACTGATATACGGTGCTTCCGCATGACGGTTCACAATAACGCAAGGAATTTTCGAATGGGACAACACCGGCAAAAGCAGCCTTTCCTGTTCGGAGCTTGTGCCGGTAATCATGTAACCGTCCATAGGCCGCGCAAGAAGGTCTTCTACCCGCATGGAGTTTTCATCAAAGACCAGCATAGTATTGGAAATATTATTTTTTGATAATTCGGAAAGGAAGCTGGTCACCAGCACGAACATGGACGGATGCCGTCCTATGTCCTGCGCTGTGGAAACGGGCATAATGATGCCAAAAGAGAGCGGTTCGGCACTCGGTTTTTTATAGCTCTGCGTTTTTTCATTCTCAAGAACGTGCTTGGCCGCCATGACCTTGGCTCTGGTGGCAGGCTTGACCAGTTCCTCGTTCTTTAATGCGCGAAATGCCGTGCTGACGGAAACACCGGCTGCAGACGCAATATCCCGAATGGTGACAGCTTTTGAACTCATATGATACCCTCCCCGTGGATTCAGTATTTATGATAACAGAAAAAATGAAATAAAGCAATAGTAAACGAAACAAATTTTATGCTTTTTGTTTCTTGTGTTTCATTCTTTTTCCATTTATGATGTCTTATTTGGAAATAATTTTATTTTTATTCAAATAATTATATTGACAAAGCATAAATGTATGTTATAATATACATAACAGCAACGGACGGTCGTACTTAAAATGAAACAGATTATGAGCAAAATCTGTTTTCATCTACGATTGCCTATGCAAAAAAGAACGAAAGGATGATCATACCCATGAAGAAACTCGCAGCACTCGTACTTGCTCTGACTATGCTTTGCTCCATGACCGTGTTCGCCACAGCCGAAGAGAATGAGCCTGTCACCATCGAATTCCTCTGCTGGGGCGCAGCGGAAACCACCACTGCCGATGCCTTCCATGCCATGATTGAAGGCTTCATGGCAAAATATCCGTGGATCACCGTTGAAGTGACCGAAAGCAACTACGACGGCGTTAACACCTCTCTGCTGACCCGCGTTGCCTCCGGCTCTGCACCTGACGTTGCACAGGTTTCCAATCAGTGGGTCGCCGCTTATGTTGAAATGGATGGCGTCATTCCGCTGGAAGAGCTGTTTGATGAAGCCACGATCGCCGATTTCTATACCGGCTCTATGGAAGGCACCATCATCAACGGCAAGCACTATTCCGCTGCTTGGATCATGCAGCCCTTCGGTCTGTACTGCAATATGGATCTGCTGGCAGCTGCCGGTTATGACCATGTTCCCACGACTTGGGCTGAATACATTCAGATGGCTCGTGACGTTGCCAAACTTGGCAAGAACGCCGAAGGCAACACCGTGTACGGCCTCACTCTGGGCACGCAGGTGCTTGCAAACGCCGGCTACGGCATCCTGCCAAACATCTGGGCTCACGGCGCTGAATTTTTCGCTGAGGACGGCTCGATTGCCTTCAATTCCGAAGCAACTGTCGCTGCGTATACCGAGCTTCAGGATTTAGTAAAGGAAGGCGTCATCGCCACCGGCCTGCAGATTGTGGATAATCGTTCGCTGTTCGGCAATGGGCAGGTTGCCTTCCACATCGATGCTCCCTCTCAGGTCGCCAATTTCTCCAAGATCAATCTGGCAGTTGCCAATATTCCGGAAACCTCTACCATCACCTCCGACCATCATATCTGCGTGTTTGAAGGCACGGAACATCCCGAAGAATGCGCTCTGCTGGTTGACTATCTGACCGGCTCTGAAGGCATGGAACTGTACACTCAGCATAATTCCGTCATCTGCGCCCGCTACAGCGTAGAAGCCCTGCCCTATTTCCAAAATGTGGAAGGCACGACGGCTGTCTTCTTTAAGATGGCTCCCACTGCCAAGTCTCTGCCCGTGCAGACTTCCAGCTTTGTGGCTGCAATGGAAGCAATCGCTAAGGGCGTTCAGAGCCTGACCATCGGTTTGGAAGAACCTGCCAAGGTGGTTGCGGAGACCGCCGAAGCACTGTCTGAATACTACAAGTAAGTTTTGCTCTTCTGTTTCGCGGCGGGGATGAGGTCCGCTCATCCTCCCGCGCTTTCTCAAGGCAACACCGCGCAAATGAGGTGTGCCTCAAGATATCCCAAAGGAGGCTGCCGCCTTGCCAACAAAACCCGTTGTTATCAATCATCGCCGTCCTAAAAGCCGTTCTGCCGAGAAGATTGCCGACAATCTCTTTGGCTATGCTCTTTTATTGCCGACTTTTATCGTGTTTGCGCTCGTTATTCTCTTCCCTATCGTGAAGGGCATTGCGATGAGCTTTTATGACTATACCTTTTTGACCATCAAAAAGGGTCCTCAATGGAACAGATTCCAAAACTACGTCACCATTTTCAATGATGGCTTTCCCGCTCAGCTCGGTCGAACATTGATTTTTACCTTAGGCACTGTCGGTTTGGAATTGATTATCGGTATGTGCATCGCGCTGCTGCTGAATACGAATATAAAAGGTCGCACTGTTTTCCGCTCACTTTATCTGATGTCTTGGACGATTCCCTCTATCGTTACCGCTCTTTTGTGGTCTTGGCTCTTTAATGCGCAGTACGGCTTGATTGACTATGTGCTGTATAAGCTGCATCTGATTTCAGACCCCAATATGCAATGGCTGCTCAGCCCTGACCGCGCTATGATAACCGTCATCATTGCGGTCGTCTGGCGGCAGACACCCTATATGCTGGTCATGCTGCTGGCGGGTCTCCAGTCCATCAATATGGATTTAATCGAGGCAGCTGCCATTGACGGCGCAAATACATTTCAAACCTTCTTCCGCGTCAAGCTGCCATCCATTAAAACGGTCATCGGCAACACGGTCATCACTTGCGTCATGGCTTCCTTCCAGCAATTCACCATCATCCGCAATATGACGCAGGGCGGTCCGATGGATAAAACAATGACCATGTCCTTGGCCACCTATCGCATTGCCTTTACCAACATGAATCTCGGCGCCGGCGCTGCAATCGGTGTGGTATGGATGTTGATTTTAGGCACGGGCATCACGCTTTACAACCACTTTACTCGACGTTTTGACGAACTGTGAGGAGGCTTCAGCAATGATTACCAAAGAGACGCCTTTGAAAAAGTTCCTCACCTATTTCGTCATTATCCTGCTGCTGTTCCTGTTTGTATTTCCGATTTACTGGATGTTCATCTCCAGCCTGAAGGATAACAGCGTGTTGATGCGGCTGCCGCCGCAGCTATATCCGACCTTCTCGACGATGGATAGCTATACGGCCATTTTCCGGAATATCAAATATATGCGCTACATCGGGAACAGTCTGATTGTCGCCAGCATTACGGTCGTCGTTGACTTGCTGTTTTCCGTATTCGCCGGTTACTCCCTGTCGCGCTTCCGCTATCCAGGACGCAAGGGCATCATGACCATCACACTTTCGGCACAGGTATTCCCGACGGTCGTCATTTTAATTTCTCTCTATGAATTTTTCTCAAAGTTCAAGCTCATGAACAATTATTTCGGGCTTGCGTTAGCCGATGTCGCCATGTCACTGCCTTTGTCTGTCTGGATGCTGAAGTCCTTCTGCGACAGCGTGCCCCGCTCTCTGGATGAAGCGGCTCGCGTGGATGGCTGCGGTCGTTTCCGCACGATGATGCAAATCGTTGTTCCGCTTCTGAAGCCCGGTATGCTGGCCGTCGGCATCTATGCCTTCTTAATGAGCTGGGATGACTATCTGCTCGGTCTGGTCATTATGACCAAAACGCCGAAAAAGACCTTGCCTGTCGGCATTTCGGAATCCTTTTTAGGCGAATTCGGCTTTGACTATTCCGGTATGATGACCATTTCTGTTGTTGCCTCATTGCCCGTCCTGCTTCTGTTCCTGATTTTTCAAAAATACATGGTGGCAGGCTTAACGGGCGGTGCCGTAAAAGAATAAACCCAATGAAAACGATAGAAAGGAATGAAGTGCATGACGGAGCATAAAAAAGCGTTGGTTTCAGGCGCAGGCGGCGGAATCGGAAAGGGTATTGCCATCGAATTGGGCAAGGCCGGCTACGATGTGGTGGTGCATTATCACGGAAACGCCGAAGGCGCGGAAGATACCTGCCGAATGATTCGGGAAGCCGGCTGCAAAGCCTATCCGCTTCGGGGCGATTTAAGCAAGGTGGGTGATGTACACGAGCTCTTTGACGAGGGTGTAAAGCTGTTGGGCGGCTTAGACCTGTATGTCAATAATTCCGGCATTACCCTAAAATCGAAATTTGAAGAGACGGATGAAGAGCTGTTTGATAAACTAGTCGGCGTGGACTTTAAGAGCGCATACTTCTGTATCCAGTCTGCGGCCAATATCATGGCAAAAATCGGTAAAGGCGGGAATATTGTGGTGATTTCCTCCAGCAATGCCTTCCAGCAGGTGCCGCAAGCTTCTGTATATGGCTCTATCAAAACCGCTTTGTGCAAGCTCACTCGGCATGCTGCCGCGGAATATGCCAAGGATAATATCCGTGTCAACTGCATTGCGCCCGGCTGGACAGCCACGCCCCGTACCTTGGCCGATGACGTAAAGGCGACCTACTCCATCATTCCGCTCAAACGCTGGGTACAGCCGGAAGAAATCGGCCAAATGGTCTTGTTCTATGAATCGCCCGCCGCTGCTTCCATTACCGGCAATATCTTACTGGCCGATGGCGGCGCAACACTTCTGGCATACCCCGGCGAACGCTATGGGTTGTAAATAAGGAGGAGCTTTATGAAGAACAACAATTCCAATGACTGGAAGCATCCGCATAATCGGCAGGAATTGCTGCGCAGCGCTCTGCTTCAGGCAATGGGCTACACCGACATAGATATTTCCAAGCCGATAATCGGTATTGTGAATACATGGGCTGAAACAAACCCAGGCCATCTGCATTTCCGTCAGTTGGCGGAAGCCGTGAAACGCGGCGTATGGGCAGCAGGAGGTTTCCCGCTGGAAGTAAATACGCTTTCTATCTGCGAGGTCTTCTTTGACCTGTCCAGCCTGATTTATCGAAATCTGTTGTCCATTGAAACGGAAGAACTGATGGCGAGGCATCCGTTTGACGGAATTGTACTGATCGGCGGCTGTGATAAAAATATCCCCGCTCAGTTAATGGCGGCTGCGACTGTGGATAAGCCCACCATTTTTCTGCCCGGCGGCGCTATGCTCCCGGGTAATTATAAGGGTGAAACGCTGTGCTGCGGCACGGATACATTCAAGCTGTATAACCGTTACATTTCCGGTGAGCTTACATGGGAACAACTGATGGAGCGTGCTGGCTGTCTGTATGGCAGTGTTGGTGCCTGCCCCATCATGGGAACGGCAAACACCTGTCAGACCGTGGCCGAGGCACTTGGCATGGCTTTGCCCGGAAGTGCCTCCAGCTTGGGCGTATCTGCCGAAAAAATGCGCATAGCTGAAAAAACAGGCCGCCGTATCGTCGAAATGGTGGCTGAGAATCTGTGCGTCCATGACATCATCACGCCGGATTCCGTGCACAATGCCATCCGCGTGTTGATGGCCTGCGGCGGCTCAACCAATTTGCTGATTCACTTGAAAGCTATCATGCATCGCGCCGGCTTTGATATTGACCTGATGGAATTTGATACAATCAGCAATGACACACCGCTACTTGTCAACGTCAAGCCTCACGGAACGAATCCTGTCGGTGCTGAATTTCATAACGCGGGCGGTGTGCCTGCCGTGATGAAGGAGCTGAAGAGTAAACTGAATCTGCATTGCATGACCGTCACCGGAAAAACCGTGGGTGAAATCCTGGAGAGCGTGGATGATGCTTACGACCGCAGCGTGATCCACTCCATCAACTCCCCTATTTCACCTGTCGGCGGTATGTGTATTCTGAAAGGCAACCTTGCGCCCAACGGCTGCGTCATCAAACGCAGTGCAGCCACCGAGCGATTAATGCATCATCGTGGTCCTGCCAAAGTGTTTGATGATTTATCCGTCGCGGAAAAATGGCTGGCCGACGAAAGCAGCGATGTCGATGAGAATACGGTCATTGTTTTGCGCGGATACGGCCCCAAGGGTGCGCCCGGTATGCCTGAATTCGGCAATTATCTGCCTGTCCCGCCGAAGCTGCACAAAAAAGGAATTGATGACTATCTCCGTGTCACGGATTCCCGCATGAGCGGCGGCTGTTTCGGCTCGGTGATTCTCCATGTGTCGCCGGAATCCGAAGAAGGCGGACCGCTGGCGGCAGTGCGTGACGGTGATATCATTCATGTTGAAGTTGATGAGAATCTGATTGAAGTGGAACTGAGCGATGAAGTCATTAAAGAACGCCTGAAGAATTTCAAACCAAAAGGGCATCCTGATATTAAGCGCGGTTTTGTCCGCAATTTCATTGATCATGTGCAGCAGGCCGATGAAGGCTGTGATCTGGATTATTTAACAAGAGTGGAGGAATAAACAAATGGAACTGAAAGGTATTTGCGCGATTATTGCGACTCCTTTTACGGAAAACGGTGAAGTCGATTACAAGAGCTTCGAAAATCTCGTGCATACCCTGTGTAAGGGCGGCTGTCAAGGCGTTACGCTGTTCGGAATTGCCGGAGAATACTATAAGCTCAGCGATGAAGAAAGTTTAAAGTTAGCCAAGCTCACAACGGACATTTGCAAGCAGTATGACACGCAGTCCATCATTTCCGTTACCCTTCATGCTACGGAGCTTGCAGCAGAGCGTGCCAAGCTATACGAGGATTTGGGCGCGGACTGCCTCATGATGCTTCCTCCGTTTTTCCTGAAGCCCGGCGCTGCAGCTCTGTATGAGCATATGAAGGCCATCGGTCAGGCTGTCAGTATTCCTGTCATGGCGCAGTATGCACCCATGCAGACGGGCGTAACGATTGACCCTTCCGTATTTGCTCGTTTGAACGATGAATGTCCCAACATCAAATACTATAAAATCGAATGCAAGCCGGCCGGCGGCTATGTGACCGCTCTGCTCCCCCGCCTGCATGAAGATGCAAGCATTTTTGTCGGCAATGCAGGCTATCAATTCATCGAATGCTTCGACCGCGGCGCTCAAGGCGCCATGCCTGGCTGTTCCATGTTTGACATTTATCTGAAGATGTATAATGAATACATCGGCGGGAACCGCGCCGCTGCCATGGATATCCACAGCAATTACATTTTGCCCATTCTGAACCACATCCGTCAAAATGAAGAAATGATTATCGCTTATGAAAAGCGCATTTTGATGCGTCGCGGTATCATCGCCAGTGACTATTGCCGCCGTCCCACCTTTGCTGCGGACAAGTACTTTGATTCGCTGTTTGACGAGCATTATGAGCGTGTCGCGCCCTTGTTTAAGCAGTACAACAAATGATGCATATCGCACAATTCGTTCAATTAAAGAAGGTTCGTTTTTTATGAACATCATGGAACATGTCCATCAAGGACGTGTCATCGCCATCGT
>CAVFWQ010000042.1:0-17277 GCA_963626285.1 bacterium | reverse complement strand
GCTCCCATTATAGCAAAGGAGGCGCTTCCTATATCTGAAGTTCTTCCCTCTCACCAGCTCCGCTGGTGGTTTTCTTCTGCGCTGAAGCGACAAGAAATCGCCGCCGACCGAAAAACCGGCCGGCGGCGCGGGTCATTGCGGCTTTAGAAGAAGCAGGCGCAATCAGTCGCCGTAATACTGCGCATACTTTGCGGCACGCTCATTAATGATGTCCTGACCGCCGGAGGCAAGATAATCGTCCAAGCCGGCATCAAACACAGCATCGAAATCCTCAGCGGAGGCGACGATGGCCTGGCAGAGGAAGGTATCGCGCTTTTCGGACAGCGCCGTGCCGACACCCTCTTCAGAGGCAATCGCACCCACATGGAAAGCGGGAACGATGCGGCCTTCGTTCTTCGCGCAGGCATTTGCAATTTCAATGTAGACGGGCTCGGTGGGCGGATAGGTCAGCGCCTTGGAAGCGTAGGTATATTCGCCGATGTACAGGCCGTTCACGGTGATGGTGTGGTCGATGTTCATGCCGGAATTCATGATATACTCGCCCGTTGCGGCCAAGGTCTTGTAAGCGCCGCTCTCGGTGCGCTCGTGGTTGATGCCCTCCTCGCCCATCTGCAGATAGAGCAGGTTGTCGGCATCAGAGATGAAGTCCAGATAGAGCAGGGAGGCCAGAGGCTCATCGTTGGTGGCGGGGAAGAAGACCTTGCGGTCAACGCTGTTGGCCAAGAACTTGCGATACACGCCGGCATCGTTTTTGAAGCAGTCAACGGCGACATACGCCGCATCTTCGCCCGCGTTGCGCTTGATGTTCGCCTGAATGGAATCCTCGCCGTTGCGGTAGGGATAGTCCCAGTTGTGCTGGAAAGCGCCCACAAAGCCGGCCTTGAGCATATCATCCTCGGTGGTGTCGCCGGAGCCGTACAGGGCAAAGTCCTTCCAAATGAGACCCTCGTTGTACCACTTGTTCAGCACCCGGATGCCTTCCTTGTAGTTCGGATAGAGCAGGTGGCGATCATCAAAGCCGTTGATATACAGTTCCTTGTCGGTCGCATCATTGCGGACATAGGAGACGCAAAGCAGGTCATTGCGCCAGCCGACATCGTAAGAGGTGGTGTATGGGATCATCTTGTCGGCATCATCGCCCAGCAGCAGCTCGGCATTCTTCTTGAAGGCGACCAAGCAGTCGTAGAATTCTTTCTCGGTGGTGGGCAGGTCAAGATTCAGCTTTTTGAGCCAGTCCTCACGAATAAAGGTGTTGATGCGGGCATTGTCCGCCAGAATCGCCTCAATCGCCCACAGCTCCTTGGTATCGGGATCCTGATCGTAGTAAATGTTGCCGTCGCCCAGCAGCTCCCACAGGTTGCCGAGAAGAGACTTGTACTCTTCCAGATAGGGGGTCAGGTTGGTGATGCCGCCCATGTTGGCGTAGGTCTGAATGGTGGGGTAGGAATAGGTGACGCAGATGTCGGGCGCATCGCCGGCAGCCAGCAGGTTGTTCAGGTCGTCAACCTCCGTCCAGCGGCCGACAGAAACGAATTCAACTTCAACATTGTACTTTTCCAGCATGCCTTTCTTGATGAATTCGGCGAAAACGCTGGAGGTCGGGTCAGAGCCGCCGTCGTTGTGGCGGTTGTACACCTCAACGGTGATGTGACGGGTCGTGGTGAACTTTCCGTCTACAAATCCGTCATCCGCGGCAAAGGCGGACATCACACCGCAGGTGAGCAGCATGACGACGAGCAGCAGGGAAGCGAGAAACCGTTTCATGAAACATCCTCCTTTTATTTTCATCGGGCATCCGCCCAATTTGGAACAGGTTCAACCCTTCTCGGCCCCGATGGTTGCGCCGGTCACAAAGTAACGCTGCAGCCACGGATAAACCAGCAGGATGGGCACGGTAGCAAACATAACGGTCGCCATCTTGAGCGTTTCGCCGACACCCGGCGTAGAAAAGCCCTCCTGCGTAGCAACTTCCGTGCTGGTGGCGTTTTGCAGAATGTTGTACAGGTAAAGCTGAATGGGGTAAATATCGCTGCGCTTGTCGTTCAGGTACATCAGCGCATCAGAGAAGCCGTTCCAGCGACCGACGGCGTAGAAGAGCGCAAGCGTTGCCAAAACAGGCAGGGACAGCGGCAGATAAATCCGCACCAGCATACGGATAGGCCCGGCACCGTCGATTTCGGCCGCTTCGCGCAGGCTTTCCGGCACGCTGAAGAAGAATGAGCGCATGATGATGGTGTTGTAAATGCTTAAGCAGCTCGGAATGGCAAGCACCCAGACGGTGTTGAGCAGATTCAAATTCTTCATCAGCAGGTAGTTGGGAATCGTGCCGGCGCTGAAATACATGGTGAAGACAATCAGACCGTTGATGACCTTGCGGCCGCGCATCTGTTCAAAAATCAGCGGGAACGCGCACATGACTGTCATCATCAGAGAAAACACCGTGCAGCAGAGGGTCAGAACGGCTGTAAAGCCCATCGAGTGCGTATACTTGGTGTTTTGCAGAACGGTCTTGTAAGCATCCAAGTTCCAGCCCTTCGGCCAAAGCGTCACCTCGTTGCGAATCAGGTAGTAGGAGGAGGAGAGGGAGCGCGCCAGCACGTTCAGCATAGGAAGCAGGCAGATGAACATCAGGATGAAACAGATGACGGCGATGAGGACATCGGCCACCTTCGATTGTTTGTTTTTAATCATGCGCTCACCCCCTTACCAGATCCCGCGTTCGCCGAATTTTTTGGCCAACGTGTTTGCACCCAGCAGGAACAGGACACCGACAACGGATTGGAACAGACCGACGGCAATGGAAAGGGAGAACTGGTTGCCTTTAATGCCGCGCTGATATACAAAGATGGAAATGACATTGGATACACTCGTGACCAGCTTGTTGCTCAGTGCCAGCGGGCGGTCAAATTCAGAGCCCAAGATATGTCCGAGGCGCATAATCAGGATAACAATGATGGTGGAGCGGATGCCGGGCAGGGTGATGTGCCAAATGCGACGCCAGCGGTTTGCGCCGTCCACGGCGGCTGCCTCATAAAGCTCCGGACTGATGGCGGTCAGCGCGGCCAGATAGATGATGGTGCCCCAGCCGGCCTCCTTCCAGATGCCCAGCACAATGTATGTGCCGACCCACCAGTTCGGCTTGCTTAAGAAAGGCAAAACCGCGTCCTTATCGCCCGTCATGGCCTTATAGACGATGTTGATGAGGCCGTCATTGTCTGCCAAAAGACGGAGAGCCAAGCCGGAGATGATAATCCACGACAGGAAGTGCGGCAGATACAAAACCGTCTGCGTGATTTTTTTGAAGCGCTTGAAGGCCAGCTCATTCAGGAGAAGCGCCAGAATGATGGGCGCGGGGAAACCTGCCGCAAGGTCAAGCAGGTTCAAGGTCAGCGTGTTTCGGAGCGCCTCACGGAAACTCCTGTCCTTGAAAGCCTTGATGAACCATTCCATGCCGTTGTTCTTTGCCCACGGCAGTTCCCACGGGGGCTTGAAAATGTTGTTCTGCTTAAATGCACCCAGAATATAGACCATCGGCGCGTATTTAAACACAGCAACATAAATCATCGGCAGAAGGAGCAGCAGATACAGTGTGCCGTATCTGCGCATGTAGGTGCGCCAAGGCATTCTTTTATTGGCAGCCTGCGGAGCACGCGGATTGATGACGGCGGCCTTCATAGCACCACTCCTCGTCAAATGGTCGAGAGGGGGAAGAGAATGAGAGGTTAGGCAAACGGATTTTCGGTCGGGTAGGGCAGACGCTTGGGCCGGTTATAGGCGATATCGCCGACACCCAGATACTTGAACACCTCAAAGAGGAGCTTTCCGTAATGGCCGAACGCCACAGCGCCGTGATGCGGATAGCGCTTCTGCACCAGCACATGGCGGTAGAAGCGACCCATTTCCGGAATGGCGAATACGCCGATGCCGCCAAAGGAGCGCGTGGCAACGGGCAGCACCTCGCCCTGCGCGACATAGGCGCGGAGCGTTCCCTCGCTGTCGCACTGCAAGCGGTAGAAGGTGATGGGGCCGGCGGCAATATCGCCCTCCAGCGTACCGCGGGTAAAGTCCGGATCGCTGCCGGCGGGCTCCAGCAGACGGTGCTGAATGAGCTGATACTTAACGGCGCGGCTGCTGCACAGCTTGCATTCCGGCGTGTTGCCGCAATGGAAGCCCATAAAGGTATCGTTCAGTGCATAGTCGAAGCGGCCGGCGATATCCTCATCATAGATGTACTTGGGAACGGTGTTGTTGATGTCCAGCAGGGTGACGGCATCATCGGAAATGCAGGCACCGATGTATTCGCTGAGCGCACCGTAAATGTCCACCTCACAGGCGACGGGAATGCCGCGGGAGGCCAGACGGCTGTTGACGTAGCAGGGCTCAAATCCGAATTGGCTGGGGAAGGCCGGCCAGCACTTGTTGGCAAACGCCACATACTTGCGAGCGCCCTTGTGCTTTTCCGCCCAGTCGAGCAGCGTCAGCTCAAACTGCGCCATACGCGCATTCAGCTCTTTGTAATAATTGCCTTCACCCATTTCGTGCGCCATATCCGCGCAGACATCGGGGATGCGCGGGTCATTTTCATGCTCCTTATAGCTGACCAGCAGGTCCAGCTCGCTGTTTTCCTCGATTTCAACGCCTAATTCATACAGGCCGCGAATGGGGGCGTTGCAGGCGAAGAAGTCCTGCGGACGGGGACCGAAGGTGATGATTTTTAAGCTTTTCACGCCGATGACAGCGCGGGCAATCGCCGAAAATTCATGCATCCGTTCGGCTAATTCTTCCGCCGTGCCGACAGGCGCTTCGGGGATGTAGCCCTTCAGATGGCGCATGCCGAGGTTATAGGAGCAGTTGAGCATACCGCAGTACGCATCGCCGCGGCCGTTGATCATGTCGCCGTCGCCCTCGGCAGCGGCCACGAACATACATGGGCCGTCAAAGTGCTTTGCAATCAGTGTTTCGGGAGTTTCAGGGCCGAAATTGCCCAAAAAGACCGTCAGCGCGTTGCAGCCGTTTTCCGTGACATCCGCCACGGCCTTCAGCATGTCCGGCTCATTTTCTACGGTTACGGGGCATTCATACACGCCTTTTCCGAAGGCACGGACAACGGCCGCACGGCGCGCCTGGCTTAACTGAATGGGGAAACAATCGCGGCTGACAGCAATGATACCGAGTTTGACCTGCGGGATGTTCTGACTTTTCATAAGGCAATACTCCTTTAATCGGCTCCTGGATTCAGTGAATGCGGAGCGGTTTTGTAATGACGTTTCCTAACCTTTTTCTATCATAAACCTTTTTGGACAAAATGTCAATATATTTTTGCATCTTTTTTTGAACATGATGCAATATAATAAAAAAGCCTGAAATGTCGGAAAAAACTTGCCAATATATCACGGAAAATGCTACAATGCTGATACTGAAAGCTCCGTCTGAAGGGAGACAACCGGCATGAAGCGACTCTTGAATGACAAATGGGAATTTGTGAAAACGCCCATCGGCACAACGCCGGAGGAAGCGAAGCAAGCCGAATGGACGGCCGTCGATTTGCCGCACGACTGGCTGATCGCACAGCATGAGAATTTATACGAGGATTCCGAGGGCTGGTATCGCCGGACGCTGGAGGCGGAGTGCCTTGAAGGACAGCTTTTGCTGGAGTTTGACGGCGTGTATATGGATGCCGAAGTGCTGGTGAACGGTGCATGCGCCGCCCGGCATGCATACGGCTATACGGCGTTTCGTGCAGACCTTACGCCTTTTGTAAAGCGAGGCTGCAATGAGGTCATCGTCCATGCACGGCATCAGGCGCCTAACTCCCGCTGGTATTCCGGCGCGGGCATTTTCAGGGATGTTTATGCAGTGAATCTTCCGAAGCGTCATTTTGTGCCGGACGGCGATTATATCACCGCCCGCTATGATGCTTTTTCCCGCACGGGGCATTTGACGGCACAATGCGAAACGGAAAATGTGCCGGACGGCGAGGACGTCCTTTTTCGCTTTGTAAGTCCGCAAGGGGAGACGCTGATACAGGAAAGCAGGAAGGCTTCAAACGGCAGGGCAAATTATGAATGTATATTACCGAACGTATTTCCGTGGAGTCCGGATTCTCCGACCCTGTACACGCTGGAAATGGCGATGGATGATGAAGTCATTCGGCGGCGCATCGGTTTCCGCACGGCCGAACTGACGGCGGATAAAGGGCTTTTTCTAAACGACCGCCATGTGAAGCTGCACGGGGTGTGCCTGCATCATGATTTGGGCGCGCTGGGTGCGGCGTTTTATGCGGACGCGGCACGGCGGCAGCTCCGCTTGATGAAGGATATGGGCGCAAACGCCCTGCGCACATCTCATAATCCGCCGGCCCGTCAGGTACTTGATCTGTGTGACGAAATGGGCATCCTGGTCGTTGATGAAGCATTCGATATGTGGAAAAAATCAAAAACGCCCTATGATTACGCCCGCTTTTTTGAGGCGTATGAAGCGGATGACGTCAAAAGCTGGGTCATGCGCGACCGCAATCATCCGTGTCTCCTCATGTGGTCTATCGGCAATGAGATTTTTGACACGCATGCGGACGCGGAAGACGGTCTTCAGACAACCAGAATGCTCTGCGAACAGGTGCGGGCGCTTGACCCTGCGGAAAACGGCTTCCTCACCTTCGGCAGCAATTATATGCCTTGGAAAAACACGCAGATTTGCGCGGAGCTTTTACAGGCAGTCGGTTATAATTACGGCGAAAAATACTATGCAGTGCACCATGAAAAACATCCGAATTGGTGTATATACGGCAGCGAAACGGCATCGCTGGCTTACAGCCGGGGAGTGTATCATTTTCCCATCGCTCAGGGAATTTTGTCGGACGAGGATCTGCAATGCTCGGCACTGGGCAACAGCGCGACTTCATGGGGCGCCCGTTCGCTGTCCGCGCTCTCGGATGATGACAATACGCCGTATTCCCTGGGACAGTTTTTATGGGCAGGCATTGATTACATCGGAGAGCCGACGCCTTATCACACCAGAAGCTGCTATTTAGGTCAGGCGGACACGGCTTGCTTTCCCAAAGATGCCTATTATTTTTTTCAGGCGATGTGGACGGATGCGCCGATGATTCATATCGGCGTTTATTGGGATTGGAATGAAGGACAAATCATCGACGTTCCTGTGATGACTAACGGTGATGAAGCGGAGATTTTTTTAAACGGGCGCTCGCTTGGCAGAAAAGCTGTTTCCTTTTCGGCGCGGGAGACCTGCCTTCCCGTATGGCGTGTGCCGTATACGGCGGGCGAGTTAACGGCCGTGGCATATCGCAACGGGCTGGAGGTTGCACGGGATACGCAGCGCTCCTTTCTGGAAAGCGCGGAAATCGTCCTTTCCGCTTCCTCGGATGAAATGTCGGCGGACGGACGCAGCCTTGCCTTTATCGAAATCGGCATGGCAGACAGAGACAGAAACCCTGTTCGGAATGCCTGTGACCGCGTGTTCGTGTCTGTCACGGGCGCAGGGCGGCTGCTGGGCTTGGACAACGGCGACCCGACAGATACCAAAGAGGGGTATAAAGCCTGTACGCGGCGGCTGTTTAACGGAAAGCTGCTGGCTGTCGTCGGCTCGACCGATGAAGCGGGCGATATGCTGATTTGTGTGTCTTCACCCGACAAAAAAACAAAAACCGTCACGCTGCATACCAAACCGGCAGGCTGCGCCGGAACGGGCTGCACGGAAAGAATTTTGCCGGCTGATCGTCCGAATGACAGACCCGTCCGGCGAATCGATGTGAAGGCAATGGGGGAAAGGCTGCTGACGCCCGACCATCCGAGCGTTGAATTTTTGACGAAATGTCTGCCAAAAAACGCGGACAGGCAGGAAATCTTCTATCGTTTGGTCACGGAAGGCGGTTTGGATTCGCCCTTCGCCCAATATACAAAAACGGCGGAAGGCGTTATTGTTCATGCCGTAGGGGACGGACGCGGCTATCTGCGCGTCACCTGCAAAAACGGTGCGGCGCACACGCGGATCATGTCGCAGATGGAAATCGAGGTCAAGGGCTTCGGTGCCCCGAATCTTGACCCATACGGCTTCATTGCGGGCGGGCTTTACACCCTGTCTTCCGGCGAGCTGGGCGCGGGCAATGAGGGCGGCGTCGCCTTTGCGCGGGACGGCATCAGCATGGCAGGCTTTGAACGGGTGGATTTCGGCGTTTCCGGCTCGGATGAGATCACCTTGCCGATTTTTGCACTCACGGGCGACCTCTACGAAATCGCCCTGTGGATCGGCGACCCGAATGCGGGCGGGCGGCTGCTTGCAATGCTGCCTTATCAAAAACTCACGATTTGGAACACTTATCAGCCGCAGACCTATCGACTGCCGGAGCGTTTGACGGGCATCCGGACGCTTTGCTTTGTGCTGAACAAAAAGCTGCATTTGAAGGGCTTTTCCTTTACGCGGCAGAGCCGCGCATGGCAAATCATTGAAGCGGGAAGCGCGGACGGACTGTACGGCGACAGCTTCACCCGTCAAAATCATGCGGTGCTGAACATCGGCAACAATGTCACGCTTTCCTTTGAGCAGATGGACTTTGAAGGGGAAAGCCGCACGCAGCTCGTCATCGATGGCGAGACACCGCTTTCCATGCAGGCTGTCACGCTTTGCCAGCAGACCTTGGACGGCAGGGAAAGCAGAAAAATGTTGAGCTTTTCCGGCGGACAGCGGCACAGGCAATGCTTTGATGTCGATATTTTGCCAGATGCGCGGCAAATCAGCTTTATTTTTCTGCCGGGCAGTCAGTTCGATTTTTATTCCTTTCAATTCAAAAAAATGCCGAAGACGGATTGAACCCGCCTCCGGCTAAACGCTTCATTCGTAGATCGTTCGTCCATGCTCGTCTTTAACCCCGCTGAGACGATGAAAAAAAGTGTTGATGACATCACGCCATTCGCGGGCGTTTTGAAGCTGCGACTCCATGCGCTCAAGGACGATTTTTCGGTCGGCCTTTGGCAAAGAGAGCGTCTTCAGTGCTTCCGCCATTTTTTCCGTCCGTTCACAGCCCTCAAAATGGTCGTCGTAGATGCGCTGAATCAGCGTCCGTCCGTCGCGCATTTTATCATGATATTTGACCCGATGGAAGAACAGAAGCAGCTTTTCAGGGCATGTTTCGCGGCTTTCGTACAGGCTGCGCCACGGCTCAGGGTACTGCGCCGCATAGCCCGTTCCGTGCGTCGTTCGGTCGATGCCCACAGCCTCGCGGTCAGCCTTGTGGTATGTGCCCCACGGGGAAAATTCATACCCGTCCGGATTCGGACCATAGTGTACGCCGGGATTCACCATCCAGCATAAGCCGAGCGGGGCGGTATACTGCTCGTAGATTTCACGGCTTGAAAGAAGTAACTTTGCGAGCGTATCTTCCTCTGCTTTCGGCAGCGCATAGGTCAGCCGGCACCAGCGTCGCACGCATTCCTCCGGCCGCAGTTTGGGATGCCACGAAAGCATCCCGAAACCCAGCAGATTGATGGCGGCAAATGGATGTCCGGTCAAAAATGCGTCATTGCCCAAATTGCCCACAGCGGCAATGGCATCACATTTTTCGGCAGGGCAGGCATCAAAAAACTCGCGCCACGTCCCCTGCATGGCGTACAGGTCGATTTGATGCCCCGTGTACTCCTGCGCCAACTGAAATTCAACCGCCAGATGCGTATTCGGCATGGCATAAAACAGCGGAGACACGGGCTCTCGCACCTGAAAATCAAACGGCCCGTTTTTCACCTGAAGAATGACATTTTCGTCAAACTGCCCGTCCAACGGCGCGTAATGCTGATAGGCGGCCATCGGCCTGTCCGTTTTGCGGTCACGCCAGTCCTGCTGACAGTTGTAGACAAAGCAGCGCCAAATCAGCTTGCCGCCGAAGGGACGGAGAACGCGGGCCAACATATTGGCACCTTCTGCATGGGTACGCCCGTAGGCAAACGGTCCCGGCCGGTGCTCACTGTCCGCTTTGACCAGAAAACCCGCCAAATCGGGGATATAGCGGTAGACGATCCCTGCCTGATTTTTCCACCATTCGGCAACGCGGCTGTCCAGCGGATCGGCGGTGGGGACTCCGTGCAGCATGGGCTGCGTAAAATCGACAGACAGCATGAGCCGCACGCCGAAAGCGCGGAAGAGGTCGGCGATGCGCTTCACCTCCGGCAGCCATTCCTCTTCGATGAGCATCTGTGCCGGCTCGCGCACATTGACATTATTCAGACAAATGACATTTAAGCCTGCCGATGCCAGCAGCCTTGCAAGCTGCCGCAGGCGTGCGGGGTCATAGCTGATTTTGCCGCCGTTAAAAAACAGAGAGCGTCCCGAATAGCCGCGCTCGATGCTGCCGTCCAAGTTGTCCCAGCAGTTTATCATGCGTAAAGGATAGCAGGGCGAATCGCTCAAGCCGTCCGGCTCTTCGCCGCAGCGGAGAGCCGTTATCAGCCGATATGCGCCATAGAGAAGCCCGCTGTTACCGCCCGTAATGCGCCAATGCCCCGCTGTGCGGGCAATCGAAAAGCCTTCGCCCATTTGCGGACGGGATACCAAGGTAACCTCCTCTTGAGGAAGCGTGGAACTCAGCTCGAATCGTGCTGCCTCAATGGGCGTTTTTACGCTTTCCGGAACGGCTTTTTCTAAAAACGGCAGCCATGCGCGGCTTTCACCGGGTACAGTCATCGATAAGTCCTCCCTTGGTCATGGTGTGAGTTCCTGTCGTTGTTCGGATTATAGCATGAGAAGACTCAAAAAGACAAGCCTTGACAAAAACAAGAGCAATCTGATATGCTTAATCAAATCAATTTGTTTATCGATGCGAAGGGGATGAAGGACATGGACACTGAACGGCATGTGCGGTATACGGTCGCGCCCGATGCACACGCGAAATTTGTAAATCATACGGGAAAATGCATCGGAACGGGGCGCATGGGGCTGGCGCTTCGCAAGGAATATCTCGACCAGCTTGCTTTCACACAGGAGAAAATCGGTTTTTCGCACATCCGCGGACATGGGCTGTTCAGCGACGACATGGGCATTTATCAGCCATATACGGATGCAGAAGGCGTTCGGCATGAACGCTACTGCTTTACTTATCTGGATCAGGTCATGGACAGCTATCTTCATCTTGGACTGAAGCCCTTTTTGGAATTGGGCTTTATGCCGCATGCAATGGCCGGCGGCACACAGACGCTTTTTTATTGGCGTGCCAATGTGACTCCGCCCGCTGATATGGGAAAATGGACGGCAATGGTCAAGGCGACCCTGCGTCATTTGGCGGAGCGCTACGGCGAGCGGGAGGTTTCCGAATGGCCGTGCGAGGTCTGGAATGAGCCGAATTTGACGAATTTCTGGGAAAATCGGGATAAAGCCAAGTATTTTGCACTCTATCAGGCAACAGCGATCGCCGTGAAAGAAACCTTGCCGAATATGAAGGTCGGAGGACCCGCCATCTGCGGCGGCAGTGATTCACTGGATTGGGTGAGGGACTTTCTGACCTTCTGCCGCGATGAAAAGCTGCCGCTTGATTTCGTCACGCGCCATGCCTATATGGGTCAAACGCCTGAGCATAAGGGGCGGTATATGTACCATTCGATGTGTGCGGTGGAGGACTTGCTCGGCGAAATGGAGCGCACACGCGCTGTCATTGACAGCTTCCCCGAATATCGCGGAATGCCGATGCATATAACCGAATTTAACACCTCCTATAATCCATTTTGTCCGATTCATGATACCAACCTGAATGCCGCGTATTTGGCCGGGCTGTTGAGCAGATTCGGCGATGTGGCAGACAGCTATTCTTATTGGACATTCGGCGACGTGTTCGAGGAATCCGGCGTGCCGTCCCTGCCGTTCCACGGAGGCTTCGGCCTGGTCGCCAACGGCTCAATTGCTAAGCCGGCCTTCTGGACATTCGCCTTTTTCCGCGCACTTTCGGGCGAGGCTGTTCTGAAAAACGAAAATATCGTCTTGCTGAAAAAGGAAAACGGCGGCTACGAGGGCGTTGCGTGGAATTTGTGCAGAGAAAAGCGTGAGCATATGCATATGACGCTGGAGCTGCCGTTTAAAGGACAGGCAACGCTCATGACACGCACGGTGGACGAGCAATGCTGCGATCCGCTGAAATGCTGGCATGAAATGGGCGAACCTGCATCATTGTCCGAAAAACAGCTTGCCTTCCTGCACACGGCTGCGCAGCCGAAATGCGAAACGGCCGTGCTGCATGCAGATGCGGACAGGCTGACGCTGGCTCTTTCTCTTTCCGAGAATGCCGTGATTCATTTTGAGCTTACGCCCTATAAAAAACAGGGCGACTATGGCTACGATTACGAATGGTATCGGGAACATACATAACAATTCCCGTCGCGGCATCCCGCAGGACGCATCGTCTGCGGGATTTTTTGCGCTTATGCAACTTCTGAGCCTGCAAAACCGTATATAAAGTGAAACAGATCTGTTGGTACACGGCATTTGGGAGGAGACATGATTTCGAAAGAGGAATTTGAGACGGTCTGCCTTGAGTGTTCGCCGGGGCTTTTCCGCATGGCGTACAGCATCCTCCGCTCCACGGCGGATGTGCAGGATGCGATGCAGCAGGCTATCCTAAAGGCATGGGAAAAGAGAGAAAACGTTGATCCGAAGCGCTTCAAAGGATACCTGATACGCATCCTGATTAACGAATGCTACAACATCCAGCGCATTCGCCGGCGAACATTTCCCGTTGAGACTTTTCCGGAAGGCGAAGCGGCGGAAACACCGGATACGGGGCTGCACGATGCGCTGAATGCAATGCCGGAGAATTTGCGAACGCCGCTGCTCCTTCGCTACATGGAAGACTATAGTGAGCGGGAAATCGCGCAGGCGCTCTGTCTTTCCCTGCCGACGGTCAAAAGCCGTCTGCACAGGGGGCGAAAGCAGCTCAGGGTGATGCTTTCAAGGGAGGTAAACGAATGAAAAAATTTCAAATGCCGAATCAGGCACAGCTTCAGTCGCAGTATCCGCAGTTGGACGCAGATACAAAACAGATGATTTGCAGTACACTTCAAAGTTTAAGGGAAAGCAAGGAGGAGAAACCGGTTATGAAGAAAAAAATGTCACTTGGAATGGTGCTGGCCGCCGCGCTGGTGCTTTTGACCTGTGCAGCATTGGCAGCAGCGACCAATGTCTTTGGCCTGTTTGCGGAACAGCAGAAGGAAACGCGGTTTGGTGAGCTGTATCAAAAGCTCAGTGCGCAGAGCGAAGCCAATGCAACCGTCATCGACGGTACGGAAAACGTGACCTTTACGCTGTCGGAAACCTATTATGACGGCGAGAATCTGTATGTATCCTATATCCTGTCCGGCAGCCTTCGCGCATATGATGAGACATGGCAGCCGACAGAGGAGGAAGTAAAGCGATTTGAAAAGGTATGCAGCGCAGATGAGGCGGATTCCGCCGATATGCTGGGTGTGGATGCGGCTTTCGTTCAGCGCATGACGGAATCGGCAAACAAAAACGGGACGGCTTATGCTGCTGTAAAATCGCTGTTCTTAGGCGATGGTGCCTATGTGTCCGGGACGGATGAATATCTGGACTTGTGCATGAGCGATGAGAGCAAGCTTGCCGACGGCTCTCTGGCGGGTATAAAGCAATTTGAAATGCCTTTGCCGGACAGTGTGCGGAATCGGGAGGAAATTTTCGTGGACTTTTCACTGTACAGTGCGGTGAACTATTACAAGCTGGACGGCGAGGGTTGGTACGCCTATGCATCGGAGCGGGAGCAGCTTCCGCTGACTGTTTCCATTCGAAAAAACGCGCAGGTGCTTGAGAAAAATACAGCAACGGCCGAGGGCGAGATGAACGGTTTTTATGTCGCGGCAACCATCGAGGAACAGAGCCTGACACAGAAAATCACCATCCATGTGAAAAGCACAAACGGAGTTTCGCCGTTCGGAGACTTTGAATCGGCCGGTGCTTTAAGCGGATTCAGCATTTTCGAAAACGCTCGGCACGTCGGTATCATTTCCGGCGAGGGACCGGAGGAAGAAGCGCAGGAGGGCGATTTCATCTATATCGTATCGCTGAAGGAAGACACGGAAGAAATTACCCTGATTCCGCAGTATTATGACGATGAGACGAATAGACAGTCCTCGGATAAATTAACATTGACGGTGCCGAAAAAGTAAAGGCATATAATATGGGACGCAGTGGCAAACGCTCTGCGTCCTGTTTTCATTCATTATGTTGCTGTCATACATTCCAACGCTAAAAGTTCTGTGTGATCAAATCAACGATAAACGAATCCTGCCGATTCAGTATGGCTTCGGCCATTATTCCGTCTTGGAAAGCTGCGTCCTACGCATTTCTTTCAAAGGCAACTCGATTTTGTGCGGATATCGTTCCGACATATTTTTCTCCTTTATCATCGTGCCATTTCGACATGGAAGGTATATCGGTCACTCCGATAAGCGGAAAAAACGCATTCAAGCGGCTGCCCGTTTTCCAGATAGGTAATGCGTTCGATTTGCAGCGTGGGGACGGAGGGCTTGATTTGCAGCAGCCCGCAGATGGCCTTCGAAGAAAAACCGGCGGTAATATCCTGACGAGCCGTGGCAATACGCAGGCCGTATTCCCCAAGCATCCGATACAGCGAGCCGTTCAGTTCGCACCGAGCCAGCTCCGGACACAAATGAAAGGGAATAAAAACATTTTCAACAGCCATCGGTTCGCCATCGGCCAAACGCAGCCGATTGATGGAGATGACCTGCGCACCGGCTTCAATGCCCAGCCGCTCCGCCACTTTGAGACTGCATGGCTGTACCTTGACCGAAAGCACACGGCTGGAGCCGGTCATGCCTTTGGCACGCATTTCCTCCGTAAAGCCCTGCAGACGGTTCAGCTGCATTCCGACCTTTTTCGCCTTGACATAGGAGCCTTTGCCCTGAACACGCTCAATATAACCGCCCTGCACGAGCTGCCCCATGGCTTGGCGAGCCGTGATCCGGCTGACCTGAAACAGCGTACAGATTTGCTCCTCTGTCGGCATCTGCTCCCCGACGGCCAGCTCTTTTTCATCAATCATCCGCCGATAGTATTCGGCAATCTGATAGTATCGTGTTCCGTTTCTGGCCATACGAAGCTCATGCTCCTTTCGGAAAATAGTTGCCAATGCCATTATATTAACATATTTTTCACAAGATTTCCATAGTTAACTTTTAGGATTACGGAAATCAATCTTTTAAAAGCAAATTTCTGAGGCATAAAATGATTCTTTCAAAGTTGACGCACATAAAAAAATGTGGTATCGTAAGAAGGCAGGCAAGGCAGTCGGACGGCCGCGGGGCGTGAGCAATCGCGTCATGAGGAAAGTCCGAGCACCGCAGGGCAGGATGCCAGTTAACGGCTGGTGGAGGCGACTCCAAGGCAAGTGCAACAGAGAGATACCGCCGCTTCCTTGAAGCGGTAAGGGTGGAAAGGTGCGGTAAGAGCGCACCGGCGGCCTGGCGACTCGTCCGTCATGTAAACCCCATCCGGCGCAAGATTTAGGGAACACATGGGGCTGCTCGTCCCGTTCCCGCAGCATCGCTTGAGCACATTGGCGACAGTGCGCGTAGATAGATGACCGTCTAAACAGAACTCGGCTTACAGACTGCACTTCCTGCATTTTTTAAGTGGCACAGCACAAATAAGGCGGCACGATAAACAGTGAGTTTTTTAGATGCGAAATGCAAAAATCAAAGGATTACTTGCTGAAAATTGAGACTTTTGCAGGAAGCGGATGGCATATAAGACATATTGAGCGTTGCCATTGAATTGTGCAGTGATGCATAAAAAGAAGCTGTCTCATCACGGCGGTTTGCCGCGAGACAGCTTTTTATATAACCGCTGCTTGCTGTATTGCTGTTATGCACCTTTGGAAAGCGCGGCAAGTCGGTCAAGAAACGCACCGATGCGGCGCATGGCTTCCAGAATGCGCTCATCGGAAACGGCGTAGGACAGGCGGCAATAGCCCGGTGCGCCGAACGCCTCGCATGGGACAACGGCAACCTGCGCATTTTCGAGCAGCGCCTGTGCAAAGTCAAAACTGTCTTTCAAAACATGGCCATTGTAGGTAAGCCCCAGCACCTTTCGAACATCCAGCAGCACATAAAACGCGCCGTTCGGCACAAAGCAGGAAACGAGCGGCAGCTTGCGGATGCAGGAAAGAATCAGCTTGCGGCGGCGGGCAAAGGCATTGACCATATCGTCAATACAGGACTGATCGCCCGTCAGCGCGGCCAAGCCCGCGTATTGTGCGATAGAATTCGGGTTGCCCGTGGCGTGGCTCTGGAATGCGCTCATGGCGCTGATGACTGCACGAGGACCGGCCGCATAACCGAGGCGCCAGCCGGTCATGGCATAGGCCTTGCTGAAGCCGCTGATCAGGATGGTTTGTCCGAAGATGTCTTCGCCGAGCGTAGCAATGGAGATGTGCTTGGCTTCATCATAAACGAGCTTTTCATAAATTTCATCGCTCAGTATATAAAAACCGTACTTGACGGCCAAGCCCGCCAGCATTTGAAGCTGTTCCCGCAACCAAACAGCCCCTGTGGGGTTGCTGGGCGTGTTTAAAATCAGCGCCTTTGTTTTGGGCGTGATGGCCGCTTCAAGCTGCTCCCGCGTTGGAATAAAGCCGTTTTCTTCGGTCGCATAGACCCACACAGCTTTGCCGCCTGCCATACCGACCATTTCAGGGTAACTGACCCAGCATGGAGCCGGAAGAATAACCTCGTCACCGGGATTCAGAATGGCCTGTAAGCAGCCTAAAATGACCTGCTTGGCGCCGTTGCCGATGATGACTTCTTCTTTGGTATAATGCAGTCCCTTTTCGCGAAACAGATAGTCGGCAACGGCCTGACGCAGCTGAGGAATACCATTGGCAGCCGTATAGCGTGTTTTTCCCTCTTCGATGGCACGGATACCGGCCTGACGGATGTGCGCGGGCGTGTCAAAATCCGGTTCGCCGGCGCCGAGTGCCACCACATCATCTCCCTTGGCTCTCATATCGGCGACCATGGCATTCAGCTTCAGTGTGATGGACGGGGCAATGGCTTGGCAGGCAGAAGACAAGGTGAGCGGCATAATGGTTACCCTCCGAATACGGCAAACGCCGGAATTTCAAATACGAATATTCTATTCTGTCTAAAATTCGAAATTCCTTCTTTTTCTAGAAAAAATTTTTTAAATTTGCATTTTTTCGATAAGCAACTTGCAAAATTGAGTTTTCAGATGATTCGGTGTGCAAAAAAAGTG
>CAVFWQ010000041.1:0-17824 GCA_963626285.1 bacterium | reverse complement strand
GCATAAGGAATGGCAGGAGGAATGCAAGTGTCTCCTGCGTGCACTGACCATTGAAATTCAATCGTTAAAGGCTGACGCAACTCCTGCCCGAGCGAGCATCTATCAGGAAACAATGATGTTTGTGCAGCACAAAATAGCAACAGAGTATGCTTCGGATCTTACCGTTGATCATTTGGCTCAGTACTGCAATATGTCGGTCAGTACTTTCAGGAAGCATTTCACTGCAGTTGTTGGCGTGGGCCCGCAGCAGTATATTATTGATGTGCGATTAAGCATCGCCGAACATCTGCTGAAAAATACATATGAGAGTGTTCTGAATATTTCGCAAAAGGTTGACTTTAAGACGCTTTCGTCTTTCAACCGGCTGTTTAAAAAAGCATATGGGTATCCGCCGAGTGCGGTGCGCAAAACGGCTGCGGATACATCGAGAAGGACAGTGCTGTAACATATGCCTAAAGAGCCCGCAGATACTTTTCGCAGGGTTCGGCCTTTTTTACAGCCCTCTGCTTTTGCGGGTTTGCGCAATTTTTTGTTATTTATGCGTTTAACAACGTTAAAACGGGATGTCATTGCCTTTAAAAACCGCGCCTGATTTTTGCTCCAGCCGCAGCAGATATGCCTTCCTGTCCAGTCCGCCGGCGTAGCCTATCAAACGGCCGGAGACGCCGATAACGCGGTGGCAGGGCTGAATGACGGCAATTGGGTTCTGATGGCTGGCCATGCCGACGGCACGGGCGGCGCGGGGGCGGCCGATTTGCCCGGCGATTTCGCCGTAGGTGCGCGTTTCGCCGTAGGGAATCTGCCGAAGCGCCTGCCACACAGCCTGCTGAAAGGGCGTTCCCCTGGGCGCAAGCGGCAGGACAAAAGCCCTGCGTCGGCCCGAAAAATATTCCTCCAGCTGCGTTTTCGCGCACAACAGCAGGGGCGTCGGCTGTTCCGCCGCATCCGAAATGCGCCCTCTCTCAAAAGAAAGCCCGACCAGCCGCCCGTCCTCCTCCGTCAGCGTCAGTTCCCCGACGGGCGACGGCATCACGAAAAAATAACGCATAAAAGCCTCCCTCGCGCAGTGCTTGACAGTATACCATTTCCGCGCCATAACATAAAGAAAAATGATTCTTTGATATTCCCAAGCAGCCCGTACGTTTCCTTTTCCAAGCGCCTGTCTGAAAGGGGTGCGGAGAGCCATCCTTTGGACTTCGAAGAATGTTGTCCTCGAAAAAAACGATATTTGCCCGCCTTGCTTCCGCCCTTGCGCCCGTCCCGCAAATGCGCTATACTAAGGCAGACAAATTTCGGGGAGGCACGGCTATGACGGACATGGACAGGTATCGATCGCCGTTTTCCACGCGCTACGCCAGCGATGAAATGCAGGCGCTTTTTTCTGCGCGGCACAAGGCGGTTTTATGGCGGCGGCTGTGGGTCATTTTGGCGCAAAGTGAGATGGAGCTGGGTCTGCCCGTCACCGAGGCGCAGGTAAAGGAAATGCAGGCGCACACGGAGGACATTGATTTTGACAAGGCCGCAGACTATGAGCGCCGGCTTCGGCACGATGTCATGGCGCACATCTGCGCTTATGCCGACCAATGCCCGCTGGCCGCGCCGATCATCCATTTGGGCGCGACAAGCTGCTATGTGGGCGACAACGCCGATGTGCTGATTTTGCGCGACGCGCTGAAGCTGCTGCAGGGGCGGCTGGTTGAAATCGTGCGCGTGCTGGCCTCGTTTGCGGACAAATACGCCGATGTGCCGTGCCTTGCGTATACGCATTTTCAGCCCGCCCAGCCCACCACGGTCGGCAAACGCGCCGCGCTGTGGCTCAACGATTTGATGCTGGACTTGGAGGAGTGCGAATTTGTGCTGAGCACCCTGAGGCCGCTGGGCTGTAAGGGGACGACCGGCACACAGGCGAGCTTTTTGGAGCTGTTTGACGGCGATTTTGACAAGGTGAAGCATCTGGACGCGCTCATCTGCGAAAAAATGGGCTTCGCCGCCGCCGTGCCCATTTCCGGCCAGACTTATTCCCGCAAAACGGATGCGCGGGTGCTGAATTTCCTGTCCCAAATCGCCCAAAGCGCACACAAATTTTCCACGGATATCCGCTTGCTGGCGCACGAAAAGGAAATCGAGGAGCCGTTTGAAAAGACGCAGGTCGGCTCGTCCGCAATGGCGTACAAGCGCAATCCCATGCGCTGCGAGCGGATGGCGGGGCTGTGCCGCCACCTGATTGCCAACGCGCAGAACGGCGCGATGACCGCCGCGGAGCAGTGGCTGGAGCGGACGCTGGACGACAGCGCCAACCGCCGCATTTCGATCGCCGAGGGCTTCCTCTGCGCCGACGCCGTGTTGTCGCTGTATTTGAACGTGGCAGGCGGCTTGGTCGTGCACGAGCGGGTCATTGAAAAGCATCTGCGCGAGGAGCTGCCGTTCATGGCGACAGAAAACATTTTGATGGACGCGGTCAAGGCGGGCGGCGACCGGCAGAAGCTGCATGAGCGCATTCGCGTGCATTCGATGGCCGCCGGCGCGCAGGTCAAGGACGAGGGCAAGCCCTGCGATTTGATCGAGCGCATTGCCGCAGACGACCAGTTTCCCATGAGCATGGCCGAGCTGACGGAACGCCTTCAGCCGTCCCTCTATGTCGGCTGTGCGCCCATGCAGACGCGGGATTACCTCGCCCATACCATCGCCCCCGCGCTGGAAAAATACGCAGAATGCAGGGTGCAGACAAAAGAGATCACGCTGTAAAGAAAAATCGAACAAAAAGTCTTCCTGTTTCGCAGTCCTTTGATTGGCAAAGCAGCCGGAGCGCCGCGTCCGTACACGGAATCACCCGTTACGGCACGCTCTGCTTTTCCGGCTGCTTTATCATATTTTGTCGTTTTTTGAAATGAAAGGGTTATCTTTTATGATCGTGGCTGCCAAATCGACTGTTCAATCTCTGACGGGCGGATAAATCGGCGATATGCTTACGCCTTCGGCTTTTTCGCCGTCGGTTTCTTCGCGGCAGGCTTCTTTACGGCGGGTTTCGCTTCTGCCGATTTGGATGCGGCCGCCTTTTTGGCGGCGGGCTTTCGCTTGGGCCTGGCGGGGGCTTCCGCTTCGGATACCTTCGTCTTCGCGGCTTCGTCTTCCTTGGGCGCGTCTGCCGTCGGCTCGGCCTTGGACGCGGGGACGGTCGCAGGCTGAATGCCCGTCATGCTGGCGTAGAGGGAGAGGTATGTTTCGGCGGAATGATTCCACGAATAGTCGCCCTCCATGCCGCGGCGCATGAGCAGCGTCCAGATGTCGCGGCGGTTATGATAGAAGTACAGGGCGCGGCGAATGGTATACAGCATATCGTGCGCATTATAGTTGAAGAAGGTAAAGCCGTTGCCCGCGCCGTTGGCGTCGTTGTAGGACAGCACCGTATCGCGCAGGCCGCCTGTTTCGCGGACAATCGGCACGGTTCCGTAGCGCAGAGCAATCATCTGGGAAAGACCGCACGGCTCAAACTGAGAGGGCATCAGGAACATATCCGCGCCCGCGTAGATTCTGTGCGCAAGCTGATGGTCCATCTGGAAGCGCGCAGCCACGCGCCCCTGATAGCGCTGCTCCGCCCAGCTGAAGAGGTTGAAGTAGCGGGCATCGCCCATGCCCAAGACGACCAGCTGCACGTCCTCCTGCATCAGTTCGCCGATGATATGATCCACCAGATCCAGCCCCTTCTGGGCGGTCAGACGTCCCACCATGCCGATGACCGGCACGCTGTCGCGCACCTCCAAGCCCAGCGTTTCCTGCAGGGCACGCTTGCAGGCTTTCTTATTTTCGGGCGCGTCGGCGGAATAATTGGCGGCCAGATTCTTGTCCGTGGCGGGGTCATAATCGACGACATCAATGCCGTTCAGCACGCCGCTTAAATGGTTGCGTTTGGCGCGGAGAAGCCCGTCCAGCCGTTCGCCGTAGTAGGCGGTCTGGATTTCCTCGGCATAGCTGGGGCTGACGGTGGTGATTTCGTCCGCATAGACAAGGCCGGCCTTCATGAAGCTGGCGCTGCCGAAATGCTCCAGCTTGTCGGCGGTGAAAACGTCGTCCGGAAGGCTGAAAATGTCCTTGAACTGGTCGATTCCGAACACGCCCTGATATTGCAGGTTATGGATGGTGTAGACGGTCCTGATGTCCGCAAAGAAGGGCAGATGCGCGTACTGAATTTTAAGCAGGGCGGGCACCATGCCGGTCTGCCAGTCGTTGGCGTGAATGACATCCGGCCTAAAATTCAGGAGCGGCAGGGCATTCAGCGCGGCGCGGCAGAAGAAGCCGAAGCGCTCGTATTCATCCCCGCCCAAGCCGTACACATAGCTGCGGCCGAAGTAATATTTGTTGTCCACAAAGTAGTAGGTCACGCCGTCCCGCTTCAGCTCCTCGATGCCGCAATACTGCTTGCGCCAGCCGAGCTGCACGTCAAAGTCGATCACATGGCGCATCTGCCGCACATATTCTTCCGGAATGGCGGCATACAGCGGCAGCATGACGCGCACGTCATGCCCCTTTTGTGCCAGCGTCACGGACAGCGCGCCGGTGACATCCGCCAAACCGCCTGTTTTGATAAACGGTACGCATTCGCTGGCTGCAAACAGGATATTCATGGAGACATTCCCTCCTTCGATGTTTCAAAAAATGAAGAGGCGGCCGGCGCCCGCTCTGCGGCTTGCGTTCGGTCGCCTTTCTATGATTTCGGCAATCGGGCTGATAATTCCTTTATTTACACCGTCAAATTTTTCGCAATCAGAATCGGGTACGCCGCAGGCCCTATCAAGCGGGCGCTTTCGCGCACGGTCACCTGCTTGTCCAGGATGCAGTGGTCCAGCTCCGCATTCGCGCCGATGTGACTGTCCTGCATGATGATGCTGTTCTTGACCACCGCGCCCTTTTCCACGCGCACGGAGCGGGACAGCACGCTGTTTTCCACCGTGCCCTCGATGACGCACCCGTCGGCGATGAAGGAATTCTGCACCTTTGAGCCGGATGCGTAGCGAGAGGGCATCTCATCGCGCAGCTTGGTCCAGACGGGACGGCCGGGGACGAAGACGGCGGCGCTGTTTTCGGGCTTCAGCAAATCCATGTTGCACTGATAATACGCCTGCACGGAGTCGATCGGCCAGACGCGGCCGGGGCACTCATAGCCGTACACGGCCAAAGAGCGGTCGTTGACGGCGTTCATCAGCAGCTGGCGCGTAAAGTGGTACTGCCCGCGGGAGGTGGCTCTGTCGATGAGCATGATGAGCAGCTCGCGGCGGACAAGGAAGGTCTCGGTCAGCGTTGCGTCAAAGCGCGGAATGACGGGGTCTACCTCCAGCTGCGTCACGCGCCCGTCCTCATCAAGCTGCGCATACTTGCCGCTTCCGTTGCGGCGGGCGTTCTTGTCGTGCGTATACAGGACGGTCACATCCGCATTCTTTGCCTCGTGGAAGCTCAGCATATCGTCAAACGACAGGGAGTAGAGCATATAGCTGTTCGTCAGGACGATGTATTTTTCCTTGCTGCGGCGCAGGAACGGCAGATTGCTGCGCAGGGCGTCCAAAAAGCCTTCATAGACGCCCACATTGCCCTGTGTGACGAAAGGCGGCAGGATGACCAGACCCTCGCGCTTGCCGTGCAAATCCCATTCCTTGCCGGAGCCCAGATGGTCCATCAGGCTGTGATAGTTGCGCTGCATAATGACGCCGATGTTGCGGATGTCGCTGCCCACCATCGAGGCGAGCGGAAAATCGATCAGGCGGTAGCGGGACAGCATGGGCACGGCAGCCACCGCCCGCATGGCGGTCAGCTCGCGCAGCCGCGCATCCTGATCGCCCGTATAAATCAAGCCCATCATTTTTTTCATGGCTGTTTGCTTCCTTTCTGCAAAACGGTCAGGGTTCGTACTGCTCACCCGCGTGAACGATGCCGTCCGGCGCGACCTGCACGCCGATGCCGACCACGGCGATTTTGCCATGCGATTCGCCCACCCGCGCATTTTCACCCACGCAGGCGTTTTCCGCAACGATGGCGCGGACGACCGAAGCCCCCGCTTTGATGCGGGCGCCCGGCATAATCACGCTGTCAATGACCTGCGCACCCTTTTCGATGACGACGCCGGAGGACAGGATGCTGTGCGTCACGCGCCCTTCCGCCACGCAGCCCTCGGTGATCAGGCAGTTGGAAAGCTCCGCGCCGGCCGCAATGTACTGGGGCATATAGCCCTCGTTGCGGCCGCAGATGCGCCAAGCCTTGTCATGCAAATCGATTTCCGGCGTTTCGGCCAGCAGATCCATGTTGGCTTCCCACAGGCTCTCGATCGTGCCGACGTCCTTCCAATAGCCGTTGAAGGAATAGGCCGTCATTTTCTGACCGTCTTTGAGCATGCGCGGAATGACGTTCTTGCCAAAGTCGTTGGAGGAATCGGGGTCGGCCTCGTCCGCCTCCAGATATTTGCGCAGCTTGTCCCACGAGAACACATACACGCCCATGGAGGCGTTGTTGGATTTGGGATTCGCCGGCTTTTCTTCAAATTCAAGGATGTTGTCGTCATCATCCGTGTTCATGATACCGAAACGGCTGGCCTCCGCCCACGGCACCTGACGCACGGCAATGGTCACATCCGCCTGATGGCTGATGTGATGCGCGAGCATGGCGGCATAATCCATTTTATAAATATGGTCGCCGGAGAGAATCAGCACATAGTCGGGATTATACTGGGCGATGAAAGCGATGTTCTGATAAATCGCGTTGGCCGTGCCCTTGTACCATTCGCCGGTCTTGCCGGTCTGGTACGGCGGCAGGACGAAGGCGCCGCCGCTGTTTAAGTCCAAGTCCCACGGCGCGCCGCTGCCGATGTAGGCGTTCAGCTCCAGCGGGCGGTATTGGGTCAGCACACCCACCACGTCAATGCCGCTGTTGGTGCAGTTGCTGAGGGGAAAATCAATGATGCGGTATTTGCCGCCAAAGGGGACGGCAGGCTTGGCCATGTGGCTGGTCAAAATACCCAGACGGCTTCCCTGCCCGCCCGCCAGCAGCATGGCGACGCAGCGTTTCTTGCGCAGCATGTCCTTCACTCCTTTAGAATCAATGCACATTTCAGCACGATTTTGACCGTTTTTCATCTCTTCCTGCCTGTTTTTGTCCGAAGGTTTGTCAAAACCGCGTCAAAAAAGAGCGTGCTTCATCGTACTAAAAGTATAAAGTTTTTTCCTATAAATTGCAATGTGTATTGTGGGCATAATTCTGATAATTTCTAATTTGGTGAAGGGGAAGGAAAATCCTTTTCGGAAGCTTCGGCGCAGAGAAGGCTGCGTATTCATTTTGCGTAAGAATTGTAACATTTCCGTAATAATGGTTTACAATTCAGACATAATGTGATATGCTATCCTGCGATGATCGAAAGTATGGGAGGCGAGGATGCATGATGAAAGCAGGGCGCGTTCGGACGCTGGCCGGCTTTTTGGTGCTCTGTTCGCTGCTTTTCAGCGGCTCGGCATTGGCTAAATATGAGACCTTGGAGAAGGGCGACAGCGGCGCGGCGGTTCTGAACATGCAGTCCGCGCTGGCATCGCTTGGGTATGACCTGATCACGGACGGCATATTCGGCGCAGGCACGGAAAAGGTCGTCATGCAGTTTCAGAAGGAGCAGAAGCTCACCTCGGACGGACAGGCGGGGGACAAGACCCTGACGCGCCTGTACCTGCTTGCGCCGTCCTTTAAGCCCGATGCAGCGTCAATCCCGGCGTCCGCCGCCGTTTCTTCAGCCGGTGTCAAAGCGCGGGTGCAGACAACGGGCGGCACGCTCACTCTGCGGCAGAGCCAGTCCACGGGCGCGAAGGCGCTTCAATATATCCCCAACCTGACCGTCCTCACCGTATCGGAAAAGAGCAGCAAGTGGTGCAAAACGATGTATAACGGGAAGACCGGTTATGTGCTGACCAGCTATCTGAATTTTAATTACAGCAGCAATGACACCGCGACGCCGTCCCCCACCCCGACCGCCAAAATCGATTCAACGGTAACGGCTCGGGTGCAGACCACCGGCGGCACGCTCACCCTGCGGCAGAGCCAGTCCACGAGCGCAAAGGCGCTTCAATACATCCCCAACCTGACCGTCCTGTCCATATCGGAAAAGGGCAGCAAGTGGTGCAAAGCAACATATAACGGGCAGACGGGCTATGTGCTGACAAGCTATCTCAATTTTGACATTCAGACGCAGACTACCTCAGCCCGCGTGCAGACCACGGGCGGCACGCTCACCCTGCGGCAAAGCCAGTCCACAGGCGCGAAGGCGCTCCGATATATCCCCAACCTGACCGTCCTCACCGTGTCGGAAAAGGGCAGCGCATGGTGCAAAACGACGTATGACGGACAGACGGGCTATGTACTGACAAGCTATCTCAATTTTAACTACAACAATTACACCGCAACGCCGTCTCCCACCCCCACCGCCCAAATCGATTCCACGATAACGGCGCGGGTGCAGACCACCGGCGGCACGCTCACCCTGCGCACGAGCCAGTCCACCGGCAGCGCGGCGCTCAGATACATCCCGAATCAGACCGTCCTCACCGTATCGGAAAAGGGCAGCAAGTGGTGCAAGACCACCTATGACGGGAAGACGGGCTATGTGCTGACAAGCTATTTGGTATTTTCCGATGTGCAGGTCTTCACGGCGACCCCGACCGCTTCGCCGACGCCCACGCCGGACAACTCGGCTGACGGGCTGACGGCCACGGTCAAGACCACCGGCGGCACGCTCACCTTGCGGAAAACGGCCTCCACAAGCGCCGCAGCGCTCAGGCTCATCCCCAACAAAACGGTGCTGACCGTTCAAAGCGTGGGCGAAAAATGGTGCACGGTCACCTACGGCGGGCAGACGGGCTATGTGCTGACCAGCTATCTGGTGTTCGGCAGGGAGGATGCATTTACGCCGACCCCGTCGCCATCGCCGACGCCGACGGCTGCGCCTTCTTACGATACGGACACGCTCAGCAGAACGCTGACCTCCGGCATGACGGGCAGCGATGTGCGCCTTGTGCAGGAGCGGCTGCGGGAGCTGAATTATATAAGCAGCGTCACGGGCATCTATGACGCGCAGACCGTCGCGGCGGTCAGGCAGTTCCAGAAGCTGCACGGCCTGACCGAGGACGGCAAGGCGGGCAAAAACACCTTTACCGTCCTGTTCTCCGATGCCGCCATCGCCTATTCGGACGATTTGAACAGCTACGAGGCTCTGCATATCTATTATGACGACTACGCGCCGGACGCGGCTGCGGTCAGCAGGATGCAGGCGGCGCTCAGGGAGCTGGACTATGCCGTCAGCGTCAACGGCAAATTCGATGAAACGACCTATCTCGCCGTGCTGAATTTCCAGATGCGCAACGGGCTGACCACGGACGGCGTGGCGGGCGCATCCACACAGGCGCTTTTGTACAGCGGACACGCCAAGGGGATGTCCGCGACGCCCTGCCTGACGCTGAGCGACAGCGACGGTTACATGAACGGTCCGTCCGACGCCCAGGTGCAGCTCCTGCATTGGTACAATGTCGTGAAGCCCGCGCTTGCAAGCGGCAGCTCCCTGCTCATCTATGACCCGGACACGGGGCTTTCGTGGACGCTCAAGGTCTACGCCCGCGGCCGCCATGCGGACTGCCAGCCGGCGACCCTCAAGGACACGCTGCTCATGTTCAGGTCCTTCGGCAAAATCGGCTGGACGGTGCAGACGGTGTATGTCCGTCTGCCGGACGGCCGTTGGACGATGGCGACCATGCACGACCGTCCGCATTTGACCGGCTCGATCACGAACAACGGCTTTGACGGCCATCTCTGCGTCCACTTCCTGCGCGATATGGACGAGTGCAGGCAGAACGACCCCAACTACGGCGTTCAGAATCAGACGACCCTTCGCAATGCATGGAAGGCGCTGACGGGAGAAACGGTGGATTAGGGGCTGAGCGTTCGCTGAAACGGTTGACTTTTGATCGTGCGCGTGATAGAATCCGTACAACGGCGATGCGGAAGAACAACCCCCGCGCCGAGGCGTTCCGGCAGAGAGAGGCGGTCACTGGCTGCAAGCCGTCTCAGGGGACGCGGCGGGGCATTCGCTTCCAAGCCGCGGGGATGAAGCGCGAAAGGCGCGTGCGTAGTTTCCGCCGTTTCCTCGCGTTAAGAGGGCTATGAGGGCGGTTTCCCCGCCGAACATGGGTGGTACAGCGTTGCGCTTTCGACGCCCCATGCGCCTGTTTTCATCAGGCGCGGGGCGTTTTTTCATGCCAAGACAGGAGGGTGAAATCGGACAATGAGTATCAAAGAAGACTTAACGCGCATCGGTCAGGAAATGGAAGACGAGCTGTCCGGCCTGAACGATTTGTCCGCCTTGGATGCGCTGCGTGTCAAGGTGCTGGGCAAGAAGGGCTCTCTGACGGCGCTTTTGCGCGGCATGGGGCAGGTCTCTGCGGAGGACAGGCCGAAAATCGGTCAGATGATCAACGAAAAGCGGGAGCGCCTGTCCGCCCTGCTCGATGAGCGTCAGCGCGTTCTGCAGGCCAGGGAGCGGGAGCTGAAGCTCAAGCGCGAGGCGGTGGACGTGACCGAGCCGCGGGAGCTGCCGAAGGTCGGCATGCCGCACCCCATTTCTCTTGTCCTCAATGAGGTCGTGGACTGCTTTGTGGGGCTTGGTTATGAGGTAGTCGAGGGGCCGGAGGTCGAGCTTGACCATTTCAATTTTGAGCTTTTGAATCTTCCCAAAGACCATCCCGCCCGCGATGCGCAGGACACCTTCTACATCAACGAAAACACCGTTCTGCGCACCCACACCTCTCCCGTGCAGGCGCGCACGATGACGAGCAGAAAGCCGCCCATCCGCATCATCTGCCCCGGCCGCGTATACCGCGCCGATGAGGTGGACGCGACGCACAGCCCTGTTTTCCATCAAATCGAGGGTCTGGTCATTGACGAAAATGTCTCGATGGGCGATTTAAAGGCCGCGCTCGATGCCTTCGCCAAGCGTCTGTACGGCGATGACATTCAGGTGCGCTTCCGTCCCTCCTTCTTCCCCTTCACCGAGCCGAGCGCCGAGGTGGACCTGACGTGCGTGAACTGCCGCGGCAAGGGCTGCCGGATGTGCAAGGGCACGGGCTGGATTGAGGTGCTGGGCTGCGGCATGGTCAACCCGCATGTTCTGGAGATGTGCGGCATCGACCCGCAGAAGTATTCCGGCTTTGCCTTTGGCATCGGTCTGGAGCGCATCACCATGCTGCGCTACGGCATCACGGATATGCGCCTGATGTACGAGGGAGACCTGCGCTTCCTCAGGCAGTTTCGATAAGGGGGCGGCTGATATATGAAGGTTTCGATGAATCTGCTCAAACGCTATGCGCCCATTCCCATGACGCCGAATGAATACGAGAGCCGCATGATCATGACCGGCACGGGCGTTGAGGGCATTGAGGACTTGGGCAAGGATTTGAAAAACGTCGTGGTCGGGCGGGTGCTGACCTGCAAAAGCCATGAAAACAGCGACCATCTGCACGTCTGCACGGTGGACGTCGGGCAGGGCGAGCCGCTGCAAATCGTCTGCGGCGCGCCCAATGTGCGCGAGGGCATTTTAGTCCCCGTGGCGCTGGTCGGCGCGGAGCTGCCGGGCGGCGTTCACATCAAAAAGGGCAAGCTGCGCGGCGTGGAAAGCTGCGGCATGCTGTGCGCGTCCACGGAGATCGGCGTGCCGGAGGATCTGTATCCCTCTGTCGGCGATGCGGGGCTGCTGATATTAAACGAAGATTATCCGCTGGGCATGGACGTCAAGGAGATCTTCGGCTTCAACGACCATGTCATCGATTTTGAAATCTTGGCCAACCGCCCGGACTGCCTGAGCGTCTGGGGCGTGGCGCGGGAGACCGCCGCAGCGATGGGGACGGAGCTTACGCTGCCGGACATCACCGTCAAGGACTGCGGCGAGGGCGATATCCGTGATTTTGCAAAGGTCGAGGTCAAAGACGCCGACCTCTGCCCGCGTTATGCGGCGCGGGTCATCAAAAATGTGCGCATCGGCCAAAGCCCCATGTGGCTGCGTCAGGCGCTTCATGCGGCCGGCATGCGCTCCATCAACAATGTGGTGGACATCACCAATTTCGTGATGCTTGAAACGGGGCATCCCATGCACGCCTTTGACCTTGACAAGGTGGAAGGCCGCCATATCATCGTGCGCCGTGCGCAGAAAAACGAGCCGCTCAGGACGCTGGACGGCAAAGATTACGCCATGAAGGGCGGAGAACTGATGATATGCGACGAGCACGGGCCGACGGGTCTGGCCGGCATCATGGGCGGCGAGGAGAGCGAAATCACCGAGAACACGCATGAGGTGTTGTTTGAGGCGGCAGCGTTTGACCGCGCCAGCATCCGCATCTCCGCCCGCTCGTTGGGCATCCGCACGGAGGCCAGCGGGCACTTTGAGCGCGGCGTATCGCCCATGACCGTCATGGACGCTTTGCAGCGCGCCTGCCGCCTCGTCAACGAATTGGACGCGGGCGATGTCGTCCCCGGCGTCATCGATATTTACGGGCATCCGCAGACGCACCGCCCGATCACCGCCTCCGTCAAACGCATTCAGCAGCGGGCGGGCGTGGCGCTGCCGCCGGAGCAGATGAAGGAAATCCTGGAAAAGCTCTTCTTCACCGTTTCGCTGGACGGCGATACGCTGACCGCCACCGCACCGGATTTCCGGCAGGATGTGGACGGCGAAGCGGACCTTTGCGAGGAAGTCCTGCGCTACGCGGGCTATGATTTGATTCCCTGCACCCCCTTACAGGGCGCGGCGAACGGCTTCCGCAGCGCCCACATGAAGCAGCAGGACAGGCTGCGGGCGCTGCTCTCCGGCATGGGCTATTATGAAACGATGACCTTCTCCTTCATTGCCAAGAAGAAGCTGGAGCAGCTCGGCCTGGACGAAAAGGACGAGCGTCTGCAGGCGCTGCCGCTCTTAAATCCCTTAGGCGAGGACACCGCCTTCATGCGCACCACCCTGCTTTGCGGCGTGCTGACCACCGCGGCAACCAACATGGCGCACGGCAATCAGGAGGCGCGCATCTACGAAATCGGCAAGGTGTTTGACAACCTGCACAGGACGGCGGAAAATCTGCCGACCGAAAAGCGGGCGCTCTGCCTCTGCGCCTACGGCAGGGACGAGGACTTCTTCTCCGTGCGCACGGCGGTTGAAGCGCTGCTGCACGATGCGGGCGCGGAATACACCATTGAGACTGTCTCCGAGCCGTACCTGCATCCCGGTCGCCGCGCCGCGCTGGTAAGCGAAGGGCGCGTGGTCGCCGTGGTCGGCGAGGTGCATCCCGATGTCATGCGGAATTACGAGCTGGACAAGCGCACCTATGTCGCCCATATCATGCTGGACACGCTGAGCGAATGCGCAAGCCCGATGGGGCATGTGCAGGCCATTGCCCGCTTCCCGGCGGTCAGCCGCGACATTGCGCTGGTGATGAACGATTCCCAGCCCGTCGGCCCTGTCATGCAGGCCATGAAAATCGCCTGCGGCCGGATGCTGGAGGACATCGCCCTGTTCGACGTGTTCCGCGGCGCACAGGTGGGCGAGGGCAGAAAGTCCGTCGCCTTCTCCCTGTCCTTCCGCGCCGAAGACCATACGTTGACCGAGGAAGAAATCACGGGGCTGATGAAGAAGGTGCTGAAAACCGCCAAAGAAGGCTTTGATGCCGAGCTGCGCTCATAAAACATAAGGAGGACAGGTATATGGTGCGTCACATCGTTTTCTGGAAATTAAAGGACGAAAATAAGCAGGCGAACGCGCAGAAGATCAAGCAGGGCTTGGAGGCGCTGGTCGGGCAAATCGAAGGCTTGAACAAGCTGGAGGTCGGCGTTAACTTTAACCCGAAGGGCTGGGATCTTTGCCTGTACGCTGAGTACGAAAGCCGAGAGGCGCTGGCCTTCTATCAAAATCATCCCAAGCACAAGGCGATGCAGGCCGTCGTCCATGCCGCCATGCTGGAGAGAGCGGTCGTTGATTACGAATGATTCGGATGCGATGAATCCCTCTTCGTTTTTTTGTGCGGGGCAAAGCCTTTCCGCCCCGCACGGCCGAAAGATCCGATCGAAAAAAATCCCGCTGCGGAATCAAAACCCTGCAGCGGGATTTTTTATGCGGGAAAGCATTATTTTTTGAACAGCCCGAAGAGCCCCTTCTTTGCTTCCGCCTCACGGCTGCTGACCGCCGTGACCTGATAGCCCGTATCGGCGATGGCCTTGCGCAGCGCGGCCTCGTCCAGCGGCGCTTCGGATTCAATGACCGTCTGTCCCTTGCTGTGGGAAGAGCTGACCTTTTTCACCTGAAAGGTTCTGCGAATGACATCGTTGACGTGCGCTTCGCACATGCCGCACATCATGCCGTCGATTTTCACCGTCGTCTCGATCATATGCCGCTCCTTTCCGTCCCGTTCGGACGGTACACTCACGGTTAAGTTTCCTTAACCGCAAAAAGTATAGCGCATTCAGGGGCGGAATGTCAAGACACACGGAAGCGTCATCATCGGCGGATTTTGCACAGGCCGAGCCGCTCCGCGCCTTCAGACGGCCGCCAGACGGCTCGCTTCGCGCCTGACGGGCAGCAGCGCTTCCGCCTCCCATTCCGCGCCGAAGGCATTGAGCGCCCTGACCGTGAAGCGCCGGGCTTCCTCGCCTTTTTCCGCGGAAAACAGCCCCTGCCGCAGGCGGAGCGCCATATCATGCAAATCGCATAAAATATCCGTTTTGCAGCGGCGAACCTCCGCATCGTCCTTATCAAGCAGCGCCGTGTCATAGTCGTCCGTCCGGCCGCAATGCGCGGTGCAGAGGGCGCAGTTCGGCGCCATGCGGTCGCGCTCTGCATGGATGCGGCGAATCAGCTCGTCACAGACCGCATCGCCCGGCTGCGTTGAAACCATCGCAAGCCCCTCGGTGAGCAGCGCCCACACATCGGGCAGAGGGTCGCTTTCACCGTCCGCAGAACGCGCCAGGCCGACCAGCGCGCCGATGAGCGCATCTTCCCTGCCGCTCATTCGTCCAGTATCCTTCCGTCCACGGAGATGGTCACGACCTGCCACGGGATGAATTTCCCGCTGTTTTGCAGGGCAGTCCTGGCCGCGTGCTCCAGCCCGCCGCAGCAGGGCACCTCCATGCGCACCACGGTAACGCTTTTGATGTTGTTGCCGCGGATGATCTCCGTCAGCTTTTCGGCATAATCCACACTGTCCAATTTCGGGCAGCCGACCAGCGTGATATGCCCCTTGATAAAGCGCTCATGGAAGGCGGCATAGGCATAGGCCGTGCAGTCGGCGGCGATGAGCAGCCGCGCACCGTCAAAATAAGGCGCGTTGACGGGGACGAGCTTAATCTGCACAGGCCACTGGGAAAGCCGGCTCACCGGCGATACATACGCCGTTTCGCAGCTTTCCGGCGCCTCATGCTCGATTTTCCGTGAGTTCGTGCCGGGACAGCCGCAGGGTAGCGTCTTGCCCTCCCGCTGCATTTTTTCCTGCATCTTCTTTTTCTTGCTTTCCAGCACGGCCTTTTCGTCATAGGCCGCCGCCTCGCGCTCCACAAAGGAGATGGCGTTGGTCGGGCAGGCGGGCAGACAATCGCCCAGCCCGTCGCAGTAATCGTCCCGCATGAGCTGCGCCTTGCCGTTCACCATGGCGATGGCGCCCTCGTGACACGCCGCCGCGCAGGCGCCGCAGCCGTTGCACTTTTCCTGATTGATTTCAATGATTCGCCGTTTCATCATCATCCCTCCTTGCTTTTACGGCATGATTATACTATAATCAAACCGAACAGTCTGTTGAATTTTCAACGAAAGAGGCGTTTTGATGGAAAATTATGCTGACATCCTCCTGCCGTCCCGCCTTTTCCGCGGCATTGAACAAGACGAGCTGCAAACGGTGCTTTCCTGCCTGGAGGCAAAAACGGAGCATTTTGAAAAGGGCGCGTACCTGCTTCGGGCGGGCGAAAGCGTTGAGGCCATCGGGCTTGTCCTGAAAGGCAGCGTCCTCATTTTTCAGGAGGACGTCTGGGGCAACCGCAGCATCCTGTCAAAGGCCGAGGCGGGGCAGACCTTCGCCGCAGCCTTTGCCTGTGCGCCGCACGCCCCGCTCAATGTGAGCGTCATGGCGGAAACACCTGTTTCCGTCCTCACGCTGAACGTGCGGCGCGTCCTCACGGTCTGCTCCTCCGCATGTACGCACCACAGCCGCATTATCCGCAATTTGGTGGAGGTGCTGGCGGAAAAGTCCCTTCGGTGCAATGAAAAGCTCACGCATCTGGCGCAAAGAACGACCCGCGCCAAGCTGCTCTCCTTCTTTTCGGCGGAGGCGCAGCGGCACGGGTGCTATGCGTTTGATATTCCGTTTTCCAGACAACAGCTGGCCGACTATTTAGCCGTCGAGCGGAGCGGGCTGTCCGTTGAGCTGGGCAAAATGCGGGATGAAGGCCTCATTGATTTTCATAAAAATCACTTTGTTATCAAAATATAATCTTTCGTATTCTTTGCCCGCAACCGTTTTGCTCCTTCTTCGGCATAAGAAATGAGAAATCGGAAATTCCGCCGTGCTTTGAGCGCGCCGTTTCACCGTCCGCTTCCCCGTTTGTCACTTTCCGCTTTTTTCTTCCAGCTTGGCGCACCATTTATCGCCGATGTAGGAGAAGATAAAGCCGACGACGATATACGCAAAGCCGATGAGCAGGGCGGAGACGGAGGCAAAAATGCCCTCCGGCACGACGACGACCGTGCTGGCCAGCACCACGCCGATGATGGCATGGCTTATCTGCGACGGCCACTTATCAATGGCCGCATTGACCGCCTTGGGCAAAACCAAAATGCACGTCCCAATGCCCAGAGCCAGCGGCAGCAGCACGCCCGGCGACAGCGTTTTGATGCCGAGCAGCATGGCTTCATACAGGCCGAAGAACAAAATCAGCGTGGACGAGCTGAGACCGGGCACAATCATGCTGAGACCCCACAGCACGCCGCACAGCAGGAAGCCCCAGAAATCCTGCGCAAGCTGCACGCCGCCGGAGATGATGCGGACGGTCAGCAGAATGGCCGTCAATGCAACGAAGGCAATGCCGAGCGAGCCGTAAGAGGAGGCGGAGCGCCCCGTTTTGCCCGCGTCGCGCCACAGGCCGGGCACAGTGCCCAGCACAAAGCCGACGAACAGGCAGGTCATTTCCTGCTCGTGCTTTGCCAGCAGATTGCCCGTCAAGCCCGCCAGCCCGACAAAGCCGATGCCGACGCCGATGACGAACAGAAGCAGACGCAGCCAGTCCTTTTTCAGCGCCTTCATCGGATGCGCCAGCAGCTCCATAATCGGCTTATACATACCGAAGGCAGCGCAGAGCGCGCCGCCGCTGATGCCGGGCAAAATGGCGCCGAAGCCGACCAGCACACCGCGCAGACACAAAATCACACCGCTCAACAGGCTCATCAAAACATCCTCCAATCTTTTCCCGCGCACGGGACAGCCGACCGCCGCGCAAAGATGCGGCCATCGGCACAGACCTTGCTATTGTATCAAAAAACGTCCCGCTTTGTATTTCGATTTTGTTAAGAATCGGCAGGAAAATGTAAAAAGTTTCAAGGACCCCCTCTGTATCCATGGTTTGCAAAAGGCTTTCGGCTTTTTCCGTCAATCTCCAAGCAATGCGGCAGCGCCAAAGGCTTTGCATGATGCGAAATCCGTCGCGTAAATTCTTTAGGTTCTCTGCATGAATTCTTTGGGTTCGGGCTTGTTTTTTCAGCATGACTATGATAAAATAACAAATGCTGATTTCA